>DYLG01000217.1 GCA_020722215.1 Desulfomonile tiedjei
TATCTCGAAGCCAACCCGGACGTGGCCGCGTCCGGGCTCAACCCGTTCTACCACTATGTAACGCACGGGGCTAAAGAAGGCCGGACCTGGGGTGAAGCTTCGGCGTCAACCAGTGCCGGGTCCACGGCGTCCACGGCGTCCACGGCGTCCACGGCGTCCGCGTCTACAAAATCTGCTAAGGATATCCTGGATGAATTGGGGTATCCAACGTATGAGGAGGCCCTAGAGCAGCAGGAAGAAGCCCAGGGGATTTCCGATCGGGACAGTCTCTACGCCGAGTATCTCAATTACGCGGACACCGCGCTGGAGTATGTCAATACGCTTATAAGCCAGGAGGCTGCTAACGCCGCGGTACTCGGCATAGACTATAACGTCACCCAGGCGGAGAAAGATACCCGGGTGAGTAATTATTTCGCAACTATATGGGGCGCGGGGGATCAAGCGCGTCTTGAAGGACTGATGGAAGAATGGGGGGACCCTGAAGGATTTACCGGGTTCACGGTGACTCGGGGAGACGCTTCAGCGGTAAGTAAAAGCACTCCTGGATCAACCACCGTCTTGTCCCGGTCCGCGAGGATGCCTCTTACGGATGAGGAAGAGGAAGCCCCGGCGGGTACGCTATTAGGGGCATAGGAGGTTACGGCAATGTCAAAAGGATCATCGTCGTCCGCTTCATCCGCATGGCCCACTACATCGGCGACTACTACCGCGAAGAACACCGCGACATCGGCTATGGAGCAGTACACCGCTTCCATGACGGCGGCCATGAACGCCATGATGCAGCAGATGGTGGCCTTATCCGCCGCGTCCACGATAAACAGCCTCCCGGATATTGACATGCCGGACTCTATTGACTGGACTACGGCTCAGGAGGGGCTTGAGAGCAAGGCACGGATGGACGAGACGATAAATGCGTCCAAGAAAGTAGGACGTACCGCCACGGTTCTGTCAAGCCCGTTGCTGGATGAGGATGACGCTGAGACAACGAGGTCTCTTTTGGCGGGAAAATAAATGGCGAGGAAGACAGGGAAGAAGGGCGTTCCGCTCTCAATGGATTACGAGGCCCTTGTCTCTACCTATGATGTCCTTGTTACCGAGCGGTCGGAGTGGGAGGCGGAGTGGAGAAACCTGTCCGACTATCTTCTTCCTGGGCGGGGGCTGTACACTCTTCCAGGGAAGCAGTATAAGCGATCGCTTTCTTCCCCGAAGCTGATAAACACGATAGGCACCGACTCTCTGAACATCCTTTCCTCCGGGTTTCACGGGGGTCTCACGTCCCCGAACCGTAACTGGATAACCCTGGAATGGGCCAATCCGATATTCAACCGGTTTCCCGAGCTTAAGATGTGGATTCAGGAGGCGGGTAAAGTCCTTCATCGCGAGCTTCATGACTCAAATTTCTACTCGGTCATCCAGAGTTTCTACCCGGAGCACGCGGGTTTCGGCACAGGTTCGCTCTTTGTGGGGGAAAATAAGGTCAGTGACAGCGCGTTCCACTTCGAATTGCTCACCGTCGGGGAATTCGCGTTCTCCATCGGCCCTGAGGGTGTCGTCGATACCTATTTTCGCATTATGCTCATGTCCACCCGGCGAGTTGTGGAGGAATTCGGCATTGAAAATGTGTCGTCCGCGCTGAAAAGCAGGTATGAGAATAATTTTAGTGAGGCTGAGAAGGTTGACGTTCCGGTTTTGTGCGCTGTCGTTCCCGAGCCTTTCCTGGGTAAGAAGTACACGCAGGTGTACTACGAGTATTACGGCGGGGCCATGGGCGTTCAGAGCTGGAGGCCGTCGAGTGAGTTCAATTACTCCACTATCCAGCCGCTGAGACGAGAGGGTTTCCATGAGATGCCGTACTTCGTGGCCCGTTGGGACGTGATCGGGTCCGATGTGTACGGCGTCGGCCTCGGTTCTCGGGTTCTCCCGGACATACGGAGGCTTCAGGAGATGGAAAAGAGCTTCCTGAAGGGTGTTCACAAAGCTGTGGATCCTCCGGTGAATGCCCCAGCGAGGCTTCGCGGGATGGTACAGACAATGCCAGGGGGTATAACGTACTACTCGAACCCCAACGACAAGATATCCGAGCTTTATAGCGTCCGTGTTGACTTTCAGGGAGTGTCCGCGGCTATAGAGCGGGTTGAACAGCGTGTTCAGCGATCGTTCTTCGTTGACATATTTCTTACTGCGGCACGGGATCCCAACGCGTCCCCGTTGAAGGCCACGGAGGCCAACATACGGGAGAATGAGAAGCTCCTTCGGCTTGGTCCGGTCATAGAACGGTTGCAACATGAACTATTCCGACCGATGCTGACGCGATGTTTCAACATCCTTCTCAGAAAAGGAAAGATTCCCAAGCTGCCGAAAGAGATGGAGAAGATGACGGGCGGGGAGTACAACATTCGCCTTGTTGGCCCCCTGGCGCACGCGCAGAAGCAACTTGCCATGCAGGGTATTACTTCGTTCCTGGGGTTTGTTGCTAACGCGGCGACTCTTGATCAACGGGTAATGGACAAGATTGACATTGACCGGGTGGCCGATGAGATCGCGGATATTACCGGGGTAAGCCAGAATATCCTTGCCACGGATGACGAAGTTGCTCAGAAGCGGCAGGCTCGGGCGCAGGCTCAGGCCCAGGCGCGGGAGGCGCAGGCGCAAGAGGCCGGCAGGGTTATTGACTCCAGACTCAATCTTGAACGGGCGCAAGCGGCCAAGGCCCAGTCCGAGGCCGGGGTAAATTATTCGGAAACAATTCCTGCGGGAGGCGGGGGTGCGTAAGACAAAACATGGGTACACCGTTTATGAGTCCCCGAGCGAGCTGGGAAATCGGGCGTACATGAGCGGGCTTCTTGACTTGGCGCGGCATGAGGGATACCGTGATACGCCGTACCGCGACTCCCGAGGGAACTGGACAATAGGCTTCGGTTCGAAGCTTGGCGGGGCGGGTATGAGCGAGGAGCAGGCGCTTGACATGGCACGAAGCCGGTACACGTCTGTGGCCTCGGATGCCCCGTCGTGGCTGAAGAAGGCCGAATTCGGGGTGGACATGGCGCTAAAGCACTTTCATGCCTCGCTTCAGGTCGGAAATTACCTTGCGGAGTTGGGGATAGACGCGAATCCGGTGCAGCGCGAAGTGCTCCATAATATGGCGTATAACATGGGTATGGATAATCTGAAAGGGTTTCGGCGCATGTTTGAGAAATTGGGCCAAGGGGATGTGGACGGCGCGGCTCAGGAGATAGAGAGGTCAAAATACGGAGAGCAGCAGGCCCCCGAGCGGGCGTCGGAACTTGCGAGTATGATGAGAAATTCTGTAGGATAGCGCTGAGGGGGTTGACCTATGGGTCAAAGTTTTGTAGAATTGGTTCGTAATGTGTCAAAATCTCGACAAGGGAGGCTGTTCCTTTGGATGATTTTGGCGGAGTGCGGAGTGTACACGCTGTCTTACGGGGCGGGTAAAGACTCTACGGAGTTCAATGAAGGGCGAAGAAGCATAGGGCTTTTCCTCATTGATGCGATAGGACAAGCTGATCCAACGTGTTATCCTAGAATCCTTACGGAGGGGCTAAATGAGCGGGATAGTACCGGCTACGACGGAACAGACGCCGAGTGACGTAACCCCGGCGAAGGTGCCTGAGGCGAAGGTGCCTGAGGCGAAGGTGCCTGAGGCGAAGGTGCCTGAGGCGAAGGCACCCGTGTCCGAGGCGCAAGTACCAGACTGGCGGGCGTCTCTTCCCGGGGACATAGGAAAAAGTGATGCGCTGAAGGAGTTTAAGTCTATCGAAGACCTTGCGCGGACGGTTGTCAAAGCGAAGGCGGATACGGTAGCTGACCCAGCCGCGTATAAGCTACCGGAGGGAGCCCCAGAAGCTCTCCGGGGGTTCGCCTACAAGAACGGGATGACCCAGGGGCAGATGGAATCGGTGTTTTCAATGGTAAAGGAGACCTTGGCGTCCCAGGGTAACTCGGTGCGGACCGTTCTGGCCAAGGCGGGTCAGGAGCACGTGGCATCATGGGGCGAGCAGGGTACGGAAAATCTCAGGCTGGCCAAGGGTGCCCTGAACCATCTTGACAGCGACGGAACCCTTCGGGGCTTACTCAAGGAGACTGGGTATGCGAACCATCCTGTAGTGCTTGAGCACTTCAGAAAGGTGGGGGCCATGCTCCAGGAGGGTGGATTTATTCGAACTACTCCAACGCAGCCGCAGAGAAGGAAATCATATGCGGAAGCGTTGTACCCAACAATGACGAACTAGACGAGGAGAAACGACAATGGCATACACGCCTATGAGCATGACCGGAGCGGACTTTCCCAATCTGGTGAACGTGGCGTCCCGCATGGACCCCGATGGTGGTGTCTCAGCTTTGGCTGAGATTTTGAATCAGTCCAACCCCATTCTTACCGACATTCCCTTGGTCGAGGGTAATCTTCCTACGGGTCATCGGGTTTCGGTTCGTACCGGCATCCCCGCCCCCACTTGGCGTATAACGTATAAGGGCGTCCCCCCTGGCAAGTCAACTTCCGCGCAGGTGGATGAGTCCATAGCTATGCTGGAGGCATACGGTGAGGTTGACAAGGACTTGGCCCTGTTGAACGGCAATACCGCTGATTTCCGGCTTACCGAGGACCGGGCGCATATCGAGGGTATGAGCCAGGCGATGGCCACCGGAATATTCTACGCGGACACCACGACTGACCCCGAGAAGTTTCTTGGGCTGGCTCCCCGGTATTCTACCCTTGGTACTCCTGCCAACAAGTTCACGGCGCAGACAAACTCTGCGTACCTGAAGCATATTATCGGGGCTGGCGGCACCACGGCCAGCGCTCAGACCTCTGTCTGGTATATCTGCTGGGGTCAGCATTCGGTGTTTGGTATCTATCCCAAGGGATCCAAGGCCGGTCTCATGAGCGAAGACCTGGGCGAAGTTACCCTGATGGATGATGACGGTGGTCGGTTCCAGGGTTTTCGGTCGCATTATCAGTGGAAGCTCGGTCTGTGCGTGAAGGATTGGCGTTGTGTGGTCCGGATTGGAAATGTCGAGCTGGCTAACATGGCCGACGCCACCGCGCAGAAGGATCTGTATCAGGCCATGATCCGGGCCATGCACACGGTTCCCGCGGGAACTTCTGGAAGTTTTTATTGTTCTCCGGGTGTTGCTGCAATGCTGGATATGGCCGCGGTGGAAAAGTCGAATGCGGCCCTCGGGTACACGGAGATCTTCGGAAAGACTATTCCGGCGTTCCGTGGCCGCCCCATCCGGGAATGTAATGCTATTCTTGAGACGGAATCAGTTCTTACCGCGTAAAATCTCGGGAGGTAGAATCATGATAACGAAGATGGTGAACCGTACTCCGGCTACCGGCGGTGTAAAAAAGATGGTGAAACAAACCTCAACTACCAGCGGTGTAAAAAAGACGGTGAAACGCACTTCTGCTGCTGGTAAAAAACGTATGTAACAACGAGGAGATACTACAATGTTTCTGGATAAGCAGAGTATGTTCGCGAATGACCTGGCCTACAGCGGAACCCCGACAGCCCTGGATCTCGGTACTACCATGCCTCAGAAGGGCCGTATGCTTGAAATCTGGATTATGGGGGCCGGCATGGCCGGAGTCACTGGCGTGACCCTGAATGACGGTACAACCTCATCTCCTGCGACTGCCAGAGCCACGGTGAACTTCACCGCAGCGCAGATGAACAACGGCCCGATCCGGTTTTCCGTTCCCTCCAATACCCAGCGGTATATCACACTCGCCCTTATCGGCACCGTGACCGCTGGTACTTGGTCCGCAGGTGTCGTCCTCGGCGGAGCGCAGATGGCTGACTGATGAACCATGATTCGGCGGGGGCTTTGGCCCCCGATAGATTAGGAGGATTCTATGCCGTACAGAGCCGAAATTGCGTGTCAAGCTCGGGTGAATGGTGCCATTCGTACATTCATGGCGGGGGATGTAGTTGATAGCATCGACGAAGAAAACCACCCGTATATGACTCGGTTTGGAGTAGACGAGGATTTGGATGTTCCCGGGATGGACGTTCTCGAAGTGGGTAAGACTCGTCGCTCCCGGAAAAGATTAAAGGGCGATGATATCGAGTTCTGATAATGGCCAGTGAAGTTGATATCTGTAACGGGGCTTTGGCGTATTTAGGCCAAAGCCCTATTTCCGTTCTTGATAACTCGTCGAAGACTTCAAGAGCGTGTAGGGCGTTCTTCGATAGCTCACGGGATTACCTCATATCTCTGTTTGATTGGCCCTTTGCCCGTGGGGTTCGGAAATTGGAGGCGCTGGAAGACGGGGCCGTTGAGGTTCCAAGCGCCCATTACGCTTATCCGCTTCCCGCGGACTGTCTGGTTCCTCGGTACATCCACCCAAAGGGGACGCGGCGTGTCTGGGATGTTATAGGCCCTAATATCGTAACAACCGTTGCTCCCCTGTATTTGTACTACACTCGGAAAGTAACTGTTTCAGGGCGGTTTTCCCCGGGGTTCATCAGCGCGTTGGAGCTTTACCTCGCGTCCCGCGTGTGCATGTCAATCACTGCGGACAAGACGCTAAAAAACGCGCTTTCAGAAGAATTTGGATCGACTCTGACTTATGTCATCGGGACGGAGGCCAACGTCGGGAATGAGTATATCCACCATGACCAGAATCCCGATTCCGATACGTTTGTGAGCCCAGAGTACGATCGGGTTGCGTACTACGACTTCGAGGAGTGATGTGGCGTACCACCGGATAAAACAGAACTTTACCGCGGGGGAAATATCCCCCGAGGCGTCGGTGCGTACCGATTTTGACCGGTGGGTGAATGGATGCAGCCGACTCCGCAATATGGTGGTAGAGACCTTGGGGGTGACATCCCGGCGTTCGGGTACCCGGTTTATCTATGATCTCGAAGCTGTAGGTTTGATGACGACGGGTACGAAGGCTCGTCTTATCCCGTTTATATTCAACGAGAATCAGGCGTATGTTCTTGTTTTCTTTCAAACCGCGTCTGGGGTTCCCCGGGTGGTGTTTG
>DYLG01000218.1 GCA_020722215.1 Desulfomonile tiedjei
CCACGTAAGAAGGGAGATAGTGGAGGACAAAATCCTCCGCCACGTCGGGTCGGGAAAAGACCTCCTTGAAAAATCGGTCGTGTGGATTGGTTATGTCCGGCATGGAACCCCGCTGCACCTTCCCACATTGCTTATCCGAATATACCACCGACCGAGGTTGCCGGGAAACAGGAAACGAAATGGGGTCAGCCTTGACATATTTGGATTTGAGGCTGTAACCGACTAAGATAGGACGGGGAGAGCCAGGATAAGGATTTCACCGGGTGCATCAGGTATTGACCGGTCTCCGTCCCGGTCTGTGACCCAAGGACCGGTAGGGGCGATCCGGGGCCGCACTTTGTGCTTCATTTCATAACTGCTTGACTCTATTTAGCAAATCTAGCCCTAAGCCAAACTCAAGAGGTGAGTCTTCAGGTTGGCCTTCGTGTTTGCCAGACCAAGCTTCTTGCGCATGTTGTTTCCGTGAAAGTCAACGCACCCTTTGGAGACGCCGATGAAGGCCGCTATTTCTTTGCTGGTCTTGCCCTCCCTCCTCAAGTTGGCAACCTGAATCTCCGTGGGTGTCAGACCGCCGGCCGACGACAGGAGATTCCGGCAGAGTGGAGAAACCAGCTCTTGCAGATTTGATTGAATGACGTCCAGGCAGAGTGTCTGTTCCGAATCCAATCTGGTCGCTTTGAGCTTGGCTATGCAGGGCAACAGCAAGTGCTTGATGTTGGCAAGCAACCTTTCCTCGATCAGCCTCTTGTCCTCGTCCCGCAGACGAAGCAACACGCGAATCGCAGTCTCCAATTCCGCAATATGGCGAAGTCCCCTTGCCAGTTCCGCTTGCGTGTTTATCAAATTCGTCTTCAGCAAGTTCCGCTGCGTTACGTCAACGCAACACATGACCAAACCGTGCAGTCTACCGTCACGGGTCAGTACCGGGGCGAGGTGAGCGTCCCAATAACTGACATGCGGCACACCATCAATCAGAACCCACAGCTCCAAGTCATACCGCGTGACCGCTCTCCGAGTGTCGCGGACCTGTTGAAACCAATCGGCGAGATATTGGGCACTCCCCGGTTTGTAATCGAAGTGACACATACCCAGAGCTTGTTCAGCCCTGAAGGGAGTATGAATCCGCAAGAAGTCCGCATAGGTATGGTTGCATTTCAGCAGCGTGAACTGATCATTGAAAAAGGCACAACCCGCCGGAAAACTATCCAAAACCCCCAGGGAGAACAATTGCTCCCACGCTACTCCGTCCTCTGCCTGTCTCGGCTCCAGGGCCTGGTTGACAAGTTCGCAGACTTGTATTCTCAGATCCTCAACCGTGGGTGAGCGAACCATGGATGACCTCCTTCCGGCGGGGGAGCGGTACAATCCTAAGCAGTTATTGAGCGGTTATCCGTGATGCCTGGGCTCCCGGTACGGATTCTGTTACTGACCGACACAGCATCAACCAACACACATACGAGTAAGAAAGACAGTCAAAGACCCCGTGAGCGATCTTTCTGCTATTCATTCCCTGAGTGGAGCAGCTTGCCTCGCCGAGACCACATGCCCAAATTCCGTCTGGCGAGCCAAGCGGGCGTTGGACTGCCCTGCTGACTATCCGTGTAGCGCGACTTCGGGAAATGAGGCCGGTCCATCCCAATTCTTAAGTATGTACGGTCTTGCCAATGCCTGCAATAACCGTGCGCCGAGGCCTTGGGTCTTTAGGCCTGAAAACATGTCGGCTATGAGAAAGGCGTAGCCCCAACCAGGAGACCTGGATCGCTGGTCAAGAAAAATAGAAAAACCTAGTTGTTCTCGAGAGATCAATAGGATATATTCCTTTTCGCGAGTAAAATCTCTCACCAACGATGTGACACGATTATGGCACAAGGTCCTCTTCTTTCTGAACTCAGCCATGAAGCGCCTGGTGTTGGGGGAAACCTGGGTCAATCGTCGGATGAAGGCGATACGCTTCCGGCTGATCAATCTGTCCGGCCGCGTGTATGAGCGCAGCAGGCAGCTCTTCGTTCGTCTTGCAGGGGGCATCCGTCGAACGAGATACTTTTTCAAGCACGAAGGAGAATGCTTTGCCTGTGCGATTCGGGCTGATGCCGACCACAGGGGGAGAATCGTGGTCTTGGAGGGGGCTGAAACGAGCCCAGGGGAGTAGCTCGTTCGACAACACTCCCGAATCGGGGGGGGGAAGACATACGTTATGGTGAGATGTGCCACTCGGCCGGACTTTACGGGTCGCGCATCCCTCACATCGGTCCTCCAAGGACCCACACCCCAGCCACGTCAAAGTTTGACCGTGGATTCTGGTCATCGTAGGACTTGAATTCGCAGGGAACGTATGGCAGCTTGCCCTTTGTGCTCAGTCCCCGAAAGCATTGCCCGGCGTCCCGATGCCGCGATGAAAGCGACGTGCAGCGCGGACTATGGAGCAGCCAATATCCAGGGGGACGACGCTGGAGCACTCCATTACTGCCAAGGATGGGTTTTGACCATGGTAACGCCTGAAGAGCTTTACGGCCGGAGATATGAAGGGGGTGAAGTCATTTTCAGACAGGGCGACCCCGGAGATACCATGTACGTGATTCAATCCGGAGAAGTGGAAGTGACTCGCTTCCTTGGTGAAAAAGAAGTGGTCCTGGCACGATTGGGAGGGGGGGAATTCTTCGGCGAAATGGCGCTAATTGAGAATGTGCCTCGCTCGGCAACGGTACGAGCCGTCCTGAGCACTCGTGTTTTCCCTCTTAGCAAGGAATCGCTCTTCGGGCGGGCCGAACAAGATCCGCAGGTCGTCTTGCAGATACTGGCCGCGTTGAGCCGGAGGATAAGCAAGACCGCATCAGTGGTGGAATCCCTGCTTCAGAGAGACCCGGAGCTGCGAGAATCCTGGAAGGCCAGTGCGAAAGACCTTCCGGCTCAAGAACGACCGCCCGCCGGCGAGACAGGTTTTCTGCTGAACGTAGACCCGGCTTCCAGCGTCCGGGTGGACCGCGGAGAAATCGTTTTCAGGCAAGGCGCAGCAGGGGACGCAATGTACTTCATTATAGATGGAGAGATCGAGATCAGCTACGAATTCGAGGGCGAATCGACAAGACTGGCTGTGCTCGGGGCACACGAATTCTTCGGTGAGATGGCTCTGATCACCGGCAGCCCCAGAACAGCCACTGCAACGGCCTTGACACCTTCTGTCCTGCTTCCCGTAAAACGAGAGGAATTTGTCGCCAAGATTCGGTCCAAACCGCAGCTAGGTCTTTTCATAGTCCAGGTATTGATCTCCAGGCTCCGCGGATGGACAACAGTCCACCATCGATAAAGGCCCACAGGCCCGGTCAATCTGCTCTGTCAGTCTGCATAATATGAGATCCTCATGGAATCCATGTCATCACCCAGGGATGCGAACCCCTCATCCAATCCCAGCAGGCACTGTTCCACACTTGGTCTTTCGAGCGGATCGAGGTCGAGCATGCGCTCAACGATCTTCGTGATAGGTGTCAGCTCAGGATGTTTCCGAATCCATGGGCTGAGCGTAGCAAGCTTGGCTCTCGGCTCCGTCCTGATCCTCTTGAGTTGCTTTGTGAGTTCTTGTCTGGTTTTCGGTACACCAACATCTATCGGCACTCTCCCTGTCAGCAGTACGGTGAAGATGGCGCCGAGGCTGTACAGATCAGATTGAAAAAGGCTCTTGCCCTTTGCCTGTTCAGGGGGCATGTATGACAGGGTTCCAACCACTTTTCGCTCGAAGTGATCATGTTCTGCGCCGGATCCCACGGCGAGGCCCGCGCCGAAGTCTATTATCTTGATACGATTGGCCTCTCCTGTTTCGTCCACCATGTACAGGATATTGTCCGTTTTCAAATCCCTGTGGATTACCCCCTTTTGTCGGAAATGACGAAGACACTCCAGCGACTGGTCAACGATGTGCTTGAACGTTCGCATGGTTATGACGGGTCCGGAGTCGGGCCCGCTTTTGGGCCTGGCGCTCCAGTTCCTCTGAACAAGAGCCGTGAGGTTGTCGTTGGGATAATACCCGTTGATCATTATCAATTCCCCGCCCTGTTCAACCAATCCATAGTATTCCACAATGGATGGATGCTGCTGGTCGGGGGGCAACACTTTTCCCGGTTCTCTCTCGGAAGTTTGAACCCGCGAATGTATCGCGGCTTCGTATTTCAACAGCGCCACCCTTTCGTCAGCGGTCTCCCCAAGATCAGCCTTGACCGTCTTTAGAGCCACAATCATGTTGTTGTATATGCCGATGCTTACCTTGCCCATGCCGCCTGACGAAATTTCGCCCAGAACCTTGACCTTTTCACCTCTGACGCTCGCGGGATTTTCGAGGGAATCCACGATCAGCTTTACTAGCGCTGCCATCTCCTCTTTGGTCTTGGAGCTGTATGCCGGACCGCTTTCCGCGATCTCCTTCGCAGTCTGTTTCTCTACTGTCTCCTTGTCGACCAATCGCTTGTACATCTTCACGGCGGCGGGCCCCATCGAATCCATAGGACGGCGCTCTCCGTAGTAGCTTCCGCAAGAAGAGTAGTACCGGTAACCGAGGTATCTTTGGGCCTGCACGCCGTGGCCTGTCGATTCGTAACTCTTGTAAAGGGTGTGCAATTTCTTGAGAATCTCCGCGCCGCGCCGCTTCTTGGTCTTGAGGATTTTCAGTTGTTGAGCCACCTCTCTGCGGTCGTCTATGCTACAGTAATCCTTCTGCAATTCGAAAAAGCTGCCAAAATCGATAAGAGAAATCATGGCAAGATGCATGGACAAGCCCTGGGTGCCCGCAACTGCTTCCCGTGTCTCGATGAGATAATCGAGCAGCCGTTCATTGAGAAACGCCGACAACTGCTCCTTGTAGTACCCTTTCGCCGTCCAGTCCACGGAATAGCCGCACCTGAAAAGGAACCATGCCAGCTTGAGTATGTCCTGCTCGATTTCCTTGCGGGAACCCTTGAAAATGAAGGAGAGCGATCTGTTATATTCATGCTCAACCATCAAGTGAAACAACTGATGAACAGCGCGGCGGACAAGCTCTCCGACTCGCCTGAACGTGATGTCCGCAGGTTCGTTCTCCTTGGAAATATGGTGGGGAACAAGGGGTTGGCCACTGGCAGCTCGGTGGCCGTATCGTTTCACGTACTTGTCGTTCATCTCCATCATAACGCCCTGAATCCGGTCCAATTCTTCCAGGGCAGGTCTCACGTGATTCTTCGAGTCCAGCCACTTGACTGCAAACAAAAAGGCCTTGCCTTCCTGCTCAATTTTCTCGATCTCCTTCTTGCTCTCCTGAATCGTGCGGAAATCAGGAAATCGTTGGGCTTCCCTGATAATGTTGAACAGAACCTCGTAGTAGGTGACATGGCCTCGTGCCAGCAGCGGAAGCATATCCCTGATGACGAGAAGCAGGTATGGGAAACGCCGCTGAAGGATACGCCCCATGTGGGCCAGAGGATCCACGCTGCCTTTTCTGGCCATGGCGGACAGCTCGGCATAATGTTGAATCACACGGTAGAGCTGCTCACGCAGCGAACTCGCGTCTTCTGCTCCCATGAGACCTCAACCCCGGTCTTCCATGAATCTCGCCCAAACGGCCACATGCCTGATCGTCCGCTGACCTCGCCGGCATCAGTGAAGTCAGGATCTTGTTCCTACACCCCAATGAATCAGTCATTCCGGGGACAATCGTCAATGCATGGTAAGCGTGTTAGGTATCTCTTCCTCGCTGACCTTCCGAATCTTTCCCCCGGAAAAAACGTAGTTGGCCAGCACCAGCTTATCCGCCCTGTTCGGATGAAGATGTCGGACGCTGAATCCCGGCCTTCCCTCGTAGTGGAAATCGGTAATGGGAAGGACTCCGCTTACCCTCATTTGCCAGCCAATGACCCGTCTCTTGAGGCGGTTGGACCAGTTCATGAAGTACAGGCGGGTGAAATCGCACCCCGGATCCTTGCCGACTGGAGCGTACGCCGCGATGTAGTTGTTCTTGGCGCCCAGGTCCGGGTCGTCAGTGGTGTTCACGGTTCTCCAAGCGAGAAGCCGCATGAACGGCACCATGCGTGCTATGTCCTCAGGAGGGGTGAAGGTGAGGTTGTGGGTGTAGAGGTATCCCACTCTTCCGTCCTCCAGTTTGACCTTGTACCATATGTCCTTTTTCGGATCCTCTTCGGGATATTCGGCGGGCTGAGGGCCTTCCGCCACTTCGTGCCCGGCCGGGTCGGCTCCTCGTCTCGGTGCGTTCTGCGGGTTCTCCGAATGCTGTTGTCTGGGAGTGGCCACCCTCTCGTACATCTCGAATTTCCTTCCGGCCGGGAGGATTTCCAGCACCGTGTTCCAGCGACCCGGGGCAAGGCGAAAGTTAGCCTTGTTTTTCGTGACACCTTCTGCCTGCACGGGCAGGCCCTCTATGGAGCGTCGGAGCTGCTGGGTAAGCCCGATGATTTCTTCTCCCCCGATCATTTTTTCGGAGAGGTACCCTTCTCTGCCATCTCTGGTTCGGATCTTGTACCACTCCCCCACTTTGTCTACCAAACGGACAGGTGTTTCTGCAGGAAGGCGTCTAACCACTTCAGAATTGGGATTCGCCGCCTGATAGAGTGAACAAGGGCGTATTGTTATTCCGTCTCTGGCAAGGAACGGCTTCTTGGTCTTGATGAACTTCGACTCGGCTTTCTTGAGGAGTTCCCTCTTGATCGTGTCCAGTTCCTGGCACCCGGAGACCAGGATGGCGGAGGCCGTCAGTAGCAGCACGAGAACAGAGACGCCTCGGGACAGAAATTCTCGCTTTGGGAAGATCATCGGTATCTCCTCCGGCCATTGCCGGCGCCAGATTATATCCGTTGGTACAGGAAATCAACCTCAGTCTCTCATGAGGGGCGAGAACCAGACGACTTAGGGACACGCGTCGCTCGATAACCGTCCGGGAAGACGGGGAAATCGAATTGATGACCACCGCCGAAGAGTGAGTTTTGTTCGTTGGGAAAAGTGAGGTGAATTCGCGATTTATC
>DYLG01000219.1 GCA_020722215.1 Desulfomonile tiedjei
ACGTCATTTCCCTCTCTCTATTCCGGAACGAAGTTCCTCAAGAGAGAGGAGATTGCCGGGACGCGACTCGTAGGCCCTGAGCCGCCTGTCCAATTCTTCCAGATGGCTTTGAGGCACAGGCACGGCAGATTCGTCCGCGGCGATACTGTCCCAAAGATCTTCCACCAACAGGATTTTTTCCGGTGCACTCAGTCGGGCAATTTCAGGAATATCCATCAGCCGCATCGTGTCTCTCCTAAAGAAAAAAGGGTTGCATTCGGTTGAGTGTCCACACCGTAGAGAGATTCCCCAGATTGTGGCACTTTGAGTTGACCGGGTCAATGAATTCCGGCTATCTCCAGCCGAGGCGCCGGAACTGGTGAACCGCCGGAATGTCCGCGGCAAAGCAAAACCATACCAAGTGAAGCAGTTCCTCACGATCATTGAACGGTATAATCTCCGGATGGAGGGCGAAGAGTGAAGGATTACCACATCAATCTCTTCTACAGCGACGAAGACGAAGGATATATTGCGGACATACCGGATCTGAAGCACTGCTCCGCGTGCGGTGACCAACGGGAACCGCACCGGTTGAGTTTTTTCGCAGAGAATCGTGTCCCTATCGGAACACAGCCATGACCGCATTCACGCGCCGAGAAGCCTTTCGTGCCTGTCTCGGTTCGTGATCGGTGCGGTCCACTTGGTTGGCCGCATCCTATTCCTCCTCACCGCGCTATGATAATCATAACCCCCAACCAGACTAACACTCCATATACCAAGCACACTATGTGGCCGACTGACCACCTATGGTAAGGAGGAGGTGCCGGATTGGTTGCCACGTTAATGCTGTTGATGTACTGCTGGACCGGCGCCAGGAAAAGGAAAGCGGGCAACTGGATAAAGAAGCCAATCAACCCGGCCTTGTACGTTGTAAGGAAAGGGACCACGTTGCCGATCACCATGACCGCTACCCATCCCGTTGCCAACGCAGCCCAGGCAAACTTCGCCTTCTTTATCTCATTTGCCTGGAAATCGTCATGGATCGTCCTGAGCAGGCTGTGACAGAACAACACGCCGAAAACCGCCCGCCAAAAGGGCCAAATATCCGCGTCCGAGGTTTGTTTCAGGAATTTGAAGTTCTTGTAGATCCAGTACACCGGGAACAACCCGCCGGACAGGATGGACATGACAACCAGTCTTCCCACCGGAATGAAAAAAAACATCGGCTGAGGAGCAGCCGGGGCGCCTTCTGATTCGGCCATCGCATACCTCCCGAAGAAGAGTCAAAAGAGCCTCTTGCAAACGTGCTTTTTGCCAAACCAACGTTCAAGAACAACCTCCCGCGTCGGACGGTGGGAATCTGCCGCTAACAGCGTATTACCCATGAAAGAAATCAGGATGGTATGATTTTTTCCAGTCCCTGACTTCCCTGCAATCAATGACGTCTCGATCTGCTACCGCCAACAGCTCTCCGATTTCCTCGCGGCTGGTCCTGTGCTCAACCAGCCAACCGTTTCTCAACCAGTCTTCCAAAGACATCCTCGTCCCCAAAGAGGAATATTTTCGGCTCTCCGGCAACTGAAGTGACGAAATGATGCCCTGCCAAGACCTTTGCGACAAATTCGGCCACCGGATACACGGAGGGATTTACCTCGCGGCCCAGGGATTCCTGCGCAGCCCCAAGGAGATCAACCACCTCGGCGAACGTAACATCACCTATGACCAGGACGTCCACGTCACTGTCGGTCTTCTCAGTGCCTTTGGCAAAAGAGCCGTAAACGAACGCCGTTGTTATACGGTCCTGCAAAGGTATAAGTGCCTCTCGAAGCACCTCGGCTACTCCTACGGTCTTGACCATCAGGGACTTCAGTTCACTGAAAATAGCTGATTTGGGGTTGGCTTGATAATAAACTTGATTCCCTTGCTTGCGCCGCGTCACCAATCCGGCGCTAACAAGGTTCGTCAGTTCTCGCTGAACCGCACCGCGTCCCATGCCGACGGAGCGCTCCACTTCTCGAAAGTAGAAAGCCCTGTCGCCGTGACAAAAAAGGAGGGCAAGCACCGAGGATCGTACTTTTCCGAACAATGCGGAAGCGCCGACGTTGGTCTTTGTCCCCATAATGGGGATGATCTTACCCTCAGTGGGGACAATTTGCAAGGCTTTCGTACGTCATTTTCCTCTCTCTATCCTGGAACGAACTTCCTCATAACTGCCTTCCGCACATCCTGCCGCAATGGGTGACCGTTTTGCAGAAAAAACCGCCAGGTGAGTCCACGGCAGACCAGCTCAGACCGGGGTCCCAGGAAGGCCCACCTCATATTCCTCGGGTTTCATGCGAGACGCGGGAAGGATGACTTGGGTGAACCACTTGCGAAAGCCGTTGTTGATTTTGTTTATCGCCTCGTCCCAATCCCCGTCGTAATCGGATTCTTCCACGTCCTCTACAGTCTCGGCAGTCAGGCCGGAAAACTCGGCGAGGTCTTCCCGGCTCATTCGGAATTTCTCCCGAATATCGTAGATTTGCTGGGCAAGGTCGGACTGTCTGCGCACCAGTTCAAGATGCGCTATCCTTTCGGGGTTGCCCTTGATATAGCGGTTGTAAACCCATTCAACTGCATCAGTACTCAACTTTTTCTCACTCATTGTCCCGCTCCCAGTGAAAAGTATGTGATTCCGGCTCGGCCTGATATCTTGCTCTTAGGGCCCGCAGCAAAATAACCCCAGCTTCCATTGAGCCATGGAATAGTATGGTAGGGGCGACCGGCCGGTCGCCCCTACATCAACAGGCCCCACGGAATGGTATAGCGATCACCAAAAGCCTTCCCCCCGGCCGTGTCGCGCCAGGGGGAGGCTGTCAATACGCCGGAATCAGTTTGTCGGGCCAAAACCGACTTTGACGCGAGGCGGGAATCGTTTCAGGACTTCCAGATATCGGCCCATCTCTGCGCCGAGCACTACAGTCGCCGGGATGTGACGAATGCCGCTATTCACATCCTCCTGAGGATCCGTGTACAGGTTCACCATGGTTACGCCCCCGGTCTCGGTCACGATAGCGCCGCTGAAACCGGCCTGGTAGCCTCTGGGAAAGATGGCCTTCTCCAGTTCCAGGGCGGCGATGAGCTTGAACTCGTCTATGCGAACCCCTGAGAGGTGCTGGTTGAGCGTATAAAACCGGCTCCTCCGGTTCGAGAGTCCGTTATCGGCCACCAGAAAAGACGTCTGGTCGATCCCGTCCACGTACCGGTCCTTGGGCAAGTGCTTGGCGATCTCCGCGCCGGGCACACCCGCTATCGAAACGCACGTATTGAAGAGGTCACCCAAATCGAACAGCCCGTCCGACTTTCGCGGGGAAATCATGCCCTTCCAGTACACGAATGTCGGCACCCGCACGCCCCCTTCCCAACTGGAGCCCTTGTAACCTCGGAACGGCGACCGGCCGTGTGGGGGCACCTCCCCTTCCGGCCCGTTGTCGGACGTGAATATTATCAGGGTGTTCTCCAACTGGCCGGTTTCCTCCAGCGCACGGACCAGTTGGCCCAGAATGTCGTCGGCCTCCACCATCGCGTCGCTGAACACGGTCCGCGCGGGCGACTTACCCGCGTACTTGTCGTTCGGGTAGTTATCGAAGTGGCCGGCCCGCGTCGCGTGATACAGGAACCACGGACGGTCGCTCTTGGCCATCTTCCGGATGAACTTTTCGCTGTAATTAGCCCAGTCCTGGTCCAGATTTCCGATGGTCGAAAGGTTGATCTCATAAACGTTCTCGACGCCCTTCTTGCCTTTCACGCAGTGGACGTTGTTGCGGTTGAAGGGCAGCTTCTGCATCATTGCGAAGCGGGAAGGACTTAGCGCGATCTCCGGGTTGAAATACACGTCGCGCCACTCAGTGTACATGTCGGACACGCTGAGGAAGCCGTAGAAGTCGTCATAACCGACATTCTGAGGCAGCGAGCCCTCGTTCTCACCCATGTGCCACTTCCCTACGCCCTGGGTCACGTAGCCCAGCTTCTGGAGCAGCGTAGCCACCGTGATGGCGCCGTCCAGGCCGCCGGGCTCGCCGTACATCGGCGGGCGAAGCAGGCCATGGTGCAGAGGATTCTGGCCCAGGTGGATCGTGGCCCGCGTGGGAGTGCAGCTCGGAGTGGAATAGGCCGAGGTGAGGATCAGACCCGAGTGCGCTAGCCGATCCATGTTCGGGGTAGGATTGCCGACAGCTTCGCCGCCTCCGTTGAAGCCGGGGTCCATCCAGCCCACATCATCCATGATGAAGATCAGGATGTTGGGCTTCTTGCCGAACCGCTTCTCCAGGACGGCCAGCTTGTGCCGTGCCTGCTTCTCCTGGTCGGCATGCACGATGACCGGCTCCATGTTGTCCGCGATCCGGACGGGCAGAAGATGTAGATACTGCCCTGGATGGTCGTATCCCTTGGCTTTGGTCTGGCCCGTCACAGCGCCCCGCGTGATGTCCTCGGCCCAGACCGGGGCCAGTGCCAAGACGCCTACGAGGATAGCGGCCGTCAAAGCAAGTTCGGCCGCGCGGCCGGCCTTTTCCATGAACCGTATCGCATGTGTACAAAACATCTCATCATCCTTTCGCAAACAGAGGTCCTCGCGCGTCCCGCATGCAGGGCGGAAATACCGCGGCGATGGGAACCGGTAGCGACCGGCATCTTGCCGGTCCATCAGACGAGAGGCCGGCCAATGCACAGGCCCGGCGACGATTCGGATCTTCTGCCGTTTAGGGGCCTCCGGAGGAACCACCTGTCACGGAAGCCTTCTCTGGTTCCCCAGGGACAACATAACCAACCTGTCACGCTACCGGAGAGATGCCGGAAGGTCCCCACGTTGCCGAAAAAGCCTGTCTTACCCCGCTCTCGACCATACCTTACCACCTGTTTTCCGGTCAAGGACTCTGTTCTTGGCGGGCAAGGAACCACTCTTGAGGGGGAGGCCCGAGTTTCGTGCTCTCAATCATGTTTCACCATGTATGAAGAGTAGAGTCGATCATTATCCAAAACGCTTCACCTCCGGCACAGTGTGGCAATATGGGTGGGCATTGGACGGGCCGGTGTCGGATGGAGGACGAAGAGTGAAAGATTACCACATTAATCTTTTTTGCAGCGACGAAGACGAAGGATATATTGCGGACATACCGGATTTGAAACACTGCTCCGCGTTTGGTTCCACTCCTGAGGAAGCTCTCAGAGAGGTCCTCAAAGCTAAGGAAGCATGGATCGAAGCGGCGCGTGCCGGCGGGAAGGAAATTCCTGCGCCTCGGTATCGTCCATTCATCTATCACACGGCATAACGGGCTGAGAACAAGATCGGTGGTTTCTTTCAGCACGGACCCGCCCGGGTGGGCTCGTGCAAGGTATGGCTCCCCGCGAACAAAACCATGTATAATGGCCAAGCTGCCAAAGCTGCGCATATGGTGGCCCCGAGCCCGACAATGGGAGGAAGAAATGAAGAACCATAGAATCGCCATGGCCTGCCTGGTCGCGTTGGTCCTCGTTGTTGGCATAACGGTGGCCTGGAGCGCTCTCACCGCCGACACGGGTGCGCAACCACCAACCATTGTGGCCCAAGCCCCGGGACCGGCCAGTTCACCTGGCCCGATTCCCAAGGAGATCGATTTCGCGGCCACGTCTGATGACCCGACGTTTGGTTTCAGTAAGGACAACCCCATCAAATTGGGCTGCGGCGAAGCTGAATTGGATCGCTACCGCAAGATCCTCAGAGCCGCCGGCAAGGCGGAGATCGCGGATTCGCCGGTGGCGTCGGTGGGATGTGGCGCGTTCATGTCGAAGCTCTACCTTAGCCGCCTTAGGGACAAGAATTTCAAGCCGTTCACGTTTGAGCGACACGGCAACGTCGGAGCAGGCGCGGACGGACACATTGTGGATTGGTACAAGCTTGTAGACACCGAAGGAAAGGAATACGAGATCTACATCGACATGTACCATCCGGAAAGCCCCGCCTGGAAGTGCAAAGTCCCCAAGGGCATGTATTTCTCAAACGAGTGAGCGAGGGGTAATACAAAGTCGCATTCAAACGTGTGGCATCCCATGCCGGGAAGTGTGCCTCGTCAGGCCCTGTCCCAAAATCAGCTCTGTGACCGGTTACCGACCCGTCGGCAGGCCGCTGACCTGCGTGTCTGTCCAAACGCGAGCATAGATCGAGCCTGCGTAGGGTGCGGTAACCAGCGGGGACCGTCCCGCGGAACGCGGGATCGAGGCTTTCGCCGGACCGCGAACTATGCGCTTCGCTTCGTTCACAGCATCCTACGGGTGATTCCCCTTCACCGTCCTTGGGGAAGGGGTCAGGGTATGGGGACTCTTCCCCGGATAAAACCCAACCCAAGGCACGAACAGCGCGGGCATTCAATGAACACCGGCGAGCCGCCGGCGCCGCCAATAACCGGCAAGATGCCGGTCCTACCGGCGATTCCACCATTCACGCCAGTTCCAGATATACCCGTTCTTAACTTTGATCGTTATGTCCTCCGTGTCGGTCAAGGCGCCGCCCATACCGTTGTTTCCGCGGTCGTTCGCGTAGACCGTCACCTTGGCGTTGCCGCTGAACCAGTCATACGGGTCGTACCTCATTCCCTTGAGCGCCTCGTTGACCCACTTGACCGCCCCGACCAGTTTCAGGGCGGTCGTGCCGTTTCCGGAGAAGGTCACGTTGTCCCATTCACGCAACCTGAGCGTTCCATATTCGGAATTCACCTTGACTTCTATCTTCCTGTCCCCGTCTGCATCCACGTCCGTGACGAAGATTTGGGTGTTCCTCACCACGTTGAAGATCGCGTCGTCTCGGGTTTCATTGTGCACGGCCTTTATGTCCGGCATGTGAACAACAGGAGCATCGTTGACGGAATAAATGTCAATGTCCACCATGGCCGGATCGCTGGTGTCGTCGCCGCCTCCGTCGTCTTTGACGAAGAATGTGAAGCTCGTGTCAACGTGGTTGTCCCGGTCGGACTTGAAGTAAACGATGTTGCCCG
>DYLG01000220.1 GCA_020722215.1 Desulfomonile tiedjei
AACGCCCACCCCGCGAATCGCCTCCCGGAAAAGAGCTCGCAAAATCCAGGTTTATGGCGTTGTATGCCTATACGTAAAAGACGGAAGGATACGGCTTTCCACGGATTTCGGCAAGATCGGTCTTGACAAGGTTCAGGGATTTGTCCCTCCGGAAAAGACCGTAGGAGTGGATGAAGCGGCATATTCGGCCACTCTTATTCCCCGCCCCCTAGTGTTCACTCGGAAGATCCATGAGATTGCCGGCGTGGCGTTGCCGGAAAGCGCAAGCAAGCCCTTCGATGGCCCGCCGGACAGAATCCAAGCGTTCCGGAAACAGATCAAGGCAGGCTGCATTCCTCTGGGTTCAGCGCACGGTTCTTGTCGGGACGCCTACGCGGTGAATCTGTGCGGAGCGCGGGTGTCGGCTGATTTCAAGGTCAACGTAACGGGCGGCAAGCTCACGGTGAAGAAAGTCATCCTCAAGGGACTGGAGATCCAGGACAAATCATCATATCTCCTCGAAGACGGAAAGCCTCTGCCGGCCAGGGTCATCTGTTTGGACCAGTGAGACCGCTCCACCCGTGAGCGACACTTGCAGGTCAAACCACCCGTTTTCCGGCCAAGCCCCGGGCGTTGCCGTATAATTTGATGAGGAGGTGACGCGGCATGAATGAGAATCAGATTCTCGAAAGGATCTCCACCAATCCCAAGGTCATGCTTGGAAAGCCTGTGATCAGCGGGACACGTCTCACAGTTGAATACATCCTGAACTTGTTGGCGCACGGGAGTACAGTTGAAGAAATTCTTCAAGAATACCCAGGGCTAACTCAAGAAGATATTAGAGCCTGTCTGCTTTTTGCCACAAGGTCGCTACAGCGCACAGACTTCATGCCTCTTGGCGCGGAGTGAACCACGGTGCGCTTTCTTGTGGACGAATGCACAGGCCCTGCTGTCGCAAATTGGCTCAGGGCTCAACAGCACGATGTCTTCTCCGTCTATGAAACGGCAAGAGGAATAGACGATGATGACGTGATTCGGAGGGCTTTTGCAGAGGATCGCATTCTCGTTACCAATGATAAGGATTTCGGCGAGAGGATCTATCGCTAGCTACTGCCCCACAAAGGCGTGATTCTGATGCGCCTTTCAGATGAGCGATCTTCAGTCAAGATAGATGTGCTCAAGAAACTGCTTTCGGGATACGCAGATCGCATTGCCGGCCGGTTCATAGTCGTGACTGAAACCGGGGTGCGCTTTGCCCGGACACACTCTGCCGACCGCATGTAGCCGAGATACACAGAAAGAAGACTTGTAGGATGCAGTGATGTGCAGGAACCCTACTGCTCGCGCCATTCCTCGGCTTCACTGGCTACACCGTGTTCGCCTCCTCAATGCCGCGACCGAACAGGGTGGCGAGCCCTTGGAATGTGGAACGATCCCCCTTCTCAATAGGTTCGCAATATCGTGACTAAGGCCCGGACTTCGCCCGTCATTCCGACCTGTCACTCTCTGCTGGCGGTCTTGAGCGGGGAGGCAAAGGAGGGACGGGAAGCAACCTGCCCGGCGCCTTGGGAAAAGGCGGGGGAGGGGGGACTATTTCTTTCAAGCCCCTGTGGATAAGCCCGAGGCCCTGGACGATTGCGTCAACAAGCTCCGGGTTCTGTTCAGTGAACTGCTGGATACTCTTGAGAGTCTTCCCGACGTCCGCGAGCGCGTCCGCGGATCCGTCGGCAACCCCCTTGGCAAAGGGCTGAGCCACTATCTTGGAAAACTCCTTGCCCGCTTCATACATGGCCTTCGAGATTTTTTCCTTCTCCGGGTCCTCTTGCATGGCCTTCAGGTGGCCTCTGATAAGGCCCTTCATCATAGGATAGAATCTCTCGCCGAAGAGTTCGCCGTCGGCCTCGAGCTGCGCATTGGGAGTCTGTTTCAAAGTCTTCTTGAAATCTTCTCCCGCTGAATGGGCAAGACCGGCGAGAAACGCTCCGGTCATCTCGCCGGCCTTGCGTTCATGTGCGGGAATAATTCGTTCCGCTACAAGCTTGAAGGCTCCGTACGCGGCCAAGCATACCACTATGAGTCCGCACACAAATTTCAGAGCCCGAGTCGCTTTCACTGCCCAATCATCCTCTCAAGCGAATCGTTCAGTCTGCTCCGATGAGCCTCGCCCAATGGCTACTGCATGGGCCGTCCCCACTGATACACAGGCGGATGCGGCTGATGGCCCACGGCCATGGGCTTGACCTTCCTGTATTTGGTCTGTTGCGGAGCCATCATCATAGGCGGAGGAGCCGGCGGGCACTCCATTCTCACGCCGACGACTTTGCACGTGCACGGGATGACCGAGTCCTGCGAGCATTTAGCCACGGCCATCTCCGAAGCATGGTACGGTGTCGGTCCAACGCCCAAATACAGTGCGCCCCTGAGATTCTTGGCTTGTGCGACGAAGACCGGGGAAGCTATCGCTGCCGTTGCCATCAAGAGCATAACGGTCACGGCAACCACGACGCAAAAACCTCTCCTATCCATAACATACCTCCATTTCATGGTACATGTTGCAGATTATACACTAATCCTTTTCTTTCGACAATTTTCTCGAAACAAAGTTCCTCAAGTATGGTGAATGCTCCCTACTTGCCGGTGACGGCAGGGCCCAGGCACTTGGTTGAGGCCGTCCTGCCCGCCGGTCATCCTCCTATTGACTGCTTTCCGCCACCAAAGGAGGCTGGCCCGTAGCCTCAAGCACGCTGCTCCAAAGATCACCGCACACGTCCACCCGCTTTCTGCCTTTCACCACCTCCGAGATGGGAACGCAGACAAACTCGTTGTTCACGGGCCCGACCACCATGTTGGTCTTGCCTGCCATGCCCATGTGGACTGCGCACTGCCCGAGAAAACCGCAGAAAACCGCGTCGTCAGCACTGGCAGGGACAGATCGTATTATGTAGCTGGGGTCTATGTACTTCAAGTTCAGCTCTGTGGCCTTGGCACGGAAATAAGCCTCGATCCGGTCCTTCAATACGAGCCCGATGTCGCCAAGCCTGGGATTTCCGGACTCATCGGTGCCTTCCACCTCGCAGTACTTCTGTCCCGCTCCCTCAGCTACCACGATGACGGCGTGGCCCCGTGCGGCAAGCCGCTTTTCAAGCCATGCCAGCATGCCGTGCGGCCCTTCGATGTCGAAATCCGATTCAGGGATGAGCACAAGATTGGCCTCCCTCTCGGCCAGAGCCGCGGTGGCCGCAATGAACCCCGAATATCGGCCCATGAGCTTAACCAGTCCCACGCCGTTCGGTGCTCCGAGGGCTTCCACATGGGCTGACCGGATGGCCAGCGCTGCCATGCTCACTGCGGTGTTGAATCCGAAGGAGCGAGTGAGCAGACAGATGTCGTTGTCAATAGTCTTGGGGATTCCTATCACGCCGATCCTGGAACCACGACTTCTGATTGCCCCGGAGATCCTGGCTGCCGCCCTGAACGTCCCGTCCCCACCTATCAGGAACAATATGCCTACGTTCATGCGCTCAAGAGAGTCAACGATCTGGTCGATGTTCTGCGGACCCCTGGAAGAGGCCAGGATCGTGCCGCCAAGCTCGCTGACCTGAGAGACCAGTTGCGGAGTGAGTTCCCACACGGGATGGCCGAATTCCGGAATGAACCCTTGCAGTCCATATCTTATTCCCAGGATATTCTTCACGCCGTAAGTGTGGTAAAGCGTCAGTACAACGGATCGGATCACGTTGTTGAGACCGGGACAAAGGCCGCCGCAAGTTACGAGCGCGCATTTCAGCTTGCTGGGATCGAAAAAGATCTTTTTTCTGGGTCCGGCCTTCGTGAAGGAAACCGGTTCCTCTCCCTTGTCGCATGTTAGGCGGAACTGGTCCGCTGAGAGGTCCAACAGAACTCGCGCTTCGTCGTCATCAAACTTGACACCCCTGAGGGGCGAGTCGATCTTGGGCTCACCCAGTGATTCTATTGTGGTGTCCATGGTATCGGACTCTCCCTTGTCCGCTAGGAGCTATTCAGCTAAGGTTCCATGATATGCAAACAGCCTTCGGAAGGCTCAACCGTACAACAAATGAGCAAAAAAGTCAATGAACGAAACTCATTAGGCCAGGGCGAAGTCATAGTGGGGGATAAGCGTCAATTTTTGCGACTTAATGCGCCTTTTTCTGGGCATTTCTCTCCGGATGGGCTATGACGGGGGGCATGAATGACAGGTCACCAGCAGCACTGAGCCAAGCGCAGGAACTTGTAAGGCACGTGGAGATCCGTTTGGTGGCCCCCACGGAACGATCTGTGTGGAACCGCCTTATGAAGCGGCACCACTATCTCGGTTTTCAGTCTATCGTCGGGCAGTCCTTGCGTTACGTCGCAGTTCACGAGGGACGGTGGATGGCCTTGTTGGGATGGGGATCTGCCGCACTCAAGTGCAAGGCACGTGACCAGTGGATCGGCTGGACTGAGGCCCTCAAACTCCAACGACTTCCCCTGGTGGCAAACAACTCACGGTTCCTCATACTCCCCGGTGTGACCATACCCAATCTCGCATCCCGCATTCTTGCCCTCAACATCAAACGCCTGTCCGATGACTGGCAAGCAGTTCACGGCAATCCTATCTACCTCGCTGAAACGTTTGTTGATCCCCGATTCTATCAAGGTACCTGCTACCGGGCCGCAGGTTGGCTATGCCTCGGAACCACCCGCGGGTTTGCCAATAATCACGGGACCTACCTCCATCACGGGCACATCAAATCCGTCTTTGTCCGACCCCTTCGACAGGACGCTCTCCGAAAGCTGGTTGACCCAGCCTTCCAACCACCTCTTAAACCCAGGGTTAATACCATGAAACTCTCTCAAAACGATGCTTATCTCCTCCACAAAGCGCTGCTAACCATCCCGGACTCGCGCATGCCTCGCGGCATACGTCACCACAGACTGGCTCTTCTTTCCATTGCCATCTGTGCCATCATCTGCGGTGCCAAGAGCTTCGACGCCATAGCCCAATGGGCAAAAGCGTGCACCCAAAAGATGCTCAAGCGATTGGGATGCCGTAAGAAACCGGGAACAGATCTCTATCAAGCCCCCAGCGAACCGGCTATTCGCCGCTTTCTCCAGTCTCTCGATGGCCAGGCCGTGGACTCGGCCATCTCCGCCTGGCTTGAATCCATCATGGGAGTCGGCGACGCCATGGCCGTTGACGGCAAGACCCTCAAGGGAGCCCGCACCGCAGACGGACGACGGATGCACCTCCTCGCAGCATTTCTCCACCAGGAAGCAGCCGTGGTGGCCCAAGCTCAGGCGCCCTCTACCACCAATGAAATCACCGTAGTCAAACAACTGCTTGATCCCCTGCCCATCGACGGGGCCGTCGTCACTCTCGATGCCCTGCACACCCAGCACGAAACGGCCCGATACCTGGTCGAGGAAAAAAAGCGGATTATGTGCTCACGGTCAAAGATAACCAGCCAACCCTAAAAACCCACATCGAAGATCTCCATCTTACCGACTCTCCACCTGAGCATCAGACCACGGACAAAGGACATGGGCGCATAGAAATCCGCTCAATCTGGACAAGTGACGAGTTGAACGAGTACCTGGAATTCCCTCATGTAAAGCAGGTCTTCTGCATACGCCGGGACGTCACTCATCTCGGAAAAAACAGGGAATCATCCGAGACGCTCTACGGAATTACCAGCCTCTCCTCGGCAAACGCCGCCCCCCAACGAATCCTCGGCCTCAACCGAGGCCAGTGGAGTATCGAAAACAAACTCCATTGGGTCCGCGACGTAACCTTCGATGAAGACCGCTCGCAGATCAGAACCGGCAATGGCCCAAGAGTCATGGCGTCGCTGAGGAATCTCGCCATCAGCATTCTCCGACGATGCGGTGCAACCAACATTGCAAAAACGCTCCGATGGTTTGCGTTCAACATCCGTCTCGCACTCGGGCTGATTGGTTTGTAAGATCCGCCTCGACACCTACGGCCAAGCAACGTTGACTCACATCCCCCCGCAGCCGTACCCTTGCCCGGAAATCCCCCCAAAGCCACTATCCAGGCACAAGAAATCTCCTCTTCTCCCAAACTGGCTGTCACCCCCCAACAATCCCCCGCCCCTTCGTACTACTCTTCCCCAGGATGCACTGCAAGCGAAAAGACTTTGACGGGACCTTGGGAGGCCGAAATCCGCGACCTAATTTGGGTGGCTGTAGGCCTTCAAACTCAATGGACAGAAAGGCAAATGATTTTTCAGAATACGGGGGACAGCAGAGGGAGTTTTTCACCGTAAATGGATGAGAAGCCGGGTCCCGGCCCTCAGCTGTCGTATGAAGCGGGCGGTGGCTTGGTGGAGCTTCCGCCCGAAGCATGTACGGTCCTGAATAGACCCGCCAAGAGGTGATTGCATGATACTGTCCGTATGCGTTCCCCTCAGTGGTATTCTTCGGCAAGGGCGAGATTTTCCCTGGCCCAGGCCGGATTCCTGTCCCCGGTGTGGTGGTGCAAGGCTCTGGTTTCACGGTTTTGTAGAGGGCTTCTTCGACGGGTTCATGACGGGGATTTGGATAAGGCTGGTTCGATGTCCGGACTGCAAAGCAGTGCACCGGATGAGGCCGGCGGGATACTTCAAACGATTTCAGTCTCCCGTGGTTGCAATAAGGTCCTCCATCGTTCATAGAGTTCAGACAGGTCGGTGGCCGCTGGGCATGTCCCGTCAAAGGCAAGGATACTGGCTCAGAGGACTCATGGCAAAAGCCGTGCCGTCCTGGGAATGATGTGGCGGGAGTGTCTGCCGGATGCCTTTGAACTCATGATCCGCACAGGGGAGATTCCTGCCACTCGTTCGTTCAAAATGAAACTCCTCGCAGGTGAAACGCACCCTACCGACGAGTGTCGTTGCGACCAATGCCCGCTTGAAATAGGAAGTCCTCCATCTCACAGACAGGAGTTACCTTTATGGACCAGGACAAACGACAACAGATTGCGGTGTTCAGATTCCAGGTC
>DYLG01000221.1 GCA_020722215.1 Desulfomonile tiedjei
AATAGATGCATTATCTCTTGAATCATGATTGTTTTTGTTGTTGCACTCACAGATTTTCCTCATCTTTTTTTCGCAATGAGTTCAGGTCGGTTTCTAATGCCTGAACACGATGCACAATTCGCTCGAGTTGTTTGAAACGAGCGGCGTTTTTATGCCAGTTCTCGTTGGTATCCAATGGCGTACCCGCCGAGTAGACGCCGGGCTGACGGATGGAACGTGTGACCATTGACATGCCGGTGATATGCACACCATCGGCCAATGTCAGATGCCCTGCCAGACCGACACCACCGCCCAAAGTGCAGTACTTGCCCACGACGCTCGAACCGGCTAGGCCAGCGCAACCGGCTATGGCCGAATGTGCGCCGATTTCGACGTTATGGGCAATCTGAATCAGATTATCCAGCTTCGCGCCGTCATCGATACGCGTGTCATCCAGCGCACCTCGGTCGATCGTGGTGTTGGCTCCAATATCCACATCATCACCAATGACGACACGACCCAACTGGGGCACACGTCGCCACCGCCCCTGTTCATTAATAAGACCAAATCCATCAGAACCGATTACGGCACCCGGTTGGATGACACAGCGCGCGCCAATAATGCAATGATTCATCACGGTCACACGTGCGATCAATTCGGTATCCGAACCGATCGACACGCCCTCCCCCAAGATGCAACCCGGACCAATTCGTGCACCCGAGCCAATTTGGCAGCCGGAACCAATCACGGCATAAGGACCCACAGTTACATCATCTGCAAGATGCGCATCGGGATGAACAGAGGCGCTCGGGTCAACACGCTTTGACGCTTCAGGACGGGGAAACAACCACTCCAACACATCGACAAAAGCCGACTGAGGGTTCGATACCAGAATCAATACAGAACTCGATGGAAACGCTTCCTGATCTTTTACCCGGCAAAGCACCACACCGGCAGATGTCTTGCCGGGTTGAATGCCTCGTCTGTTTCCACTGAAATAGGCCAGATCGGAAATCGTTGCACTAGCCAGCGAGGCAACCCCACGAATAAGCCGCTCGGCATCGCCACGCACCGAAGCGCCCAATCGTGCGGCCACATCGGCGACACGGATGGCATCTGCAGGGATCGCGGGCATTTCGCTTAAAGCCGATCAAAGACAGGGGGGCCTATCGTTACTTTCCGGCACTCGCGTCTTGTTTGAGTTTGGCAAGCACATCACTTGTTATATCAACCTGGGGGGCAGCATAAACAACGCCTTCGGCCAAAACCAGGTCATAACCTTTTGTTTTAGCGACGTCTTTGATGGCGGCAAGCACAACGCGCTGCAACTTGCCCAATTCCTCGTTTTTACGCAGATTCAGGTCGTCACGGAAATTACTCTGCATACGCTGCAGATCACGAAGCTGACGATTAAGCTCCTGTTCCTGCTTGGACCGGTCGCTATCGCTCATGGTCACCCCATCGCGATTGAGCTTGGTTTCCAAAGCCTGGGCGGTTTGTTGGGCATCACGAATTTCCTTCTCACGAGGCGCGAATTCTTTTTCGAGCTTCTTCTTGGCGATATCGGCCTGAGGCGCTTGCTCAAGTAACGTAGAGGAATTGACAAAGGCAATCTTGATTTCCGCCGACTGTGCAGTCGCAGCGAAGAACAAAGCCAACATAGAAACTAAAGCCAATGCAATGCGATTCACGCAAACTCTCCTAAAAAAACAAAAGCAAAACCGGAGCCGGATAGCAGACCCGGCATTATCTCACAAGTGATGACCTTCGAGCGCTCCGGATCAAAAGCTCGTACCGACAGTAAACTGGAATACCTGCGTGCGGTCACCAGGCTTGCTGTTCAAAGGCTTGGCCACACTGAACACCAAAGGACCGACCGGTGAAATCCAGTTAAAGCCAATCCCGACCGACTGACGCAGATCCTGCGCACTGAAATTGTTGTAACCGTTGTACACGTTACCGATATCCCAGAACAGCGATAAACGTACATTATCCGACTGCTTGGTCAAAAATGGCATGGGGGTGATCAATTCGAGGCCGCCAGCGGTGAGGAACGTACCGCCTATCGGATCGCCGTTGGAATCGAGCGGGCCTAGCGAGTAATCCTGATAGCCACGCACAGACTGTATGCCGCCGGCATAATAATTCAGGAAAGGTGGCACACCATTGTAATACTGGCTGACGCCACCGTAGGTCGATTGTGTGCTGCCATAAGCCTTGATGAGCCCGACCTGACCATGCGCCGACAGGGTCGAATCCGACCAGAGCGGGAAGTAGATCCGCCCCCTATAGTCGCCCTTGTAATAGAGCAGCTGGCTACCTGGCACCGCCAAGGTGGCCGAAACGCTTTGCAGTATACCCGAGGTGGGGAAAATGGCCTTGTTGCGCGTATCGTACTTCAAGGTGGGAATCAGGCTGAATGTATAGAAACTCTCGCCATCAAAGCCCGGACCTGGGCGATCGTAGCCATTCTCGCCCAATGGGGTTGCCGGATAACTCCCTGTAGGAACGACAGGCACGCCGGTAATCCAGCTTGGTGAGTAGCTGGTGGATTTGATTTTCTGGTTCTGCAACTGGAAGGCGATGGACGCATAAGTATTCTCGGATAGTGGCACACCGAAATTGATGTTGCCCCCGATCGAATCGACCAGATAGCGGGAAAGAGACAGTTGTGCCGCATTCTGTTTGGAATAGAACAGCCCGAAACCCTGACTCACGCCATCGATGGTGAAATAGGGATTGTTGTAATTGAACTGCACACCCGTCTGGTATGAACTGCGCTGCAAGTTGATACCGACCGATTTACCGGAACCCAGGAAATTTGACTGGTTAAGGCCCAAATTGAAGAGCACGCCCTCGGATTGCGAATAGCCAACCCCCGCCGTGAACGAACCGGACAATTGTTCGGTAATGTCATAGTCGACATCCACCTGATCAGGCACACCTGACACCGGTTTGACCTTTTGATCCACGTGCTGAACGGAAGGCAGGCGCTGGAGGCGTTCTTTGGAGCGGTCCAGCTTATCGGCCGCATACCAACTGCCTTCCATCTGCCGCATTTCACGGCGATAGACCTCTTCATTGGTATTGAAGTTGCCGTTGAACTCGACATGACGCACGGTAACCCGGTCGCCGGGTTGTATATTGAAATCGATGGCTACGGTTTTATTGTCTTCATCGATCTTGGGCATGGGTTGGACGCGGGCCAGTGCATAGCCATCGTTACCCAACCGCTTGGCAATGGCATCCGAAGTATCGATCACATCCTTGCGGTTGAAGTATTCGCCTGTTTTGACCTTGTCAAGCGCGTCCAGTGTGGCCTTGTCCAGCAAAAGATTGCCGGAAAAAGTGACACCGCTGACCTTGTAACGCTGCCCTTCCGTGATGTTGATCACAATGGCCATGTGCTTGCGGTCAGGGGTGATGGTGACCTGCGAGGAATCCACTGCAAACTTCAGATAACCGCGATCAAGATAGAAAGACCGCAGGCTTTCGAGATCGGTCGCCATTTTCTCTTTGGAATATTGATCTGCACTCGACCAGAAAGCCCACCAGGAAACAGGATGCATCGCGAGTTGAGACAACAGCTCCGATTCGGAGAAGTCATGATTCCCGATAATGCGAACCTGCTGGATGCTGGCCGGTTTACCCTCGTAGATATCGATGGAAACGAAAACACGATTGTCATCCAGTTTCTGCACGTGAGTCTGAATCTGAACACCGTACTGCCCCAGGCTGTAGTACACGCGTTGCAATTCGGTCTTCATTTTGTCCAGCGCCTGCGGGTCAAGGACGTGCCCCTGGCTCAGGCCGATGTCTTTGAGCGCCTTTTGAAGCTTTTCGGTTTCAACTTTCTTGTTGCCTTTGACTTCGATGGCAGAGATGGTCGGCCGTTCCTTGACCTGAATCATCAGCACATTGCCGACACGCCCGACATTGACGTCGCTGAAGAAACCGGTCTTGTACAGCGCGTCGATAACTCGAGTGCTGTCGCTTGCAGTGAAATCATCACCCACGTGATAGGGGATATAGGTAAAGGCGGTGCTGGGTGTGACGGTACGCAGACCTTCCACCTTGATATCCGAAATCACGAATGCATGGGCCAGCGTTGGGATGAGCAGCAAAGCGCCCGCGATGGGCTTCAGTAAAAACCGAGCCAATGAAAACTTGATAGGTGAAGTCATGCTTGAAGTGGGATCCCAGAAATTCGGATAAAAGTGTTTAAAATAAATTTCACAGCTCGTTAAGGTCACTGATCGATTCTGACCGGCTAACAAGCCAGACCAATCAAACGAAGGAGACCAAGCGTGTGCGCAAGGTTAAGCACACTGCCTGCCCCATCAATAATCGGGCTATTGTCGCTGACTATGCCTAGTGCAGCAACCGTGAGATGTCATTATAAAAAGCCAGCGCCATCAAACTCACCAGAAAGGCCAGACCTATCTTGGTTGCAAAAGCTTCGAGCGCCGCTTCCGCCGGTTTCCCTCGAATGGCTTCAACCACGTAAAGTACCAGATGGCCGCCGTCCAGCAAGGGGATAGGCAGCAAATTCATGATGGCTAGCGACAGGCTGACCAATGCCATGAACCCAAGGAAAGTGGAAAAGCCGATGATCAGACTCTGCCCGGCATATTCGGCAATCGCCACCGGGCCTGAGAGATTGGACAGACTCGCCTGACCGGTCAGCAAGCCACCGAACACATTAAAGGTTAGCGTGGTCATGGCCCAACTTCGCGATGCGGCCATAGATAACGCCTCGACCGGATTGTATCGCTCCAGAACCAGCATCTGTATCCCATCTGCCTTCGCGCGTGCCACGGCATCGGGCACGAGGCCCAACTGGGCACCAATCCGCCCGACTGAGGTTGTTTTGCCATCGACATTGGCGGATGTTTCGGTCTTGGGCGTCACCGTGATCTGTTCTGAACGCCCATCACGAAGCACGGTCAGCGTGACGGGCTTGCCAGGAGAATGCTCGATACGTGAAATCAGAGCCCAGGGATCGCGATATGTCGAACCATCGATCTTCTGAATGACGTCGCCTTTCTTCAAACCGGCTTGTTCGGCAGGGCTGCCTGCGATTACCTTGTGGACAAGTGCATCCCCCTTCGGCGACCACAGTCGGTAACCGATTTCTCTCAACACATCCGCGGCCGGCCCCTGATGATTGCCCTGAAGGGGTTTGAGCTGGGTCAAATCGAGAGTGCCGGTGTTGACAGCGCCCCGGTGCTCGAATTCAATCGGCACCTTGGCCCCGGCCACTCCTCCTTCCAGCACGGCAAGCCGCAGATCGGAGAGGCTGTGAATAGGTTGCCCACCGACCCGAGTAATCACATCGCCATCCTGAATGCCACTACGCGCCAGCACGGAATCGGCGGGCACCACACCCACCTTGGGCAGCACACCCTGAACCCCGACCATGAACATCAACATCCAGAGCACCAGTGCAAGCAGAATATTCGCAACGGGGCCGGCAAGAACAATCAGAAAACGCTTCCATACCGGCTGGCGGTTGAATGCCCGATGGCGCTCGGAAGGGTCGACAGGCCCTTCGCGCTCATCGAGCATTCTCACGTAGCCGCCCAAAGGAAAAGCGGCAATGCGGTATTCAATCGCATCCGGCCCGTTACGGGTGGACCATAACGTCGGGCCAAAGCCAAGTGAATAGGTCAAAACCTTGACCCCGAGCTTGCGGGCGACCCAGAAATGGCCATATTCATGGAATGCGACCAACACCGCGATGGTGATCAGGAACCCCAACAAACTCATTAAAATATTCATGTCATCAACTGGTCCAAAAGAGTACAGGCACGCCCACGTTGGGCAATGAAGCGATCAGCCACGTGAATTCTCGAAACGAATGACCGCCGCACTTGCCATCGCACGTGCCCACTCGTTCTCGTCCAACACCGCCTCCATGGACTCGGGCGCGGCCGTCCGGGTTCCGGATTGAACCGAATTCATGACGTCCTCGATCAACCGGGAAATATCGTTGAATGAGATACGGCCATCCAGAAACGCGGCTACAGCGACTTCATTGGCGGCATTCAGCACGAGCGGCGCATTGCCGCCACTTTCAATCGCCGCATAGGCAAGCCGCAAGCAAGGAAAACGTTCAAAGTCGGGCGCGTGAAAATGCAACCCATTAAGAGCTGTAAAGTCCAGCGGCGCCACGCCCGAGTCGATTCGTTCCGGCCAGGCCAATGCATGCGCGATGGGTGTGCGCATATCCGGCAAGCCCAGTTGGGCCAGCACCGAGCCGTCTGCGAATTGCACCATGGAGTGGATCACGGATTGCGGATGCACGATCACATCGATCCGCGAAGCGGGCATGCCAAACAGCCATGATGCCTCGATGACTTCAAGCCCCTTGTTCATCATCGTGGCCGAATCCACCGATATTTTACGCCCCATCGACCAGTTCGGATGACGACAGGCTTCCTCCACCGTAATCTCTGAAAAACGCTCGAGGGGGTGGGTTCTAAATGGCCCGCCGGATGCCGTCAGAATGAGTTTATCAACCGCCTTGGCAGGCTCCTCTCCCACGGGGAGGCACTGGAAAATCGCATTGTGTTCACTGTCGATGGGCAGAAGCGTCGCACCGGACTTGGCGACGGCCGTCATCATGATTTGCCCCGCCGCGACCAGAGATTCCTTATTGGCCAGCAACACCTGCTTGCCAGCGCGCACCGCCGCCCAGGTCGAAGCCAGACCAGCCACTCCGACAATGGCAGCAACAACGACATCGACCGATGCTTCAGCCGCCAATGCAGCTATTTGCTCTGGTTGATCAATAACCTCGGGGCGCACCGCAGCATCCGGCATGTGTGTCACGATTCGCTCACGCAATCGGACGGCGGCAACCGGATCGGCCACACCGACCTTGCGGGGGTGAAATTCCTGAATCTGCGCCCACAAGATATCAACCTGTGTGTTCGCCACCAGGCTTTGCACCCGATAATGCTGCGGGTGGAGGCGAACCACGGCCAATGGGCTCTG
>DYLG01000222.1 GCA_020722215.1 Desulfomonile tiedjei
GTCTCCGGTCGAGGGATCTTCGGGAGTGGCTTTTGATGCCGAGGACACCGAACTGCCGATTCTCGATGAGCCGTTAAGCCAGGAGGTGACGGCTCGAATTCTTGATTTCGCTAAGCAGGCACGTCACGGGGCCGGTATAGGGACAGCATCGGGAAGGAATCTAACCGAATCGGGAAGCTTCGATCTGAGATGGATGAGGCTGTCGGCCTTTGGGAAGCTTCTGGAGGCAGTGCCGTTGCCGATTCTGCTCATGGACACCTTCTGGCGCATACAGTTAGCCAATTCAGGCTTTTATGCAATGCTTGACGACCCGTGTCAGGTGGTTGGAGAGTATTTTCCATCCTTCCTGGCATCCGACTCCAGAGTGAACCCTGTAGAGGGATTGCTGGAGCAAGTGATTCGTTATCGAAAACCGGCGGCCACGGAAGAGTTTCTGGTCCTGGGCGGAAAAGAGGTCTGGGGACGGCTCACATTTCGCTCCATTCGATTCGGCAAGGAACGATCCGTGCTTGTGGTGGTGGAAGATCTGTCCGCTGAAAGAAGGGAACTGCTTCTTAACGAGAAATACAGGGTACTGGTTCATCATTTTCCCATTGGCATCGCAGAATTCTCACTGCCAACGCCTGTTTCGGGCAACATGCCTATTGAGGGGATCTTGCCCCTTATTCTCGATGCCACAGTGACAAACGGCAACATTGAATTCGCCCGCATGCACGGGTTGAATAAGGTGGCCGACCTGAAGGGCGTAAGGCTGGGCGACGTTTTTCCTTACGAGGGCAAAGCCCGGGACCTGTATCTGACATGGGTCAGAAACGGTTTTGCCGCCGCTTCCGTAGAAACTGTTCAGCAGCGGGACGACGGAGGACTGGGCTATTTCGAGCATACCTTGCGGGGAATTGTGACCGAGGGGACTCTAGCCATGTTCTGGGGAATGCAGCAGGACGTGACTGAGCGCAAACGGGTGGAACAGGAGTTGCTCAATAAAATCAGGATAATAGATGAACTGTACGAGCACATTCTCCAATCGGGCACGTCCAGAATCATTGCAGATCACACCGCAGCGGTAGCACATGAGCTGAAGCAACCTCTGGCAATCATCGGCGGCTTTGCACGGCGGATGGCAAAAGCCATAGCCTCGGAAGGGGCCGCGGCCGTAAGCCGGCAATCGGATTGTCTCACTATGATGGTTAAGGAAGTGGAAAGGCTCGAGAGGATACTCGGCGGATTGATCGACTTCACCAGACGGGAGACGGTGGACTTGCAGTTGGTCAACCCAAACGAGATCATCGATTATGTTCTTCGAATCAATGAATGGAGATTAAAGGAAAAATCGCTCCGGACCGAAACGGATCTGGGGAAGGAAATAAGCGAGATCCCTCTGGACGCGACGCGTTTTCAGCACGTGGTGCGCAACTTGCTGGCTAACGCGATCGAGGCGTCGCCACAACACGGTGTGATCAAAGTGGAGACCGGGGTTTCATTCCCTAGCAGCAAGGCCATCAAGTCCGGACAGCTCAAGTCTGAGGCATACTTTGAGATGAAGGTTCACAACGTGGGGGGGCCAATCCCCACGGAGGACCTCCAGAGGATCTTCAGTCCCTTTTTCACCACCAAAGAAGGCGGCACGGGCATAGGTTTGAATCTTGCCAGGAAAATTGTAGAGGAACACAACGGTTCCATATCTGCCATGTCCGATGCCGACGGGACCGTGTTCACCGTATGGATTCCCTTGGGTGTTTAGGGCCCGCCGTGAAATAAGCATGGCAGGGTTTCCGTGGGTTCGCATGCGGGCGTAGGGGTTATTAAGAATTCCGCTGAGGCATTGCCCAAGGGAGGGCTGATAACCGTGAGCACTCACTCTCCGGATGACCGGATTCTTCTTAAGGTTCAAGACACCGGAGTGGGCATTTCCGAGAAGGATCTTGCACACGTATTCGATCCGTTCCGGAGCACCAAGGGCATGTCGGGCGCCGGCATGGGTCTTGCCGTCACAAGGGAATCGTGGTCAGACATGGGGGAAGCGTTTCCGTGGAAAGCCAACTCGGACAGGGAACCACGTTCACCGTTGCCCTGCCCCGGTCTGCCGAACGCCCCGACGATGCGGGCGGTGACGACGGCCGGCCGTTCGACCTGCCATTGACAATACTGGTCATTGACGACATGGAACCCCTTGTGGAAATACTCCGCGACGCGTTCGTCACCTCTGGGCAAAAGGTCTTTACGGCGCTTTCCGGACGCGATGCTCCAGATGTTCTCAGGCGTGAAAATATTGACGTTGTGGTCTGCGACCTCGGCATGGCCGGAATGAACGGCTGGGAGGTGGGCAAGGCCGTGAAGGCCCAGCGCGAAGGGATGGGATTGCCGAAGGCGCCCTTCATTCTGATCACCGGTTGGGGCGGCCAGAGGCAGGAAGCGGACCGCATGGCGGAAAGCTCTGTTGACGCTGTGCTGGAAAAACCCGTCGATGTGGGCGAGCTGCTGCGGGTCATACGCAATGTCCTGCCTGCTCGTGAGCAACAGGCGAGAATCACGGCCTAAATCCCACGCTATTGCCGGAGAAGATTCACCACCAAGGCACAAAGTAGAATATAAATCGAACCACCAAGATGAATTTAATATACTGATTTCTTGGCGTCTTTGTGCCTTGGTGGTTTGATTTCTTTCTTCCTCATCCGGTGGGCCAGGTCTTGGCGGCGCCGGCCTCCGGGCCGGGGCTGACTCAATGGCTCGGCAGGGACGCCGGGCTCTACCGATCGTCTTGGCAGGGGCGGGGTTCGAACCCGCCCTTCCGCGAAATGCATTCGGAAAAAACTTCCGGCAAACGCTATATTACTCGTCGAGGACTTCTCTGACCTTGAGCACAAGACTGTCCAGATCGAACGGTTTGGCGAGGAAGTGTATTCCTTTGTCCAGAACGCCGTGGTGAACGATGGCATTCTCAGCGTACCCGGAAATGTAGAGCACCTTCATCCGGGGCCTTTTCACGGAGAGACTCCGGGATAAGCTTTTTCCGTCCATTTTAGGGAGAACCACGTCCGTCACAAGGAGATCAATGGCGCCCGGATACTCGTCGGAGACCTTGAGCGCTTCTTCAGGAGACGCCGCGGTCAATACGGTGTACCCGAACATCTCAAGGGCCTCACACGCGAGCGAGCGTACCATATTTTCGTCTTCGACTACCAGTACGATCTCGGTTCCCTGACGGGTGGCCCTTTCCTGGGAATGCACCCGTGATTGGGGCTGCAACGGCCCTTGCGCCCGGGGAAGATATATCTTGAAAGTGGAGCCGCAACCCGGTTCGCTGTACACGGAGATATGCCCCTGGTGCTGCTTCACCACCCCGAATACGGTTGAGAGCCCCAGACCTGTGCCTTTGCCCTTGCCTTTGGTGGTGAAGAAGGGATCGAATATGCGAGTAAGCGTGTGGGAATCCATTCCGCATCCGGTGTCGGAGACTGCAAGCATTACGTAGTCCCCGGGGGTCACCTCCGGGTGTCTTCTAGCATACTCTTGATCAAGAACCGCATTTGCCGTTTCCATGGTCAATTTTCCGCCGCCGGGCATCGCGTCACGGGCATTGACTGCGAGGTTCACCACTATCTGTTCGATCTGATTGGGGTCGGCCTTTACCAGGCCCAGCGAAGAACCAAATGCGGTAAACAGTTCGATATCCTCGCCTATAAGACGTCGCAACATGGATTCGATGTCTTCGAGCAGCTCGTTGAGGTCGAGCACGCTCACATCCAGCATGGTCTTGCGGCCAAAGGCGAGGAGCTGTCGAGTGACCCCCGCTGCCTGCTCAGCCGCTCGATTGATCTGGAGCACTCTCTTTCGGTTCGGATCCTCGGGCTCCATCTGTTGCAGCAGCATCTTTGAATACCCGATCATGGCAGTAAGAAGGTTATTGAAGTCATGGGCAACCCCTCCTGCCAACTGTCCGATGGCCTCCATTTTCTGCGCCTGTCGAAGTTGCTGTTCGAGCCGTTTCTGTTCAGTGATGTCAGTGAGGATCACAAGTAGTCCTGCGGGGTTTCCCTTGTGATCATGGTATCGGGACCCGCTGATGCTGACATCCAGAACGCGGCCGTCCTTGGTGTAACGTTTGGTCTCGAAGCCCCTATAGGGTTCGCCATCGCTCAGGACGCGGCGGATCAAGGCCATGCCGGCCTCTGCCTCCGAATCGGGGAGATAGGGTATCCGCCGGTCTTTGACCTCGTCGATGGTCCACCCGAACATGCGGGTGAATGAATAGTTGACGTATTGGGCATTCCCATCCAGATCGTACACAACCACCGCGTCGGGAGAAGAATCCAGCAGGGAACGGTACAGTTCCTCGCGTCTCTTGGACTGCTCGTACAAGCTTCGGTATTCTTCCTGGCTCTCTCTCAGGGCTTCTTCTGCCCGCTTCCGATCCGATATGTCGGACAGAACACATATGACTCTAGTTTGAGGCTCGGATAGATCCAGGGATCGAACCCTGAGATAACCGTGGAACGGCGACCCGTCACCGCGTCTGAAACGGCCCTCGGTCTCGACGGTCTCCCCGGCTTCGAGTGCGCCGTAAACCTCTTTGCCCACCCTGTCGTATTCGTCCTCACCTGGATAGATTATGCGCGTGCTTTGGCCCACAAGTTCATCCGCGTGCCCGAACATTCTGCCCCAGGACTCGTTGACCCACCTGATGATTCGGTTCTCCACAAGAGCGATACCGACAGGGGATGCAGAGAGAATGCCTCTGAGAGCGCTTTCGCTTTCCTGAAGGGACTCCACTGCCTTGCGAAGATCCGTTGTACGCTCCCTTACCATGCTTCGCAGACGGATGTTCCACAGCCATACCGCGAACGCTAGCAGAAGCACGAGCGCGGCCACCGCCGAGATCGGCCGAGCGTACCGATAGAGCACTGACTCATCCATGCCGTATCGGGTTCCGAGCCATTTCCTGCTGACCTTCTCGAGCACTCCCCTTTTTTCGGCTTCTCTTATTCCTTTGTTGAGAATGCCGATGAGATACGCCAGGTCTTTCCGGGCGGCCATACAGTCCTTGCCCGTATAAAGCGGCTCCCCCACTTTCTTGATATGCGCGGTGAGTCTGTTGCTGAAAATATGATACAAAACGATCTGCTCATCACCGATCAACGCGTCGGCCTTGCCGGCGATAACCATGTTTGTAGCTTCCCCGAAATCGGCAGTGTCCAGCAACTCGAACTTGATCTTCTGCGACTCGAGAAACTCCTTCGCGTAGTCCCCTTTCTGCATGGCTATGATCTTGCCGTTGAGATCCGCCAGACTCTTGATATCCGTTCGGCTTGAGTGAACAAAGATGGACGCGGGAACATCAAACAGGGTCCTGGTGAATGCAAACTTCTCCGCACGCTTGTCGCTGTAGAAAAGACTTGTGAGAACATCCACCTTGCCTGAAAGTACTGCCTCTTGAGCCTCCTTGAACGTCATATCCGTAAACACCGGCTGGAAGCCCATTTCCACGGCCAGCCAGCGTACTACATCCAGCATCATTCCCTCATGCTGACCGCGCTCATCCACAAATTCGAACGGAGGGTATCGAGTCTGACTCACGAAAACTATAGTGCCCTTACGCTGAAGATACTCGCGTTCCTCAGGAGTAAGCCGGATGGTCTCGGAAAAGCATGTGGTCGCGAAAATGAGACACAGTGCATGAATCAACAGCGCCGGAAGAATTCTGTTTCGAGTCTTCATAGGGCTCGCGTTCTCCAGGAAACAAGGCTAGGATACCGAATCTCTTCACGGCAAAGGCGCCCGCGGCAATAGGCACTAGAGACCTAGTTACGAGTCTACCGTACTTGAAAGTCGCAACCCAAGGAAAAACAAGCAATCCTGAGAAATCGACCTGTTTTCAATTAGATAAGCTGAGGCATGAACACGGCCGCGTATTCCGATCAGTCAGGCGACCCGGCCAATGGCCTCTGACAGTGGGACCGGCATCTTGCCGGTCATTATACGTTCGGCCGGCGTCCATGCAGTTCGTTTACCCGAGGACCTGTAAGGGCGACCGGCCGGCCTCCCCTACAATCGACTGCGGGCCGAACTTTGTGCTTCATTTCAAGAAATAAGGGTTCTCCCACCGGCACGACACCAGGGTGTCGGTTGGGTTATGCAACAGCTTGCCGGCGGCCGAATCCACAAGGATCAACGGGACCTTACCTCAAGGACAGGTTCCCGGAACAGGGCAAATCTCAGCCACCTGACCGCGAATTCCAGAAGCGCCGTGTCGTCGTTTTCAAGGGAGGCGACCAGTTCCGGCTCGATCTTGAACTTCTTCAGGAATCCACTCTTGAAAACGAATTCACGGAAGCGCTCCCCATTGTATAGAGACATCATGAACATCTGAAGGTGCTGTGTCCCCAAAGTGATCTCCTTGCGGCGGCTCTTGAGAACGTACAACTCCATCAAGAGATCGTTGAACCGATTGTATTCCTCCATGCCCTGATCAGCTATCCATTCCCGAACCGTCCATTGGGTTGTTTCCAGGAAACCTTTGCAGTGCTGCTCGCGAACGGTGAAATAGAATTCCCTGTGCGATCCGTCGGACCGATCCCTCGTGGAAGCCCGACCCAGCGGGTATATTCTGCACGCGCCGGGTCTGTCCTCGTACACCGTACAGCCTTGGGAAGTCACAAAGGGGCATTTCCTGCCTGATTCCCGGTCCATGAGCATCATCACTTCCGGCAGCCCATGCCCGGTCCGATGCCGCGTTATGGAATGCCTGTCAAGAAACTCCTCTGAGGTCATGCCCAGTCTGCGCCTCAGTCTTAACACGTCGTAGGGAGTCAGCAGAAGTTCCAGTTTTCCGCAACACTCGGTGAAACACGGTACGTGAGGACCGCATGCGAATCGGAATGTGTCATTCAAAGATAGCCTGGCTTCCAGGTCAATGGCCGGACCGCGGTCCGACATGGGTTCGTTCATTCTGCCAACTCCTTGGGG
>DYLG01000223.1 GCA_020722215.1 Desulfomonile tiedjei
CAACCAAGAAGAAGAATTAACCACCAAGGCGCCAAGACACAAAGGACACAAAGGAAATCCTGAATTGATTTTTTCCTGGCCCCTTTTATCGCGGACGAATCTCGCGTCCAGCAGGACGGGGGCCGGTAGGGGCGGTTCGCGAACCGTTCCTAGTTGATTTTTTTCTTGACCTGCGAAGCGGGGGTTGCTACGGAACCTTCAACCGAAGTGCTCGGTTTTAAGACAATCGGGCTGAACTTGTTAAAGATATCTACCAATCAGCCTTCAAAGGAATTCCTATCCAACCCGGCGTGCGTCGCCGGGGCTCAGTTCTCTAAAAAAGGAGTCGTCACGTATGAAAAAATGCCTTGTTCCGGCACTGATGATTTGCCTGGCCTTTGGAATACCGGCCATTGCTTCGGACGATGAAGCCGCCACACTCCACCAGGTAGTTGTGGACGGTTCGACCACAAGCCCGGTGCTCAACGATTACACGTTGCTAACAAGGGACGCAATTCAGAGGGCCTGGCAGACACCGTTGGATCTCAACGCCTCTTCTGCCGTCAAAGGACGAGTGAGGATCGACTATGTAGTCAAACGAAGCGGTGAGCTGGATTCCGCGAGGCTAGTACGAAGCTCCGGCAGCCCCGACATGGACAAGTCCTTGCTCGACGCAATCAGGGCGGCTCAGCCGTTTCCTCCGTTCCCCAGGCAAATAACCGCAGCCAAGATTCTTGTGCGCGCCAACTTCATCGTGGCGGATATGCCCACCGTACCCGTGACCATGATCGGACACGACGTGGAGAATAAGGACGCGGCCGGTCCAGTGGCTCCGCCCCGGAATCGCAAGCAGCTCAAATGGGGAAGGCCTGCAGGAGCGGCGGATGCCCAATCCGAGGTCGAGGCTGCACCGGAAGGCCCACGGACTCCGGTTGATAAAAGCAAGAAGCTCAAATGGGGACGATAAAATCTCACCACCAAGACACAAAGGCGCCAAGAAGAAATCAATTCAGGATTTCCTTGGCGTCTTGGCGCCTTGGTGGTTAATTCTTCGTTGAACCCTCGCGAAAATCCGCGTAATCTGCGGATCACAATCTTTCTTGGTGGTTAATTCTTCCCTCTATCAATCCGACGCGGGGGACCAGTTTGGTCCCGGCCCCCCGTTTGTGTTGGTTCGCGGCGAAACTAAAAATTGCAGTGCCCTGTCCATATCCTCCGTCTTCGGAGCCAGGGAGCGCAGGAACGCGAGAATTCCCCAATCCTGGCTTGCTTCCGGATCTTGAACTGCCGGCGGTGACACGGGATTCCCCCGTTGGTTGACCACGGGGACGCGGCGGTTCGCCGCATCCGGCCTAGGAGGAGACGGAGGCTTGGCTTGATGCCTAGTCGAGGGCAGACTCGGAGGCGCAACGGACGGCTGGGCGGGGGCGGAGTCGAATTCCTCGAAATCCGCGGGCTGGGCCGGAGCAGTTCCGGGGGCCGCGGCGAATGCTATGAGCGCAAGAACAAGTATCACCATGGGTAAGCGCATGGGAACCTCCTCGGGCTGGGGGGCCCAGGGATAATTTGGAATAATTATACCTGGAATGACCTGTGCAGTCAATTGGTTGGCCAGTTTACTTCAAGCGAAAACCTCGTCCAAGATCTAGGGTTGATAAATGCTCATAGTCCTCTAAGATGACGGTTTCTTTGGTATCATGTAAGTTTTAGTTCCATTATTTCAATATGATATCTGCCGTTCACAAAAACTTCTTGACAAGTACATCGTATCCTACTAGAAGAAGCCCACCTGCATCAGCCCTACCACATATTCCTGCCAGTGACTCCTGCCGAGCATCCCACCCGATGCCCCGTTGGGGGTCCCGCCTTTTGTACGATAAGGCAAAACCAGCTTACGGAGCGGCATGTCGCAGATAATATACCCGTTGCCAAAAGTTTTGCCAACGGGTATAAAGCACGAGGACATGCGGCAGGTGTGCAATGGAACCTATAGAGACTCTGTTGCCGGAAATAGAACGATTTTGTGAGAAATGGGGAGTGGTGGAGTTCGGCTTGTTCGGATCGGCCTTACGGGACGACATGACCCCGGAGAGCGACGTGGACGTGCTCGTGACCTTGGCTGAGAATGCTCGATTGAGTCTGGCCGACTGGGTGGACATGCAAGAGGAACTTCGGGGAATATTCAAACGTGACGTTGATCTGGTGTCCAAGACAGGCCTTCGCAACCCGTTCCGTCGCCGTGAAATCCTGCGTACCCAAAAGGTGATCTATGCAGCGCCTGCAGCATGACGCAGCCCGCCCTAGGGATATGCAGGGGTGGGTCTTTTTGAGGGTGCACACAACGCGGTCCAATATTCAGTGGCGGGCTTCCTCGCCAAGCGCGGCTGGACGCCTTCCACTGACAGGGAGAAAGTGCATTTCCTCGCTGCTCTGAGCAAGGGGGCTGAGTTGCGTAACCAATGGGATCTGACCGCGCGGGTTCTCTTTAAGGATAAGTTCGTCCTGAGCGAACCGTTCAAAAGGAATGCCGCGAACGAAGCCGCGAACATGTTCAATGGCTCCGAGAATGTCCTCGACAAAGAATCTCCAGCGCCTAGATGACATGGACCATCTCCGCCAGGATTGCGTCTCTGAGGGCTGGGTGAATACCGTCGCGAGTTATGAGATCCACGTTGTCGATGCCCAGAATTTCCTGAATCAGATGCCGCAGGTCGCTCAAGCCGAACAAACTCATAGGCCGACTCAACTCGACCACTACGTCCACGTCGCTGGCCGGTCCGGCCTGTCCTCGCGCCACGGACCCGAAGAGCGCCAACGACTTGACGCCTTGGATCTGCAATTCTTCTCTGTGAGCTGCGATACGCTCAATGACTTCCTGTCTGGTCATAGGCCGGGCTTCCTTTGAGTCCTCATGTAAGGGCCTATCATGAAATAAACGATGCAAACGACAGCCGAACCGAGGTAGGGGCAGACCTGCGTGTCTGCCCGAAAAGAGGTTCGCTACGGCCGAAGAGGGCTGACACATAGGTCCGCCCCTGCCAAAATGACCACCTTATTTCTTAACAATTCCTGAGTATATCACAACAGACCGCTTCCCGGAATGTACGTCCGAATGATTCGGGCTAAGAGGACGGGTTTCAAACCCGCCCATGTTGGGTCGGGCTAAAGATATTTGCATTCTTGCCAGGTCTTCTCTTGTCCGCTCAAGTTCTGCCGCCGGCCTCACTGGAGGCCGCCCGTTTCATCTCGTGGAAACGAATCCCGTCCGGCTCCTCAAAGAAATGCCGCTGTCACGTTGCCGCGTATCATCACATGATAGACCGCGCCCGGATAGTAGGCGCCCGCTCTCCGTGCCGGCATCAGTATTCAACACGCTCAAATCCGAATAAGTCGAGCCTGACCCCGTTTCCGTTTCGGGCGCATTATGGATGAGGAGTTATGGCTATGATCGTGATCTGATCCTTGTGCGGACCATAGCACCAAAACACCCCGTATGCTCCTGGCGTGCTCTGTTGGGCGTATGCCTGAAAGACCTTCTCCTTTGGGTGGTAGGGATTGGCAAGGGATTTGAACTCGTGAGTTTCAAGGCTCGGACGTCGTGGGTCGTTTCTCAGGAGTCTGATACACTTCTGTACCTGCTTGAACAGCCCTTCTGCTTTAGACGCCTTCGTCTTCCCGGATTCTTTCCGATTCTCAGCGGATTTCTTGGCTCTCTCCTCAGATTCTTTGTATTTCTTTGCCGCCTCCGTATCCCAAACAAGACAAAATGCCATGATTAATCCTCAAGTTCTTGCATCCATGGCTCCTCCACGTCAATGTTCGGCGGAGACGCCGCGAACCGACCGCTCTTCAATCTCTCCAACGCCCCGAGTACTGCCTCCTTTGTTTCAGGGTTGTCGTAGAGCCAGATCTCTCGCTCCGGTATTACTCGGGCAAGTTCCAGTCTCATCTCAGTCTCTCCGATCTTCTCAAAGACGAAGGTCTTGTTGGCAAACTCTTTTCCGAGATTAATCCTGCCCCTTGAATCCGCTGTTTTCGTCTCCATGATCTCTCCGCCTGGACCGCAGAATACACCATTTGACCCACTTGGGTCAAATGGGTTAGAGGCGCTTCAGGGTCCCAGGTGCACTGGTAGTTGGCCGTCGATGTCCGCGGCCTGCCTGCCGCAACCATATGAACGACCGTTGATGCCGGGGATGACTGCGGCCCCCCACCGGGCGCCCTCCTGCTCGGGGTCGGCGAACGGCCTGGGCAATCTCAACCCCGCCGTCTGCGGAATTCGTTGAGACGATGACTCCGGCACACGCTATATATCAACTTCCCCGGATCTGACAAGAAGTTTCGTCCGCCGTGTCATGTGAATGGGTTGACAACAAGGCGGCATGCGGTGAGAATTGGCGGAACGCACATGTTTCGAAATGACGGCTGATTTCTCAGCCGAGATTGCGGAGATGGAGTTGTTCCGGGAACGAACCGTTAGTGGGGGAATTTGATGGAATCGCCATCGGTAATCATAGTGGAAGACGAAGCCATAGTAGCAATTGAGCTGGAAGAGAACCTCGAGTCGCTGGGGTATTCAGTCCTGGATAGTGTCACCAGCGGAGAGGAGGCCATCGAAAGGACGCGCAATTTGCAGCCGGATCTTGTCCTGATGGACATACGACTCGACGGCGACATGGACGGCATAGAAGCGGCTTCGAACATCCGGCGGCACTTTGATATCCCTGTTGTCTATTTGACCGCGTACACGGATGACAGAACCCTGGAGCGGGCCAAAATGTCCCAGCCGTTCGGGTATCTGGTTAAGCCTTTCAGCCGGCGTGAATTGCGTCCCGCCATCGAGACGGCCCTTTTCAAACACAGCATGGAAAGCGAACTGAGGGAAAGCCGTCAAAGATTGGCGTTGGCCCTGAGCGGCGCAGATATGGGATTGTGGGACTGGAACATAGGTACGGGAGAACTGTTTTCTTACAGAATCCCGGCGGAAACCGAGGACCAATTGATCCAGGACTTCAGAGGGACCTTCGAGATGTGGGAGACGTCCGTGCACCCCGAAGATCTTCCGGTTGTCAAACGGGCGCTCAGCGAACACCTGGAAGGCCGCAGCCGCATCTGCTCTCTGGAATACAGGTTTCTGACCCCTTCCGGGGACTGGAGATGGGTTCTTTCCAGAGGCAAGGTGGTCAACCGCGACAGGGACGGTAATCCCGTGAGGTTCACCGGAACCCTTGTTGATATCACGGAGCGCAAAGCGAGTGAGGAGGCGATTCGCATCAGTGAAGAAAAATTCCGAGTCCTGTTCGACCACGCGCCCGTGGGAATAGTGCTGGTGGACAAGGAAGGCAGGGCGCTGGAGATGAATCAGGCCCTGGTGCAAATCCTCAGAGCCGCTGATGTCCGGATAGAGAGATCCGTCGAGTTTCTCCAGTCGCCTTTGCTGGTCGCTCAAGGCGTTACGGAGGCGTTCAAGGAATGCATGGACAAAGGGGAGATCGTCGGCAAGGAAATCCGGCTCCAGGAAAAAGCGAAGGAGGCCTTTTACTGTAGTCTGCTCTTAACCCCCATCAGGAATCCGGACGGGACGGTCCGCGGGTGCCAGGCCGTGATCCAGGACATCTCCGAGCACAAGAGAGCACAACAACTTCTCTTGGAAAACACCAGAATCAAGGCTCTCGGGGAGATGTCCGCAGGAGTCTCGCACAATTTCAACAACCTCCTCCAAATCGTCATGAGTGGGGCTCAATTGGCCCTTGCCAATCTCGAATCGAATGATCGGCTCCAAGTGGAGTTAGCTCTCAGGGAGATCTTGAAGAACTCCCAACTTGGTGCGGAGACCATCAAGAGACTCCAGCAATTCACTCGTCCCAAGGTCGGCGAAAGAGTCCATTCGGGAAAGGCTTTCGATTTGTCGCAGGTGGTTGATCAGGCAGTTGAAATGACAAAGCCTTACTGGAAAACCAATCCGCAGCGCTCCGGGATAACCGTTGCCCTCAGTCGGGAATTGCAGCCGGGCTGCATAGTGCTGGGCAACGAGAACGAATTGTTTGAGGTGGCGGTTAATCTACTCAAGAACGCAGTGGAAGCGCTTCCGGAAGGTGGAGAAATAACCGTGCGGACCTCTGCGGACGCGGACAACGTGGTTCTGGAAGTCCGGGACACCGGCGTAGGCATACCAAGACACGATTTGAGCAAGGTGTTCGAACCGTTCTGGACAACCAAAGGATTTCACGGAACCGGCATGGGACTTGCCAGTTGCAACAGCATTGTGCGGAGACGAGGAGGCGACATTACCGCAAAAAGCAGCCCGGGTGAGGGAACTGTGTTTACCGTGAAGCTTCCTCTGGCAAAGGCTTTGCCCGGCGAACCCCAACCTTCGCCCATAAGCGCGCCCCCGTTTCGATGCCGCATGCTTCTCATCGACGACAGCCCGCCTCTCTTGAACCTTCTTGCGCTGGGGCTGCGCAAACTGGGGCACGAAGTCTTCACTGCGGACTCGGGTGTTCATGGCCTGAAGGTGTTCAACCAAACCCACCCCGACGTTGTTGTGTGCGACCTGGCAATGCCGGATCTGAACGGGCGGCAAGTCGCCGAAAGGATGAGAGATTTGAGAGCCAGGGACCACCTGCCGAAGACTCCCTTCATTCTGATCACCGGGTGGGGAGTCCGACCCGATGATCACGAGAAGGGGATCCAATGCGGAATTGATCGCATAATCGAAAAACCCGTTTCCCTGAGAGATCTGGCGGAGACGGTCCGCGGGCTTGTGCAATAGCAGGGCGAAGGAGTCGGCGGACGGCCGATGCAACAGTGAATGTAACAGTTCAACATGAACATGCCTCCGAAGCGCAAATCAAACCACAAAGGCGCCAAGACACAAATAAGGCTTGGTCCGGACAGCGATAGGGGTAGGAACAACCGGTTGTGACCCCGGCCGCTCCCCCCTCCGAACCGT
>DYLG01000224.1 GCA_020722215.1 Desulfomonile tiedjei
ACGTTGACATCGTGGACGGCGGGTTGAGAACCCGCAAAGGATGCTCATACCATACAATGCCAAATTCCGGATTCGATCCGGGAGGCTCCGGCGTCGAGGTCGTGTATTTGCAGCAGGTGAGGTTCCCCACAAATGAGTCATCCTATTTGATCGCTCAGGCTGGAAGCGCTTCGGGCGACAAGCTGTACGTCTGCGCGGATCATCTTCCGGTGGCAGCGGGTTCCGGCACGTGGACTGCGATTTACGATCTCGGCTCCGGGGCCGGAGTGGTCTCCATTGCTCCGCTCAATGACAGGGCAGTGATAACCGAGGGCGAAAGCACCGGGCCTTTGGTGTTTGCAGGGTGCATGGATCCCTCCGGCGCGGACTGGGCCGTGCCGAAAGCCGCTCTGATAACCTATGACAGCGGCGCGAATTGGCACGACATAACTTCGGAAGTATGTGACAAGGACGCGGACACGGCTGCGGATATCGGCGGACTGAACTCGGCAAGCGGGTGGATCGCCGTTTGCACGGACATGTCCGGAGTGAGCGGGTTTTATTTTCAGGTGAATTCGGCAAACACATCCGGCGGCAATCTCGTCATGGAGGGCTACTCCGGCTCGTGGTCATCAGGCTCGGGATGGAGCGACAACACCAACGCTCTTGCCTTCGACGGCACGGTAATGCATTCCGGATCGGTCTTTTCAGCGGACTACCATGTGGTAAACGGCGTGCCCGGATTCTGGTTCAAGGTCGGGTTTCAAAGCGGCACATCAGTCGGCGCGACGTTGAGCAGAATTCTGTTTCAGGCGCCGTGCCAGAAGCTGCAAGTGATCGGCGAAGGCATGCCGGACACTCCCCTCGGTTTTCTGTTTCACGACGCTTCGGACAACAGTGTGAAGGACTTCACCGTTGAAGTGAGCGACAATACGTACCCGACTTTTGCGCGGCTCAACGACGGGGATCTGGACAATCCACAGGGCGTCCAGTCGGGCGATGCCGTTTACATAGGATACCTGACCCCATTCAATGCAGTGGAACTTTCCGTGCACAATGACTACGGCAACAAGCTGGCCGCAACTATGTCCGGGAGCTACTGGAACGGAACCGCTTGGACCTCCCTGGCCGGATTCACGGACGGCACGCAGAAGCCGAGCGGCACTACCCTGGGGATCAAAGGCGAGATCTCCTGGACCACTCCTTCCGATTGGAAGCAGAACCGTCCCATGAGCCCGCAATACCCGCACGGGTACTGGGTGAGACTCAAATTTTCCGCCGATCTGAGCGACAAGACGTACATAAGCGAAGCCGGTATCCGGCCTGTTCTTGAGCCGTTAAAGAAGCACAAGTTCGCGGTCGCCGTCAGGGACAGGATGATTCTCTGCAATCGTCCCGACGCTCCGGACCAGATCGACATATCCCGCAGCCTGGAAGAATACGGTTTTGCAGGCACGGATAGCTCAAGCATAAGAATCGGCGGCCAGGACGTGCTGGTCGCAGCCGCGCAGGCATTCAACCAGGGATTCATCGCCAAGACCGAGGACTGGTACATCCTCAATGGGTACAATCCCCAGACCTTCTCCGTGGAAAGGGCCGAAGCGGCAGGCCAGGCCCCCATCAACAGCCGGGTGGTTGTGCGTGCGCCCCATACGGAAGCGGACGGCAAGAACCTCATGGGGCTGTATTATATCAATCAGGCCGGAGCATGGTATTTCGCAGGCCTGAAAGTGTATCAGCTCAGCCAAGATGTTTCCTGGTGGGATCCGTCCGCTCGGGGGCCGCGGCTTGACCCGGAGAACTTGCACAAGGCTTGCGGCGTTTACTGGCCTGAACGCAACTGGGTGATCTGGTCGGCGCCCATGATTGTAAGTGGAACCGGGCAGAGCACCAACAATCGCCTCATCATTTACGATCTTACGCTCAGGACGTGGCTTCCTCCCTTCACGATCGGTCTGGCCGCCCTAGCCGCGGCGTATCACTACAATCCGTCAGCGCCGGGCAGACTGGGCCGGACCGGGCTTTACGGAGGCGATTACAGCGGAGCTGTGGTCAGGCTTTTCGGGCCCTCGGATACCACCGATTTCGGCCTGCCCATAGATTGTTGGGTCGAAACAGGATGGATGCATTTCAATGCCCCGGAGTTCAAAAAGTTGATTCGCATCCTCACCCTTTACGGCAAGACCGCCGGTTCCGGCATCACCCTGAAGATTTACGTTGACGGCGACGTTTCCCCGGCCGCGCAATACACATTTGACCAACTGGGCGACCTTTCCGCCAAGCTTTTCGCTCAGGAACAGAAGCCACACAACGTCGGAGGGAGATTCTTCAAGTTCCGCATCGAGTTCACGGGCCTCACCGATATCTTCGGCATACAGGTGGGGGCTTCCGTCATCCGGGAATGGGGTTCCATGTGACATGCCGGATACCGGCGGCCGACGGAATCGGCGGGCAGAGTCCGTCCTACGATGCCAATGACGGCTCGCCCGCGTCAGTCTGTGGTAACCGTCTTATGCCGGTTGCCGCCTACATCGCTAACCCCAAGTTTCCGGCCCCCTCCACCAAGAACCCGCGAGGGACCGAAATGTCGTCCGGGAGATATACCGCATACCATATTTACCAGAACCTGAGCTTCCCCGAGGCGCAGAAGGCCGGCACATGGCCTTACAGGCTTGCCGAATATCAATGCCCGCACTCCCAGCGGGGAGCGCTGTTTCAGTTTGATAACATGATTGAGCGCATACATTTCGACGCTGCGAATACTTCATGCTGCAATCAGCCTGTGCTAAATTTTGCCAACAAACCGCAATACGCGGATGCCGCCAAACCTATGAACCCAAGCGACTGCAGCTCAATGGCCGCGTCCGTTGGATGCACAATACTTGAAGTATTTGTGGAAAGCGCGCGAGCCTTCTGCGCTCAGGGCTCTCCAAAGATCAGACGAATACGCATCCAGTGCCCTTCGCTCTGCCCGGATCTTGCCGCGATCAAATCCGGCGGCAAGCTTCAAGGCACTTACGGGCAGTTCAAAGTCATCGGCATGGAAGCGGGCGAAGTGATGGTTCTTGACTACGTGCCCGATCCGGATGTAGTTGATGGGTGGTACAATTCGTGTTCGGGCGTCGGAAGCAAAACTGAGGAATTCTGCGGAGGTTACACCGTCTCATACACTTTGAAAGCGGACCTCAACTATCCGGACGGCTGCGGGTGCGATTGCTGCGGAGTAAGCGGCGCGTTTCCCGCTCCGGTTATGTATGTGACCGCGCCGTCCATAATCAACGCCAATTGGGCAAATGCCGTGGCAGTCCCGAACATTATCAGCGGCAACCAGGCCTGTTCGGGCGGCAATCTCACCGGAACGTTCTCGGGAACCGGATCATCTCCGGTGCAATGGGAAGGCGCTGCACAGTATCATTCCGACGGCGCAACAAGATTTGTAACGAGGAATCCGGATTATGCGGGGTCCGCAGCCAATCCCGCGTGCTGCGGCGGAACTATCTTCTGGAGCGGCACGGACGGCTGCGGAGGCGGCGATTCCAACACAACCGTTGTGGTGAAGCGTATAGGTTCGTCGGCCATAACGCCGCCTTCGGGAACAACCCTTTATGAGAACAGCGGGTACACGTTCAGCGGCGGCGAGGCCTGTTCTTACGCTTCATCCGCCAATCTGGCCTTATCCACCACATGCGTACGCGACGATATGTACGACTTGCAGCGGTTCGACGGATACGTTACCAGAAGCCTATCCGGGTGGCTGCGATTCAGCGGCGTCCATGCTTGTTCCGGTTGTTGCGGCAGTGGATCGCTCACGCTGACGTTCAACAACGGCTGCAACGAGCAAATCACCGCGAAATATCAGGCAAGACGCGACCTCAGCGACAACGATGTTGCAGGATATGCATTCAAATGTGAACAGGCCTATTCCGGAAGCAATTACTACTATCTCGCCAAGAAAGCAAACCTGTACTGCAACGGGTCGGCTCCGACAGGCTTCCGGCACGTTGCGGGCAGCAGTTATGGCAACATAGCCGCCTGCCTGGATGACATTAGCGGAGCCACCGCGGCTATTATTCGCGGAACCGAAGGCTGCAGCGGAAACAGCTCCGGAACGCAATGTTGCTGGTACTCGGATAACGGGCAATCCGGCCTGGATTTCCAGTCCCGAATATATTGGGTCAGCGGAGCACGATGCTGCAGCATCAACACAAGCAACGGCGCATGGGCCATAAGCGGCGCCGGCAACGAATGTTGCCCGCATACGTGAGGACACAATGACAAACGAAGGATGCAGTCTGGACAATCTTGTGGGTTTTCTTCAATACCTTGCAGCGCTCGTGCACAGACTTAACGGAGTGCCTGTGCTCACCGCGAAATGCCCCGAATGCGGCGGCAGATGGTCCGTATGGAAGACTCTCTGCCCCGCGGGAGAAGATTACGCCTGCGGTTACCGAGCAATATGGAAATGCGAAAATCCCCAATGCGGCGAAATGGAACTGCGGTAAACTTGGCGGCGCAAGAGAAAACAAATCAACCGCCAAGACACAAAGGAGCGCTTAGTACACCATTTCGCAAGTACGGTCGCGAATGAACCACCTGCGGGACTGTTTCATCGTCATTCCAGCGGAAGCCGGAATCCAGTCCCGCGCGGAACGCGGGATTGGGTTTTCCGGACCCCGGCTTTCGCCGGGGTGACGGCTCGCAATGTGCGACCGAATCTACGAAATCCAGTACTTAGCGGTTTGTCTTTCCCTCTTCAACAAACGGCCTCAACACAACGAAAGGAGAAAGCATATGGCAATTAATTCGGGGTTTGACTACTCTTCCGTATTCGGCTCCAACCCCTGGAACAAGCCCGCCAAACAGATATCCAATCTGGTTTCACGGATGTTTTCCGCGATTCAGGACTCGCGGAAACCAGCGGGCAGCGGCACAGCGGCCGCGTCCTTCGGGTCTTGGTCGCTCAAGCCGGCATCCGCGGAAGATCCCGGAGTTCAGGATTACATGTCCCACCTTCTGGGAGGACAGCGCAGCCAACTTCAAGACTACGTTCGGCAAGCAGCAGGAGCCGGCATCCGGAGGAGCGGGCTGAACGTGAAAGGCGGCGCGGACGCGGCTTCGTCCCTTCATCTTGCGGCAATGAAGAACCTCGCGTCCGGGTACTCCGACAGATTCAGAGAGGCCATGAACTACAACAAGGCCCTGAAGGAATCCCAATACAACGTGTACAGCGACCGGATCCGAAACCTGCAAAATCTCCTGGGCTTGCAGCAAAGCTATCTGACCGGGCAGGCCGATTGGCGCAACCGGCTGGGTACGCTTAAGCATTCGGATTGGAGATCGGACCGGGAATTCCAGCGCCAGGCGCCTTTCCGGCAACTCCAGCTCGACAGCCTCCAGCGGCAGGCCAAGATGGACCGGTTCAGGAACTTCGCGGAAAGGCAACAGAGGGAAATGGACTACCAACGGGCAGTGAATACCGAACGAAAATACGGACTGTACCAGTCCATGTCGGACACGCATTCCATGATTCCCCGAACCCCCGGAGAAATCACAGACTTCCAGAGAGCGCTCATCGAGCTTGGCCTGAAGACCCCATTCCGGTAATCACTTCTAGTTGTTGCTGAAATCAGGGCGGTTTTGGAACGGCGAGGGGGGGCGGGATTTTTCAGTTGACAAATTAGGTTAATTATGGTCTTATGGGGGGTGATGGAGAACATTTGTTCTCACATCAAGAAACGCCCCAATGAGGCCTGAAAACCGGCTCAGCACCGGGACGGGTGGACCATTTTCCAACGAGCAGCGAGTTTACCTGGTTGGTAATTGTCGCTCGCTGACCATTCACTTCCGGCATCCACCCACCAACCCCACCGCCTCATCGGCCGGCGCCGGCGCTTAGTCCAAGGCCCTCGAACTACGCCGACCGGCTGCATTACTCAACCGGGACCCCGGCATGTTTCCGCGGCGGACTTGCCGGCGCAGACCCATGGCCTGACGGTTCGCTCGTCGCTCTTCAGGAGGCATGAAATGGAAAACGCCAATCATCTCAAGCTCATCTCGAACTCATTCGACAAGCTGCACGAGCAGCTATCCGTAGTGCGCTCGCACGTGGATGCCTTGGGCGACCCGGACGCCCGAAAACTAGTGGAATCCATGGAGTTCGGCCTTCTGGCTCCTATGTGCAAGCTGCGCAGGCATCTGGATATTCCGTTCGACTGGCACGAAAGGAAAGAACTCTCACGGGAGGCCGGCTCATGAACCCGCAGCAGGCAACAACGGTCGATGAATGGAAGCAGTTGAACGCCGATCGGCTCATAGATTGTCGCTGGGGAGGCAAGATCACCCGTGAGGCATGCAGTTCCTATCAGCTCCGGCGTTCGAGGTATGTGCTGCATTTCAACGGTGACAGAGACCCTCTGTCCCGTTTGAACGCAGACTATCTGAGGTGCTTCTTTCCCTCGCCATGTCCCCATTTTCTTACCGACGACGAGGTGGAACTCCGCCTGTGGGAGTCCGACGACGATGAGCCGGACAGACACGCGGAGCGCCGCAGCAAAGTCAACTCGGCCAGGGAACTTCACCGGCTGACAAGTCCCGACGAAATGCTCGCCGAAGGATCATGGGCCCGATCGCTGATCAAGCCCTGAGGAGTTTTCGCGAGATAAGCCGGGGAGCCCCTTTTGAAATTTATCCGCAGATGTCGCAGATGGACGCAGATTCAAGAAACCGCGAAACATACGCCGGCATCGGCATTTGCTGCTTCTTCACCTGCGCAAATCTGCGTAATCTGCGGATTGCTTCCATTGGTTCCCGCTGGAGGCCGCGTAGTGCAAAAAGGGGCCGCCCGGACCCCTCCACCAAAAACTCCCATTTTTGGCTGCTCCCGCTGGTCGCAGCCAAAATGCCGTGATTTGGCCCGCGAGAATTCCG
>DYLG01000225.1 GCA_020722215.1 Desulfomonile tiedjei
GGAAGCGGCGCTGTGGGGGACCTTACTGATGTGATCGAAGAGGCGCGTGGGCGCGGGCTAAAGTTTCCGTTGTTGATTAGGTTCCAGGACATACTTCGGCACAGGGTTGAAGCTATTAACCTAGCTTTTCGGAACTCAATTGCCGAATTCAACTACCAGGGTTCATACCGTGGTGTGTTCCCGATCAAGGTTAATCAACTGCGCGAAGTGGTGGAGGAAATTCTTGATGCCGGGCGTCCCTACCAGTTCGGTCTTGAGGTGGGAAGCAAACCGGAGTTATTTGCAGGCCTTGCTTTGCAGAGTCAGGTGGGCAGCTTGATCATTTGCAACGGTTACAAAGACCGGGCCTTCATCCGCATGGCGCTAATGGGCATCAAGCTCGGCAAGAAAGTGATTCTTGTTGTTGAAAAACTTGAGGAGCTTCAGCAAACCCTGGCGATATCGAAGCAAATAGGTGTCGAGCCTTTGCTCGGGATTCGGGTGCGGCTCATGTGCCGAGGTGGTGGTAAATGGGTTGAAAGCGGAGGTGAAAACGCCAAGTTTGGACTCACAACCTCCGAAATACTGGCGGCGATCGAGATGCTGCGTGCGGAAAACCTTTCGCATTGTCTGAAACTTCTGCACTTCCACATCGGTTCCCAGGTCCCCGACATCCTCGCGGTCAAAAAGGCCGTCCAGGAAGCCAGCCGATTTTACGCCAAACTTGTTACAATGGGGTTTCCGATCCAGTACCTTGACGTGGGCGGCGGTCTCGGGGTTGATTACGACGGCAGCAGATCAGCCTTCGACAGCTCCACCAATTACAGTCTCCAGGAATACACCAACGACATCGTCTATTACATCAGCGATGTGTGCAACGCCGAGAAAGTGCCACACCCGGACATCATCAGTGAAAGCGGGCGTGCCATCGTTGCTCACCACAGCGTGCTGATTGTAGAGGCATTCGGCGCTATCGCCAAACAACGGAAGTGGGATCATCTCACTTACGCAAACGACGAGCACCCGCTGGTTTGCGAGCTTCTGGATATAAAGCGGAATTTGCTACGGCTTAACAAACTCGAAGCCTACCACGACGCACTGGAGCGCAAGGAGGACGCATACAACATGTTCACCCTCGGTTTGCTCGATCTCAATTCAAAGGCAAAGATCGAAAACCTGTACTGGGAAATCAGCGAAGAAGTCGTCCGCAGCTTTAAAGGCCAGAATTATGTGCCAGAGGAAATTCGGCGGCTCGAAGACAGTCTCGGTGACCAATACATATGCAATTTCTCTGTCTTTCAATCGTTGCTGGATCACTGGGCTTTGGGCCAGTTGTTCCCGATCATGCCGATTAGTCGACTCAACGAACGCCCAACTCGCGAAGCAAAGCTGGTCGATATCACCTGCGATTCCGACGGACAAATCAAAAAATTCATCGACCTCTCCGATCCGCGTGACACCATACCCCTGCATACCTTGAGTCGCAACGGTAACGGCGCAATCGAACCGTATTACCTGGGGTTCTTCCTCATGGGCGCTTATCAGGATATCATGGGCGACCTTCACAACCTCTTCGGCCGCGTCAATGAAGTCCACGTGTTTCTCGACCCAGACGAGCCCTGCGGTTACTACGTCGAAGAAATCATCGAAGGAACCACGATCGTTCAATCGCTCGCCGCTGTTCAATATGACGATAACGAACTCAAACGCCTCATGAAAGCACAGGTTGACGAGGCAATTAAGACCGACAGACTCAAGCCCTCGGAAGCAATGCGGTTGTTGGATGAATACGAACGCGGCCTGACTGATTACACATACCTCGGTATTTAATAGCGCAACGCCGCACAGCTGCAGCCGAATGGTCTATGCAACAAGAGCTCGCCGAGAACACTGGATATCCCACTCAACCAGACTGCGTGACGGTTTCACGCGGTCATCCCGCGACCAACTCCCGCAGCAGGTTATGTCAGAGTAGGTTGTCAGGTGGGCCAACAACCCCTCGGGAGTGCACGGCGGGAAATTCCTAGGTCGATGAGCCATCAGGCACCACCGGCACAATTGATGTTTTCGCTCGCAAGGCTCGTCAGGGGGCTGTCGGCGCTGTTCTGGGGAATGCCTGTTGCCTTGGTGGTTTGTGTACAAACAGCAAGGACAGGATTCTTTGAGCCTTTCGGAATACTACCGCCGATGATGGCCACGGCCGTGCTGTATTATGCGGTTACTCAGCTCGGGTATTTCCGCCAAAACGAACGGCTATGGCGTTCTGCGCTGGACAGGACGAAAACGGCGGCATTGATCAGCCTTGGGCTTTCGCCTTTCCTTTATTGGTGGAGAATGATGCCTAGCGTTACGCATTACCGGATTGCGACACTGATGATGGTGCTGTCGGGCTTTGCATTCCTATTGTTGCTCAACCATGCTCTTCAACGTCTGGTTGCCATGCTGCCCGACGAGACACTGCGCATTGAGGCAAAACTGTTTACAACGCTAAACATGTCCTTATTGACAGCATTGGCGCTCTTAGCCGTAGGTTGGGCGACGATTGCGTACTCGTACCGTGCGTTTCTCTTGCCGGCTCAGCTTCTGGCGACCCTTTCAAGAGCGGGGATTTTCCTGTTTCTGCTGCTCTTGCTTCTACCACTGGCGCTCACAATGACTCTCATCTGGAGGATAAAAGAGCTGATTCTCTCCAGCGTGTTCTCAGCTAAGAGCTGAAATACTAAATGTCGAGCATGTCGATCCAGCCCTGCGCCGCACATGGCTAGACCTGCGCCCGGTTTCGTCTGCGCCGCCGACTGGGAGTCCCCACTCGAGGCGTCGCTCGATTAAGCTTTTGTTTGGTAAGAATTTCAGTTCCTCACGTTTCGACTGTTGAACCCGTTTATTGTTGCTGGGCTTCGCAGGACCTACACAGGTGATTTGATTACTCCACCGGCGGTCGTCCGCCTGGACGGCGTTTGTGCAGGCCGCGTTGGTAAACAGTACGTTGCTCGGCTTAAAACTCTGCGTCTGGTCCCGCGTCGGGCGATACGGATCCGCCGCTCGTGCAGCCAACCGATCGGGACTTTGAGCGTACAACGCGCTACCGCCAATGTTCAGCGGGATGCCCCTGGCGGGGCGGTCGATTAACATGATGTCAGAGGGTACACCGTAGAATCACGCTGTTAGTTGGAGCAGTTTGGTTCCACCGAATGGCGTCTGAAGTCTCAGGGCACCTGTTCCCGCGCCTTGGGCGGCAGGGAGCATTGGAAATTCGATTGGCCCATTCCAACGCCGTTTATGTTACTTCACAGACCCCTGCAAATATCGAGCCTGGCACTTTATGCACGGTTACGACTCTTCCCCAACCCAGCACTGCGTCCCCCTGTGTTACATGGAGGAGTAGGTATCGTGCGAGGCTCGGTGTTCTGGCGATTACCGACTCGCCGAAACACTGTAACGCTGAAACACCACCCAAATACGCTGCTCTGTGTATGGGCGCCGCTAACAGCCGCAGCGACTGTATTGCCAGCCCAGACCAACGGATGATTGACAGTCGGTCGAGTCAGCCCAAATTCAACCGCCTCAGGAGGTCTGACGCCTTGACACTCACAAATGCCTGTCTATGGTTTGTTCAAATCTAGAAAGGCCTTGAGCCATGAGTTGCAATCCCGATGCCAGCACCGGCCTGTCGCCATTCAGCACGCATGATGCAGCTGCGTTGGCTCCAACCCTCAGGGCGACTTGCGTTCGTTACATGGATAACGCTTTATCGCGCTTGTCTGTCGGCGACAACTTCGCCGCCCCATGGGCGGGAGGGGTTGGAGGCGTGAGTGAACGCACTACCTGGACAAGTCTTGAATGGCCAGACAATTCGCAAGGGATTGGTAAGTTCACAGTGATTATGGTGTGGAGCAAAACTCTCCCGAAACCCAGCTTAGCCGGGGAAAATGCCTGTGCAGTAAGACTTCGGATGGGACTGGTTAGTTCGGCATTTCCTGTGTCGGAGATCAGCGCCAATCGCACCGCATAGATCAATCCGATGTAGATAAGGTCGATTGTGGAACAACAAACGCAAGGCTAATTCCGGTTATGAACCTCGCAGATACTGCTTTCATCAGGTTGGCGTCTGGAGGATGCCTCGCAGCTTTGCAGTTCTGGTGCGCGATTGCACAACCGCAAACCGTTTTTGACCTCGACAAAAACCTCGAATTCCAGCTCAGGCCAGACCGCGGAACCTATCCGGCTTTTGCCCCAGAAACTAACGGATTGACCACTAGCATGCTTGGGTTCGATCAGGCTTTCGGTTCGTACTCTTCTGTGGCCAACGCCGTCGCTGAGTTCCCACCCATGAGCGGGGACTTTATCGCTCCCTGCGTTGAACCAAGCTGCTCACTCTTACCGAATCCAATTTGTGTAACTGCCGAGTTAGACCTGGGAGGACCACTCAGTCTTGTGTTTGCTTTCGATCCGCCCTTCAGTTTCCCAGGCACAGATTGGGCCAGTGGTGCGGTATTGGACTGTCGGCCGAATTATGCGCTGGCACTTCGCCACGCTGAGCAGACCGTAAATTCTGGTGGTTCTTTGCATGGCCAATCGGCCGCGGGCGAGCTTGAAGCCGCGAGCTTACCTCTGCAGGTTCCGGTGTGGAAATACACACTGTTGACGAGCAGCAGATTGGTTGATTCATGCCCGATTTGTGATCGAATCCCGATAGTTGCCCCTTTGCAGGGGAGATTCGCCATGCGGTTGGTCGGCCACGATCCACTGTTCTTCAATTACGCTGTGGAAGACATCGAGTTGTTTGCCTATACACCCGAAGGCCGGGCGTACAAAGTGCACGGCCGCGGTGTTTACAAAGTCGGCGGCGAATTGGCTTTGCGCCAGGGCATGACCCTCGAGGTCTGGATCGATAACGGATCGTCTAGTTCACTTTGCATCCTTACAAACTCCACTCCTGAGATCAAACGTGGCTGGCCGATCATCCAGGTTACCCTTGATCAAGCCAACGGAACTCCAACACAACAGTATCAGATCGAGTTGGTTGCTGCTCCTGTCCGCCAGATCTTTTTTTCCACAGTACATGGGTTTACCCCCGGAATAAGTCCATCCCCTGCGGAACATGTCGGCCGGGGTGACCTTGTCTCGGACGCAGGCAACATAGTTGCACTAAACCGCGAGCTCATAGCAAAACTCGGCCTGATGCCCTCGCCGGATCCCCTCGATTTGGGGTTGGACGCTGTCGATATCCTGCCAGGAAGCGAAATCATTTTCTCAGTCGAAACAGGCGTATTCAGCGAAATCCTCGGATACATCCATCACGGCGACATGTTGTCGAATAGTGGGCGAGTACTAATGTTGTACACAGACCTGATTGCTCCGTTTGTGCCAATGCCGCCGTTGCCCGACGTTGGGCTCGACGCCTTTCAAGTAGTCGGCTCGGGTGAAGCGTATTTCTCAGTCGAGGCGGATTTCTTTTCCGAGAAACTGGGTGTCCTCGTGAGGCGTGGCGATTTGCTGTCGAGCAAAGGATTGATCGTCAAAACCCAGGCGCAACTCCTATCACAGTTTCATCCGCCGGCCGAAAGAGACGTTGGTCTGGATGCCATATACGTCTGGCCAAGCGGGGAGTTGTGGTTCTCCGTGGAAGAATCATTCGAAGACGATATACTGGGCTGGATAAACCACGGCGACCTGTTAAGCGATCGGGGCGAAGTGTTATACCGGAACCTCGACCTGCTCAGAAATTTCCAGCCGCTTGAAGATCTCGCAGATTTCGGTCTGGACGGTATCTACATCGTCAGCGACGCGGTGTTTGCTCCGACAAACACAACCCGCTGCGTCGAAATTCGCGCTGGCAAAGAAGACGGTGGCGTCATTCTTCGGTGGGAAACCAGCGGCCGCGTTCGTCAGCTCGAAAAGGCATCGGCGGTTCTTGGGCCATGGGAGCCCGTAGGTCCGGTGACAACCGATGTGGTGTTTATCGACACCAATGCGCCCGTTGGGCTCACACAAGCTTTCTATCGCTTGCGGGAGTGGTAGACGCTTACTGCAATGCTAGACCAAGCCTCAATGATGCCTGCCTGGTCCTGGATTGACAATTGGAAGGGTAATTGACTCGATACAGCGTACGTCGATCATACTCGCACATGTTGCAACGGCTTAGAATTCTGACATTGATCGCCCTGGTGAGCGGCTCGCACCATGCCGATGGTATGACCGTCGAGTACGTTTTCCCTGCAGGCGGCCAGGCAGGTTCCCGCAACACCATAACATGTGCTGGAATCTTCGAGAACTGGCCGGTTCAGGTCTGGACCGACGATCCCGCGCTCAGGTTCACAGCCGGAGAAACCCGGGGGCAGTTCGAGGTTGAAATTTCAAAAACGGCGAGCATCGGCCCGCATTTGGTTAGATTTTATGACCTAAATAGCGTGACAGACCCAATCCAATTCGTTGTTGGAAACAACCCGGAGTTCGTCGCCCCGGCAACTTTGCCCAAGGAACTAACCTCAGCCATTGACGTGTTCCCGGCAACACTAAACGGATTGATTAGCAAAACCAACCAGGCCGATACTTTCATGTTGCGTTTACCGGACGCTTGCCGCCTCGAGGCCACCCTTTGCGCTGTGGGATTGGACGCGCCAATTAGCCCCTCCATTGAACTCTTGGACAAGAACACGAACCGCATCACCGTCGAACATCCGGTTCCTGGCCGGGATGCAGTCCTGTCCGGTCTCATTCCCACAGGCGGCGTTTATCTTCTCCGTGTGTTTGGGAATAGCGCCAGCAGTGCTAAAACTGATGCCGCAGCAGCTGAACCCTCCGTGTATCGCGTCGAACTCAGTGCGAACCCAGCCCGGCCGGCAACGACATCAACAGTAGAAGGGTCC
>DYLG01000226.1 GCA_020722215.1 Desulfomonile tiedjei
TTGGCGCCTTGGTGGTTGAACATTTTGTCCCAAGGCGCTTTGTCACACGCCGAAGTACGCTCCCTTAACCTCGGGGTTCTCCATGAGTTCGCTTCCTGCGCCTTCCATGGTGAGCATGCCGTTCTCAATGATGTAACCGCGGTCTATCATCGGGAGTATGGGTCTTGCAAACTGCTCAGTGATGACGATGGTCAAACCCGTTTCTGCGCTGATCTTCTTGATGGCGTGTATGAGCATGTTCTGCATCATAGGGCTCAAGCCCAACAGGGGTTCATCGAGAAGCAGAAGCGTCGGCTTAACCATCAGGGCCATTCCCATCGCAAGCATCTGCTGCTCGCCACCGCTGAGAAAACCCGCCTTGCGTACTTTCAGGCGCTGGAGGGTCGGAAACAGGCCGAGCACATAACCGATCCGCTCCGTCACTTCGGACGATGTCCTCAAGTACCCGGCGATTTTGAGGTTTTCCAGAAGGTCCGACTCGGGGAAAATCGGATGGCGTTCCCGACAAAGCACCATGCCCAGCCTCACTCGGTCACTGGGATGCATCAGAGTTATGTCGCGACCTTCGAACTTCACCGTTCCGTACAGTGTGATGCGCTCCCCGCCCTTGCGCTGCTCTTTGATCTGCGTATCTATGATGAGCCCGGATAGGGCGTTCATCAACGTGGTCTTTCCCGCGCTGTTGGACCCGATGACCGCCACCATGCGGCCCTTGGTAACATTCATGCTGAAATCGTTGAGCGCAAGAGCGTTTTCATAGAAAACCATAAGGTTGTGTACTTCGAGCATCCTCCACCCTGCCATGAAGAGGTTTTGCCGGTGCTGTTAGCCTTCTTCTTCCTCGCTGCCCAGGTAAGCCTTCTTTACCTCGTCCTTTTCCATGACTTCCGCGGGTTTGCCTTCCGCTATGGCGCGGCCGAAATTGAGAACCACCACCCTGTCTGCTATGCGAAACAGCTCTCTGAGCCGGTGCTCTATCATGATGACAGTCTTTCCCTCGACCATCAGCTTCTCGATAATGGGCACGATTCCGGCGAGTTCGGCAATGCTCAGTCCGGAAAACAGTTCGTCAAGTATAATCAGGTCGGCCCTCAGGGCCAGACATTTGGCAAGCTCCAGACGCTTGAGATATCCGTGAGGCAGGCTGCCCGCGGCCTTGTATGTGACCGATGACTCTCTCTCGAAGCCGACATCCTCAAGAAGGTCCTTGGCCACGCTGTCTCTGTCGCCGTACCGGCCGCCTGCCAGGCTTTTCACTCGCGGTGAGAACAGCGGGATCACGAGATTCTTGAATGCGGGTAACGCCGGGAATGGCTTTACCATCTGGAAGGTGCGGGCTATGCCGAGACGAGCTATGCGATAGGGCATCCATCCGGTGATGTCCCGCCCGCCGTAAATGACCCGGCCGGCATCAGGTCTGAGGAAGCCTGTTATCAGGTTCACCAGAGTGGTCTTCCCGGACCCGTTGGGGCCGATTATTCCCAACAGTTCATTCCGGCGAAGTTCGAAGCTCACCCCCACCACCGCATGTACGCCTCCGAAACTCTTGCTGAGCCCATCGACTCTCAGAAGGATCGGTTTCTCCCGATTCTGTTGATTATCAGCCATCAGAGGACCGCCTGTTGTGAATGTGAGAGTTCATCGGGGACACCTTCTCTTATTAACGTCCAGTGACCGACAAGATGCCGGTCCCGTGCATAATGACCGGCAAGATGCCGGTCCCGTGCATAATGACCGGCAAGATGCCGGTCCTACTAAGGGCGATAGGCCGGGCGCCTTAACCGATGGGAATACGAGACCGCATTTCCGCCATTCTGGACTCAGGAACTTGCTTCCACTCCAACCCATCGCTCGAACTGGTGGTATTTCCTCCGGACGTAGTGGAAGATGCCCTCGGGCAACAGGACTATGAACCCCACAAGGGACAGGGCATACAGGACCGTTCGCCAGCCGCCCACTCCCCTGAGAAACTCCGAGAGAGGCACCAAAAGAAATGCACCCAGCACCGATCCGGCAAAGGTTCCCATGCCTCCCACAACAGCAGTTGCAATAGGCAATATGGAGTAATCTAGGGCAAACGCCGGCATGCCCACAAACATCTGCACGTGGGTCATGTAGGCTCCGCAGAACGCGCAGATGGCCCCCCCGATGAACAGGGCCTGAGCCTTGTACCAGTAGATATTCAAGCCGGCGCTCATCACGGAGCGGTCGTTGTCCCTGATCCCCTTGAGGACCAGTCCGTAATCGCTGGTCATCAGCCTGCGGAATCCGAACAGCGTCAGAAGCACCACCGTACCGATCAAGTACAGTTCGATCCATGGATTGGGGAAAGATGTCAGGCCGGTAAGGCCTTCCGTTCCCCCAAGAAGCCCAGTAGCTTCGATGATGCGTTCGAACATCAGCGGCAATACGAGAGTCACCATGGCAAAGTAGATGCCGCGAAGTCTTAACACCGGCAACAGCAAGACAGTGCAAATGAGCCCGCCGAACAGTGTTCCAAGCGGTATGCTCAGCCATACGGGCAGGCCGAGGTAGTGATCCAGAATTCCCGCCACGTAGGCCCCGACTCCGAAAAACAGCGCCTGGCCCAATGAGACCATGCCCACCGAGGCCAAGAAATCCCAACTCATTGCAAGCACCGCAAATACGGCCGCGGAAAGGAGCACTTTCTGCCAATAGATCGGGAGAATCAGCGGCAAAACGAGCAGCAGAACCACCGGAATAGCGGGGGGAATCGCAACGTAGAGCATCTCACGATACGAAGTGAGGGCGAATACGTCGTCAGATCTTGCCTTGATGCCCCGATCTATCCGCTCTTTTCTCCGCCGCGCCGGAGCCGCGCCGGCAGCCGTTGGCATGGTCTGCTGCATGATTAGCCGTCCTGCTCTGCTAGATTCTCTCTTCCAGTTCCTTCTGCTTTCCGAAAAGACCCGAAGGCTTCACAACGAGGATCACCAGGATCGCGATCAGTGAAACGATCATCTTCCAATGCGGTCCTACAAGGGCCTCGCTGATAATCTGCGCGTATCCGATCACGAAAGCGGCCGCGACCACTCCGACCGTGCTTCCCAGCCCGCCGATGATGCATACAGCCATCGCGTTGATCAGCACGTCATACCCCTCATTGACCGAGATGAGACCCCTGGGAAGGATCACTATGGCTGCAAGCGCTGCCAGGCCGGCTCCAAAGGCAACGCTGATCTCGGCGATCTTGTCCGAATTGATTCCCAGGGAAAGGGCGGTTCTTTCGTCCTGGGCAATTCCACGGAACGCCAGGCCAAGCTTGGTGTGGTGAGTAAAGAAGTAAAGCCCCACGGCCAGGGTCACTCCTATTCCCACAATCCAGAGCCTCTGGTGATCGATATAGGTGTTGCCGATCAATATGCTGCCGTCGGTGAATACAGGCAGGGTATACTCGAATCCCGTGAATCCGAGACACCGGAACAGCTCCAGAATCGCCAGCCCAACACCGAAGGTGGCGATGACCTCGGAAAGCACCAGCCCTCGGACCCTCAGAAGCACGAAGCGGTAGAGCACAGCGCCGAGGAACGCGGTAAGCACCACTCCCAAGCAGGCTGCAACAACGAACGGGATGTGGAGTTTGTTGATAAAAATCCACACAACGTATCCGGCAAGCACGTAGAGCGCACCGTAAGCAAAATTGGACACTCCGCTTATCCCGAAAGTCAGACCGAACCCAAGTGCTACCAAGGCCAGGATAACGCTGTTGACGAATCCGTAGATGATCGTAACTTCAAGCATGGCGCCTGCTATCGTCCGCAACAGGTAAGCATTCACTCTTGCGGGCCAGGCTTTCCAGCCCGCCTGAAGCGGCTTGGTCCGAGTGAATGCTTACCGGATCAGAGCGTTCGGTCGGGCAGAGGCATCATGTCCTCTCTTCCCGACCAAACGGATTGCTGACTTACTTGGCCGGCTTCACCCACTCAGGCAACCTGATCTTGGCTTCCGCGATGGACTCAGGGTAAACGATGACCCGTTTACCGTCATCAGTCCATTGAAACACGCACGCGCAAGCCGCCTTGTTGGGGTCGTCGCCGTAAATCACCTGGTTGCCATCGTCAAACTTGATCCTGCCGACGGCGCCTTTGCGATCCGTCTTCTTGATCTCGGCCACGAGCTTGTCCGGATCGAGCGTCCCCGCGCGTTCGATGGCCTCGGCCAGGATGTACACGGCATCATATGATGGAGCAGGGCCGTGACCCGATTCGACCGGCATGCCGAACTTCTTTTGGTACGCATCAAAGAACTGGGCCGACGGAGGATACTTGGACGCAGGGATTCCGCTGCCGATCTCCCAGTTGGCCTCGAGCAGTCCGCCTATCCCCCCTTTGAAGGTCTTCCACCCGCCGGGGCCGGTCATTGGAGAAATGTATCCGAACACCATCGCGGGAACTTTCATGCTTTTCCACTGATTGATCAGAATGCCGCTCTGCGGCATGTCAAAGATGGGCATAATCACGTGAGCGCCCTGGGCCTTGACCTTGCTCAGGCCGGCAGCGAAGTCCGAGGAACCGGTGGGATAGGCTTCCTGGCCCACGACCGTGTACCCCGATTTCTTGGCCTGTCCTGCCGCTCCTCCTCCTGTTGCCTTAGCCCACAGCACGTCCTGGGTCATAACGAAAAGCTTGTTGAAGCCGAACTCCTTGTTCATGAACGCAAGAGTGTTGCCAACGCACCCCACCGCGTACTTGGCGTTCAGGCTCACCCGGAAACAATACTTATATTTTTCCGGATTCTCCTTGACTTTCTGCTCGGACAAAGGGGACATGGCAATGGTCCCCAGCATGGGGACCTTGTACTTGGCCAGGAGTTCCATTCCCGCCAGAAGCGCTTCCGACCGAAACGGACCTACCACGATGGCCGCAGGCTTCTTCTCAGTGATGATCTTTTCCAGCCCCAACAGGGCCTCGTCCACACGCACTCCGGGAGAAGAGTCCCTCAGATCGATGGTCTCGATCTTGAAAGGACGCTTGACAGCCCCAACCTTGACGCCGCCCTTGGCGTTGATCTCATCAACGGCCAGTTTCACAGCGTTCACGCTCTCCTTGCCCTCTATTGCGGTGAGCGATGTGGGAATCCCTATCACAATGGGTTCCTCCGCCGACACCGGGGCAGTTGACCACCCCAGGCAAACCGACAGAGCCACGATTGCGAGGACAACAATCCTTTTCATGCAATCCCTCCTTCTCCAAATGAATTACGCGTTGACGGCACATCCGGCCCGGCAATGAGTCCTCCGCTCCTTCCGGGCACGCTTGGACCACAGGATCTGGGCGCACGGCCCTAATGCCGTGTGCCTCAGTAATCTCTCCCTTCAGCCGCAATCAGCCCCCAAGCAGAGAGCTGCCCTGCCTTTGCAGATCGTGGAGAGCTTTCATCACGAATAGTCCCCATAGGAATTGCAAAGTACATGATAGCCTGTTCCGGTTGCCCGGTCGGATTGCCCCACGGGAAATCCCTGGGCGAAATACCGTGTCCGTCGCAGGCAAACCGTCCTTGAAACGCTGAATGGTTGGTTAATCTGAGGTCGGCCACAAATACGATAGTTCAGTTCCACCCTCTTGTCAATGAAAGAATAACGAATGCAGACAAGAAGGGCGAACACCAGACTGGGGGCCGCCGGTGTCTTACCGGTCCCCAGGCTGGAGCCTGGGAACAAGAAAACGGGTGGGTTTGAAACCCGCGCCGTACCAATGCGCACCGTCTTGTGGGGGCGTTGCTTGCTGCGCCCTCTTTGTTTTTCATTACCAAGACACCAAGGCGCCAAGAAGGATTTCTGCTGTGATTCCTTGGCGCCTTGGCGGTTTTTCTGAATGTAAGCCGGGCCAGGGCTTGCCCTGGCCCAACGGCAGGCCTATCGGTCGGTACGACCCTAAATCAGGAACGGAATCAATCGGTTCTCGCCTCGATTGGCCGGGTCCTTGTCCCAAGTCTGTGGGCCAATGTCCATGAAATGCTCCAGATCCTGAAATGCCCGACCTATGGCCTGGACAAGGCAATGAGCCGCTCCGTCGGGCTCCCACTCTTCCTTGCCCGCGCCTCCCACGGATTCGAGAGCCTCGGCCAACGGTTTGACACGACTCAACCACTGGTCGAAACAGAGATCGAATATCGGGTTTTCCGTCAAGAAACGAGCGCTGTGATCTTTTGACGCAAGGCACCTGGCCACGGCCTCTCCAAGCGCCTTGAGTGACTTATCCTCGTGATGCATCGGGTATCCTCCTGTGAATGGAACAGTCAAAGCGTTGGGGAGATTCTATCATATATTAATATATATAGCAAATAGTTAGCCCCGAATACTTGATATTATCTTATATATTATGATCAACAGCTTGAAGTAGCAGGGAATTAGTTGCCTTTCCCCAATTTGCGGCCGCCTGCGGATAGATCTCTTTGCTTGCTGCCCTCATGTTGACGCTGAGCCTTCGGTGGATTACAATAATTTTGTGGTCTTATATGAATCGGCACAACCGTTCACTGGACAACATCAGGCCAGGTCGGGAGCCAAACCCGCATGTGCACAGGAATCGGGAACTTGTTGTGAGAACCGGTACGGATCGCCCAATCTCACCTGGTGAGCCCCATTTCCAGCAAGGAGGCCGCGATGGCTGATCGGGACCGAGAAAAGACCAGGGAGCAGCTTATTGATGAGCTTCTCGGCTTGCGCAGGGAGCTGCTCATGCTCAAGGGGTCTTCGGGCGTCCTATCGGAGGCCGGGTCCAGCCGTCGGGTCGCGCAAGGGTCGCCGACGTCTCCG
>DYLG01000227.1 GCA_020722215.1 Desulfomonile tiedjei
GAGTATGAGCGTTTCTTCGTGAGAACGCGGATCGAACTGGCGCACTCGAGCTGCCGCCTCTTCGGCGCTGGGAACCTTAACGAATGGAATGAGCTCGATAGCTTCGCCGCCTAGCCTTGGATGCTGGGCAAGGAGCGCCAGGACATGTTCGGAGGAGACCAGATAGCCACTGCCTCCTGCCAGAGGCTTCGGCTGAGCGCCTTGGAAGACCAAGGTGGCAAACTGGCTCGCCCTGCTGAGATGCGAAGTGAGAATCAGCAAACTGATCTGTTTCTGATTCGCGATTACCTTGGCATCAGCGAGCGTGGAGCGCGCGAGCTTAACCGTGTAGGGATCAGCCTTCTTCAGCGTCCCCAACTCATGTGTCTGTCGGCCCAGCCACACGAGGTGTTTTCTTTCGTCCAGCTTCATCCACTCCACATCGGGGAGATTTGACAGTAGAGTTTCAGGCTGGTTCCGGCTCGACCCGCTACCGCCCAACACGCTGTCAACATGAACTGGCATGTTCAAGGATAACCGATCGGCGACCCGTTTCAGTTCTGCTAGCGGACGCGTTTTGATCTCACCGGAGACGGTCTTGAGTCTAATGTACTCGTCATCGACCTCAACTACGAGGATGTCGCTCCGGCCGGAAATTGAGTGAAGCAGCCACCCCTCCATCTGCCTGAGGGAGGACAGCACTTGGTTCCAATCCATACCTAGAATCTATCCGAAAGTGGGGGCGGAAACTTAAGGACGTGATCGTCCTCACCAGCGCACTCGATGGCGGCGACGTCTTCCAACCACTCGCGCAAAAACGATTCAGCCCGGCAGTCCTCCCCTCCCGCGTTCATGAATCGGACCTTGCTACCGATGCTGATGTAATGCGGACCCTCTTTAAGCTTGTTCTGAAGGTCTAGCCCTGCAGCGAAACGGCGGACGTCGGAGACAAAATCGAGCACTATGACCTTATCCTTCCCTGACGTAATCCTTAAACCGCGCCCCAACTGCTGAACAAAGATCCGGCGGCTGTGGGTGACTCTCTGAAATACGATGATGTTCACGTCGGGAAGGTCAATCCCTTCATTGAGCAGATCCACTGCGCACAGGACTCCCACCTGCCCGTCGTGAAAATCGGCAAGAATCTTTGAGCGCTGTGCATGGCTGAGCCGCGGAGTCCCTGGACTTCCGGCGTACAGCGCTTCAGCGCGCGCGAACCCAAGCGCGTTTACGCGGTCACGCATAGTGATGGCGTGATCGATATTTCCGCAGAACACTATGGCGCGAGCGTGCGGGATTTCGAACCACGTCTCCTTAAGCTTCAGGACCACCGCATCGTCCCACTCCTGAATGAAAATTGTTCGATTGAGGCCCCTAGGGGTGAGGTGGTGTGCGCGATGCAGCTCGTGCCAGTTTATGTTATCGACGTACATGCGGTAGTCTACGTTCGAAAGCCAACCCATCTTGAGGCCTTGCACAATGTCGACACAGGCCATCGGCTCACCGAAAAGGGAGTGGATGCTCGTGCCATCTGGCCGCCACGGAGTTGCTGTCATGCCGAGGAGGAACGGGCCGTTTGGCGCACCGCACTGCAGAGCGTCGAGAACTGCACGATACTCAGGGCTTCCAGCATGGTGGCATTCGTCCACGATCACAAGGTCAAACTTCCGTTCGAGGCGACCAGCTGCCTGAAGCTTGGAAGCGACCGAGTCGACACATGCAAATACCAGTGTGGCGTCCGGATCAGGGCTTTCATACCCATTCCAGACGCCAGAGATTTCGTATTTGTCAAGGCAAGGCCAGAACGCCCTTTCCAATTGGTAGACCAAGTCGTTGGTGTGGGCTAGGACGAGAGCTGATAGGCCAGGCCGCACTTCCTTGATGCGTCGGTAGGACTCAGCCGCAACGAATGTCTTGCCCAGTCCAGTAGCCATCACAACGAGCGCCGCACGACGATTGCGAGAAATGCAGCTCTCGACGACAGACTTAATTGCACTGTCCTGGTACGGCCGTGGATCGCGCGCTGCGATTGGTCTGTCGGCCAGCCGCTCCCATCTCTTAGAAAGGACGGTACGGTCCCAAAGCTGAATCGGCGACCCGGCTGCTATCAGCACAGACTGCTGAGTACGAGCCTGATCCGTAAAGCCGAGATTTGTGGCCACTACCGGGATGTCTGCCCTGTAGACGAGTGCGGATCTCACAGTCTCATCGAGCACGTCGACGCCAACGGCACCCGAGCGACGCCGCTTCACCTGGACGAGCCAGCGCTTCCCGTTCCGGTGGGCCAGTATATCGGCACCTTCATCGCCTGACTGCCCAAGCATTCTAACGCCCGTGAATCCTTCGCTGAGCAGCAGTCGCCCCACGGCCCGCTCCAGGTACTGCCATGTGCAGCCCGCAAGCACGTAGCTCGACAAAAACCCTCGATGCATTGCCATCAGAGGCCAGACCGGAGATTACGAAAGAGCAAATGCAGAGTCCTCTCAACGCGCACGACATAGCCCGGGTCGGACTGACGCGTATCCAGAAACCCAACGACGTCGTCGAGAAGGTTGCGGTATCGAGCAAGCACAACTCCTCGAATCTGATTTACCGTAGCTGGATCCTCAACCGGAAGCATCTGATACGAATCCGTCCAGAATCTTCCGTCGAAAAAGCGCTCAGGGAATTTCTCGACAATACTCGCGACGAGCCGATGCTCCAAGAACATTAAATACTTACCGGACTTGATCACCCCCGGAAGCTGGCTCGCATCCACACCGTTCTGCACGATGGTCCTAACCAGAGAACCCTGATCTAGAGAGGAGAGAGACCTATAAAACTCCTCCGCGGCTCCTTCCATGAGATCGGGCAAGTTCTCGCGAAGCGTCTCGAAGAATTCCTCGGCCCGCTTTCGCGTGCGATCTGGATCTACAGAGAGTCGGTCCCGCCAGTAAATTGATGATATTCGCCATGAAAGCGAGGGCAGCGACCAAAGGAGGGCCTTGTCGCCGCTCATGAAACGGGCATTGGCATCCTGCAGAAGCCGTGCGACCTCCATGCTGATGACGTGCTCAGGCCGCACTTGATACTCACTGAAGAGAGGGTGCGCTGGATCAATGAATATCTTAAGCCCCTTATCACGGTGCACGACCGCTGGCAACGCTGCTCCATCCCGCATAAGGCTGATGCCGGGCTTAACGGTGTACACATTGACGTCCATCGGTGGGCAGCTGGCATCGTCCGGCAAGGGGATGGAAAACGCCGCGATCGTGAGATCATCGTCTTTGTTAGAGTTCTCGGTCAAGAACTCCAGGCTGAGGGGATTAACCTCACCGGCAGGCCGCCCGCAGTTTAGACAAGATTTCGAGGAGGGCGGGTTCTCCCGGTCACAATAGGAGCATCTCCACCGTCCTTGCTGATGGACATCCTGCGATTGGCCGCACTTAGGGCAGGCAACCGCCGAACGGGGCATCCGCGCGGAACACTGTGCATTGATGCAGGTTTTCCCTATAAAGATGTACTCGCATCCTGGGCACTCTTCCGCGCTTGCGAGACACTGAAATCCGCATTCGGGACATTCTTTAAGCTCAGTTGCAGGCTTATTGTCAGCCTGCTCCACGAGCTTCCACCATTCACTGTCGTCGTAAAAACCCGGTTCTTTCTTCCTGAATCTCTCAATATATTCGGCTTCCTTTTCTCTGCTAATCCTCTTTGGTCGGTCTTCGCCAGGCTCCCAATACCCCATGTAGAGATCACGGGTTCCGATGTCTCTTACCCGTCGGTAGCCTTGATAAAGCATGTAGATAGGCGATTCGTTTTTGGGTTCTCCAGCCTCAGCGGCCACCTTGGGCTGCAGCGAACTCTCGCCCCGAAGAAACGAGACGGCACGTGTCCATTCCGGACTTGTCCTCTGAAAGTCCTGCTTAAGAAAGTCGGTTGGCACGTGATCAAGGTGCACTTCACCGACGATGCGGCCAAATGGGCTATCAATGGGGTAATCTTTGATCTGGCGTCCGCGAGCGTCCGTCCACGTGAAGAACGCCTCCTTTTCCAGAACACGGATTGCCCGTCCGTTGCGGATGAGGTCGATTCCGTAATGGTTGGCATCGTCGTAGCGCTGAATGCCAACCCAGCCCCAGACGCGTTCTTGCACGGTTCTGAGCGAAACCTTCTCTCCGCAGTGCGGGCAGCAGCCACGGTCGTCAACGAGCGTGAAGCATACCATGCACCTGACTTGAGAGGCCAAGACTTTGTCGAAGCGCATTATCGCCGGGATCTTCCCATAGTCGCGGTGCGTTACGAATCGGCTATCCGACCATACGCAATGCTCAAATGGTTCTACCATGTCACCGCCGACGAAGATTCGCACGGTCCCGTCCCGCAGTAGTGTGGCATATCGCCGCCCCAGTTGTTCGCGGATCTCCCTCTGGCCAAGGCGGACCAATTTTTCGGCGAAGCCACTGTTTGGATTCCCGGGAGGCCACCATTCTTTGACCTCGACCAGCGTGCCATGAAAACTGGGAGGATTCTTTGGCAGAATCCGAACCGGGACGTCATATGTCCGCCTGTGGACCATCTCCTCAAGGTTAATCTCAATGGTGAGCATTTCCTCGGATTCGCGCTTGGCCGTCTGGAAGATCGTCTTGCGCCCAAGTTTTCCAGTTGAGATGTTGAAGCCCATACCGAACAGCCCGAGTCGGTCAAATGGATTATTTGAACTGAACCCAGCTCGCAAGGCGTTCTGGGCTTCGTCTAGCTTGAGCCCCGGTCCGTTGTCAAGAACAACTATTGAGCCACGACCCCGTGTGACCTCCGACGCCTTTGGGAGGTCGATAGTAATCATGTTATTCCCTGCGACGTCTTGCTGGAAACCGCTTACTCCAAACGAGTCGATGCTGTTATCGATCAATTCGCACAGTGCGTCCAGCGGGCGCATCGGGTTACGAGTGATTGCCAGCAGGATTCTGGGATCAGGCTGAAGGTTGATTCTATCTGCATGCATTAGAAGTGGTTTCCTCCCGATCGAGCCTGAGTACCGTTCCTTCGCCTAGGAGGAACTGCCTGAGGGAATGACCCACCGCAGCCGCGAGTTGAACGGGCACTCCATTCCCGGTGAGTTTGAATTTAAGCGAAAGCGGCATCTCCGGTGGGAGTGCGTAGCCATCCGGCACTGTTTGAATCCGCATGGCTTCCCGGACGGTCAGCCTCCGAGGCTCGGTCGGATGAAGATGCACCTCGTTATTACCGTATGCCGCAGTAGGGCTGTACCGAAAACGGTGTAGCCGCTTGAATGATTTTCTTGAGTCGTCTCCTTCCGCGATGGCGGTAAATTTTGGGCTATACGGGGTAAAGCACTCCTGACCATTCGGTAGGCTGGCGGTTGCTCTGGTGTCTAGAATCAGCGGAGCGAGACAGAGTTCTCTAGGTACGCCTTCGGGCATCGGAGGATTAGCGCCGAAAGGCGACGTCGATGGCCACGGGAACCGAACCTTGGCGTTTTTAAAATTCGAATCTTCCGGCCATGGAAACCAGCCGCGGCATTGCTTCTCCATGCGCAGGCGATACAGCCTCCGGATAACTTCACGTCGGACTCCAACAATGAAGACTCGTTCACGATCCTGCGGAACACCAAGATCAAGTGCGTTGAGCACCTTCAAGTCAATCGCGTAACCCTTTTCTTCCAACTTCCACAGTTCGTTGGTTAGGAACTCACGGTGCACACGCGTCGAGATTAGGCCCTTGACGTTCTCGATGAGAAAGAACGACGGCTCCAACTCGCAGATTCGCTCGATGAACACTTGTGTGAGTTGACCCCGATCGCCCGAAAAACCTCTGTTCTTTCCGCCAACCGAAAAATCGGGGCATGGAGGGCCTCCGACCATGCCAAAATCGTCGCCACGGGTGAATGTTCCGAGCGCTTCACGGCGAATAGCCGCTGGCCCTTTTTTTCGAATGTCCTCGCGACATGTGATAGTGGGTGCCGTTCCTTTTTTCGCCTGGCTGGCAATGAGCGTCTGCATGCCGTGGTCGTGGGCATCGCAGAACGCCTCTTGGACTTCAAGGCTCCAGATGATCGGGAATCCCGCCCGGGTCATCCCGAGATCTAGGAATCCTCCACCCGTGAAGAACGAGATCAATGGTGGCGTCCCGTCGATGTGGACGAACGGGCGTGTTCTGATGTCGGCAAAACTGCCTGCACCGTTTCGGAGCACTATCTTCGGCGTTTCCATAGTAGCTTCACGGAACCTCGGTGACCTCTGCGACGGGATCACCTGAGCGTGGCCAATCCAGGCAGCCTACGCGTCTCGTGTTGCCATTAGCTTGGAGATGTCCTTCCTTTCTCACCGCATCTCGAATGGAAGTTTGCCCCCCGAGACTTCCTCGAGGAACCGATCGATCGCCTGCCTGATCAGCCAAGCGACACTGACCCTGTACTTCGACGCAAGTTCTTGAAGCACCACCTTTTGAGGGGCTGTGAGGGTGGCCGTCATCCGGTAAGGCCGTTCAATGGCGTTCTCCTCGCCGAGAGAACTCAAGGAAGAGTGGAATGTTTGCATCATCATGCATCATACATCATCGCGGCGGCCAGTCAATGCCCACCCAAATCCGCCCCGGCGGGACGATGCCCAAGACTCAGATCGACCGATGGAGCAAGATTTTGTCTTTGCCCACTCCTGTCCAAAACGTTTGAGTGCCACCCGATCAGGGTGTAGCGGGTAGTGGGTGGGCCGACTCCAGTAGAGTTGGATTGTTCAAAACCACTACTGTCCAAGATGTTCCGGCGGCCCGTCAGCGCGCATTGAAAACGCTGG
>DYLG01000228.1 GCA_020722215.1 Desulfomonile tiedjei
ACTGCCGACTGCCCACTGCCGACTGCAGTTCGCATTTTCACGATAAATATTCATGGTGGATTTCACCACCCCCGGAGATGAAAATGGCTTTACTGCCCACTGCCCACTGCCGACTGCCCACTGCTGTTTACCCACTGCCCACTGCCCACTGCTGTTTACCCACTGCTGTACTTTCACAATAATTGGAGGCTCTCCATGGGAAACCAGAATGCGATCTTTCTGGAAATCATTGAATGGTTTGACGAGACCGGAAAAGAACTGGTGCACCGGATTCCGGAAAGCGGCTCCGGCGACATCAAATGGGGTGCCCAACTGACCGTTCGGGAAAGCCAGGCCGGTGTCTTCTTTTATAACGGCAAGGCCATTGGCGCCTTCGGTGCAGGCCGCCACACCCTCAAGACGGCCAACATCCCCATTCTCACCAAGATTCTTTCCACACCCTGGGGCATGACCAGTCCCCTTCGGGCGGAGGTCTATTTCGTCAACCTTAAGGTGTTTACGGATCTCAAGTGGGGAACCCGGGATCCGGTGGCCTTCAAGGATTCGGAGCTCGGTTTGATCCGGCTTCGGGCCTTTGGGGTGTTCAACGTCCAGGTGATCCAGCCTGTTCTCTTCATCAATTCCCTGGTTGGTACGCAAGGTATTTATACGACCGGGGAGATCGAAGGCTATCTCAACCGGGTGATCGTCTCCCGTTTCAACGATTATATGGGGGATACGATCGATACCATCCTGAACCTGCCCGCCCGATATGACGAAATGGCCGAAAAACTGATCGAGCGGCTTCGGGATGACTTCCGAAAATTTGGACTCGGCCTGAAACAGCTGTATATCAATGCCATCACCCCACCCCCGGAGGTACAGCAGGCCATAGACGAGCGAAGCCGGATCGGCGCCATTCCCGACATGAATAAATTGCTGCAAATGAAAGCAGCCATGGCCATGGAGAAAGCGGCAACTGCAGAAGGAGGCGCCATGGGAACAGGGATGGGCCTGATGATGCCCGCCATGTTCGCCTCCTATTTTGCGCCGTCTGCAGCCAGGACCGATCAACAACCGCCGGCTGCTCAGAACACCTGCCCGGAATGCAGTCATCCGGTGCCCAAAGATGCCCTGTTTTGTCCGATGTGCGGTCACCAATTGCTGGTGCTTACCCAATGCCGGTATTGCGGAAAGAACCTTACCCCAAAAGACAGATTCTGCCCCCGTTGCGGCAAATCCGCCGATGAAAAGCCCTCTCCCCTGATTTGCCCGAACTGCAGGACGGAAAACCTGCCGGAAGCCAAATTCTGCAATCAGTGCGGAGAAAAGCTGCCAGGCGCATGACTTCCTTCAGCATCCAGCACCAGTGTCCCCAATGCGGCGCGCCTGCACTGCTGCAGGAAACCGACCGACTGATGACCTGCCGGTTCTGCAAAGTGACTTCTGTGCTGATGTTCCCCGGGGGTATGCGGACCGTGTTGCCGGTTTGTCCGAGTGCGGCCGATAAGCCGCTGGTTTATGCCCCTTATTGGCGATACAAGGGCATTGTTTTCACCTGCCTCGACGCTGGTGTTCAGGATCGGTTTGTCGATTTCAGCGTGGCAGCCATCCCTTCCGTGCGATTCCCCCGCTCTGTCGGCCTGAGAAGCCAGGCGCTCAAGCTTCGCTATGTCCCCCCTGAGCTTCCGGGCCGATTCTTGAAACCAGCCGCCTCAAAACCAGACATGCTGACAGCCCTCGACCGGACACAACTCCGGGAATCCGCTGCCCCATGGCATTTCCGCACGGCGATCGGGGATGTTCAAAGCCTGCTCTATGCGCCGTTTTATCTGGATCGAAAACTGTTCGACGCCGTATTGGATCGGGCGATCAGTCCGGTTCTTGCCGAAGACGACGAGGTGTTCGGCCTTGGCGGCGAAGCCCCCGATCCTTCCATCGATTTTCTGCCGGCGCTTTGCCCGACCTGCGGCTGGGACCTTCGGGGAGAGCGGGACAGCATCTGTCTCGACTGCCCGAATTGTCAGAAGGTCTGGGCCACAGATCGGAAGGGGTTTCAGGAAATTCCATTCGGGTATGTGAAAACACAAGGGACACCGGACGGATATCTTCCCTTTTGGCGGATCCAGGCCAGCGTAGGCAGTTTTCGGCTCGACACCTATGCCGATGTGGTCCGTGCGGCCAATCTCCCCCATGTGCCTCAACCCGTCGACGAGACCATCCCCTTCCGGTTCTGGGCGCCCGCTTTCAAAATTCAGGCCAAAAGACTGATGCACCTTGGCCGAAGCCTCACCCTGATGCAGCCGCAGTGGGAAATGGCGACGGAACACGCCCGAACCGGGCATCGTTCCGTCAACCTGCCCGCACAAGAGGCCGTGGAAACCATCCGCCTGAATATGGCGGGATGGATCACGCCGAGGCAAAAGCTTCTGCCTGCTCTGGCCGAGGCGCAGGTCAATGCATTGCTTCACGAGCTTATTTTTGTTCCCTTCGTTGCGGGTCCCCATGAGCTGACATTGACAGATACCCGCATCAGTATTCCCAATGCCCACATCAGTCTTTCCGGTAATCTGTAGCGGACGCCGATCCCGATTGCGCCGATTCGAAAGGGGCCGTATGGAAATGGATCATCCGGTCAAACCGTCAAACCTCATCTTCGGAGTCGATGAAAGACCGCCGATGGGCACATTGCTGCTTCTTGGTCTCGAGCATGCGTTTTTGCTGATCGCCAGTCTTGTCGCCACGATTTTCTTTGCGAAAGCCGTTGGGGCTGCGAATGCGGAAACCCTCCATTCGGAGCAGCCTGCCCTCCGGCTCGGGTCGGGCAAAAACCGAGGTTTCCGTTCAGGCGCTAAACTACCAGCGGCACGATTTCAAACCGGCCGACATCGACCAGGCCCATGTCCGTGAGTTTGAGTTCCGGAATAACGGGAAGGGCGAGAAACGACAGGGTCATGAACGGGTCGTTCAGGGGGCAGCCGAGGCTGCGAGCCGCCTGAACCAGGTGGGCCAGGCGTTCGGCGATCTCGCTCACGGGCCGGGTGGACATGAGCCCGGCAATGGGAAGCGCCAGGCGCTCCAGAATCCGGCCTTCGTTCACGACGACGATGCCGCCGCCCATGTCCCGGATGGCGGAGACGGCCACCCGCATGTCGGCGTCCCTGGTTCCGACGACGATGACATTGTGGGAATCGTGGGCCACACTGGTGGCGAGCGCACCCGAGCGAAGCCCGAATCCCCGTACGAAAGCGACGGCCTTCGTGCCGGATCGGCCATGTCGTTCGATGACAGCCAGTTTTAGCAGATCCCGGCGGACATCGGATACGAGCATGCCTTCCTGCACACATGCGTCGTCGATGCCTGCCCGGGTGACGATCTGATCGGGGACGATCTCGATGACTCGGATGCGGCCTCCGGTTGCCCGCAGCCGAAAATCGAGCTGTTCGGCCTCGATGTGCATCGTGGACGGCGGCACATCGGTTTCCTCCAACGACACCATCGGCTCCAGAACACCGTTTCCAGCCACCCGCTGCCCTTTCCAGTATACGTCTTCCGCGGTAAAGGATTTGAGATCCCGGAAAAAAAGGATATCCGCTTGACGCCCGGGGGCAATCGCTCCCAGATGGTGCAGACCGAAATACGACGCCGGAACGAGGGTTCCCATCCGGATGGCCGTGACCGGATCGATGCCCATGGAAACAGCCATCCGCAACAGGACATCGATGCTGCCTTCCTGAACCAGATCGTGCGGATTGCGATCGTCCGTGCACCACATCATCCGGTGCCAGGTGTCTGGGCCGACCAGCGGCATGAGTGTCCGTGCGTTCTTGGCCCCCGAGCCTTCCCGCACCATGATGAACATCCCCTGCCGCAGTTTTTCACGGGCTTCTTCCAGGCCGACGCACTCATGGTCGCTTCGGATGCCTGCAGCCAGATATGCCGTCAGATCCGATCCCGAAAGACCGGGGCTGTGTCCATCGATGGGTTTACCGGCGACCGTTGCCACGGCGATCTTTTGAAGCACATCCGGGTCCCGAAAGAGCACGCCCGGAAAATTCATCATTTCGGCAAGCGCCGGAATCCGGTCGTTTGAAATCCACTCGGCGATCCCCGCCGGGCCGATCGCAGCGCCCGATGTTTCCATCGTTGTGGCGGGCACACAGGAGGACAGGGTAAAGTGGACATTGGCCGGGAGATCGGCCGATGCATCGAGCATGTATGCGATTCCGGCAGTGCCCATGACGTTTGCGATTTCGTGGGGATCGGCGACCACGGTCGTTGTCCCCCGGGGAAGAACGGCTGCCGCAAACTGGGCCGGGCAGGTCATGGAGCTTTCGATGTGGACGTGGGCGTCGATCAGGCCCGGTGTGGCATACAGCCCCTTCATGTCCCGGACTTCCCTTGCCGGAAGCGGGCCGAAGCCGACGATCCGTCCCCCCGAAACAACGATGTCGCCATCGAGAATTTCCCCCGAAAAGACGTTGACGATGCGGCAGTTGTGAAACCGGATATCCGCCGGTGCTTCCCCTCTGGCGGCAGCGATGGTTTCGGAAAGCTTATGGGTGATTTGGCTAAGGCATGTTTCATCGAATTTCATCGGCAATCCTCCTGACTTTCGTTTGAACTGCACATAGATCAAGTGCTTTGCATGTTCCGTTTCGCACCAGCCATTTACCGTCCACCATCGTATCCCTGACATCGGCGCCCCGGGCGGCATAGACGATATGGCTTGCCGGATGATATAGCGGCCTCAGGTGAGGTCTTGCGGCATTCAGAATGATGATATCGGCTTTCTTGCCGACTTCGATGGAGCCGATTTCCCGATCGAGCCCGATCGCCCGGGCCGCCCCGATTGTCGCCATTTCGATGACGATCCGGCTGTTCAGAACGGTTGGATCCTGGTTGGCGATTTTGTGCAGTTTTGCGGTGATATCCATTTCCCGAAACATGTCCAGCGTGTTGTTACTGGCGCTCCCGTCCGTGCCCAGGGCTGTGGGAATACCGAGTTCGATGTAGCGTTGGATCGGAGCGATTCCAGAAGCGAGCTTCATGGCGCTTTGGGCCGCATGAACGACGGATGCACCCGATCTGACAATCCGTTCGATATCGTCCGCATCGACCCAGATGGCATGAACCAGCATGGTGTCCGGGTCCAACAGACCAAGACGATCCAGATATCCGATGGGTGTTGCGCCTTTCGTTTCCATCATGTGGTCATATTCCCATTTGGTTTCTGCAACATGAATCTGGAAGCGAACGCCGGTTTCGCGGCACATGGCCTTGGTTCGAATAAGGGTTTCTTCGGAGCACGTATAGGGGGAAGGGCAGAACAGGGATGGACGGATTCGGGAAGACAAGGATATGCATTCGGTCAAAAAAGCCTGTGCTGTCTCGATGTTTTTGGATGGATCGAGAACACCCGGGGCCGGATGATCGATCACGCCCTGACCCAGAACGGCTCGCATGCCGCAATCCCGAACGGCCCTGGCTACATCGGATTCCAGGAAATACCCATCACAGCAGGTGGTGGTTCCGGAAAGCAGCATTTCGGCGCAGGAAAGCAGGGTGGACGGCCGAACGGTTTCCGGGGTGATGAAGGCCGATTCCGCCGGAAAGATATGATCTTCCAGCCAGTGTATAAGAGGCAGATCGTCGGAAAGCCCCCGGAACAAGCTCATCGGCAAGTGGGTGTGGGCGTTGATCAAGCCCGGCAGAAGGATACAGCCTTCCGCATCGATCACTTCCCCGGCTTGCGGCTGCCTTGTTTGCGCCATCGATCCGAGAGCCGTGATACGGTCTGCTGAAATGCCGATCCATCCATTTTGGATGATCTCGAATGCCGGGTTGACCGTGATGATGATGCCATTGTCGATACGAATATCGAAAACCATGAATGTTCCTCCGGAAAATGTCGAAATCGTTGAATCCGGATCCTGGCGCTACTGGCCATACCGGGGTTTGGTGTTTCGATCCATGCGCCTTTTTGATTCATGACATGCATTCGTTTCTGTTTACAAGGTGTAAAAGAGAATGACAACATCAAAAACCGTTTCACAGAACAACGCCATGACCTATACGATGCAACCCCTTGCAATCGTATCCTTTCATTTCTATGCTGATACCGGTATCTTCCTTGCAGTATTTCCTGCTTCGGTGATAGGGCATTTCATGCATCGGACCGGAGGGCAGGAAGATGTCCGAAGAAGACATGGAAAAGACGACACTCGATTTCAATCGGGAAGAAGCCTGGTGTGGTTATCTGAACAACAGGGAGCTTCAGCCGATTTACCTGATTCGTCATTGCGAAGACAGGGTATGGTTGCTTTCGAATGAAGGCTTCAGACTTCGTTCGATGGTCTGTATTCGGACACAGGGTATATACTACCCTGTTCTCCAACGAAGGTATACGCGCACAATACCCTATACGATTGTAGGAATCGTATCCCGCTGTCGCAGACTTTCCGATCTGAACGCTTTTCTCATCGAAATTCACCGCTATGTGGGATGAAAAACGGCATGTAACATATCGACCCACGCATGTTGCGAGTCACGATGTATTTTCACGGTAAATTCCCATGGCGCGGGCGCCACCCCCGGAAATGAAAATGGACAACCCATAGTAGCCCGGGTTTCTTACCCGGGGATCGGAATTTACCGCTTTATTCCCGGATTTGGAAATCCGGGCTACCATCCATTTTCACGATAAATATTCATGGCGCGGGC
>DYLG01000229.1 GCA_020722215.1 Desulfomonile tiedjei
AGAGGCCATCTCGTTGAAAGTCGCAGCCAACTGGCCAATCTCGTCACGCGATGCCACTTCTATGTGCTGGTTCAGCCGTCCCCGGCTCATGGCAAGCGCGCCTTCGGTCAGGCGTTTGATGGGCATGGTTATGCCGAGACTTAAGACCGCAGACGCGACGCCCACGGTAGCAGCGGAGATAAGGGCCACAAGAGCCAAGAGCCGCCTGTTCCGGGAATCGTTTTCCTTCAGGGTTTGTCTGGCCTTCTCCTGTGCGGCCTCTATGATTTTTCCTTTTTCTATGATGGCTTCCTCAATATATTGCTTCGTCACATTCGCGGCTTTATGGAAATCGGAAACGTTGGCCCCGATAGTAACATATCCGAATCCGCGTTTGGACTTGCCGTACATTCCCGTGTAGTAAGGCACTGCCGCATAGCTGGTGAATTTCCACAGGCCGCTCCAGAGAATCACGAACGAACCTGAGCCCCCGTCCTCAGTCCCCCGGTGCCACCCCTGGCATTGGGGCGCTGTATCGAGAACCCGGCAATCCAGGGGAATTCTCCCCGAGGCAACTTGTTCCTTTGATCCTTTCTTTCGTTGGGTGAAATCCCGGAACGACGGCAGTTGCTTGACAAACTCCTCGAGGGACAATTCACAGCTCTTGAATTCGTAGTAGGTTTCCTGACTGATCCATCCGGGAACCTCGTCGCCCGTTTCAGGATCGAAGCCGCAGATGAAGAAATCACGCGCATGAGAAATGTTCCGATCCCGGAAATCCCACAGAAAGGCATAATTGCCGGACCCGGCATCGGAAATGTCCGAGAAACGCTCCTCAGTCGGGACTACGTGATCGGTGAACTCCATCACATGAACATGATCCAGAGCCATCGTGAGGTATCCGATCTTCGAGCCGTTTTGGAACACCGGCGTGGCCCATCTGATGATTCCTTCAAAGCGCTGGCCAGCGGGGTTTTCTTTGCCTGCGTACGCGCTCTCGGGCTTCACCCTGATGCCTTCGGGTGTGCTTTCCAACCAGCCGGGGACATATGCCCCGATGACTTGGGATACGTAAATTTCACCCTCGGCCAGGTCCGCGAGTTGCGCGAAGTAGTCTTCCGCTTTGCAGTACGTATTTTCCTTCCTGCTCACATCTCTCAGATCCGAAACGATCTCCCCGCCTGCTATCTTTATTTGCTCCATACCCTGCAAATCGACAAATGTGATCTCTTTGTAGAGAGATCGCGACTCCTTAGCAAAATTCGGGGGCTTGCGATGGCGCCAGGACTGTCTGTTCTCCGGGTTCTCCCACAGAAGAGCTTCTTCAGGGAGGGCGGGATTCCGGGCTGCCCGCGGCCATGGGCCGCTGACGATGACGTCGCGCCTGGACGCACGATACACGCTGAGATACTTCCGGGCATCGGGCGGAAAAGAAGCCAGTATGCGGAGATCCTGGTCACGTTCGTAAAGGAAATCGGCTATTCTCATGGCGAGTTCAACGGTGCGCACCTCTATGGCTTCGGTGGATTTGGCGTCAAGGGCATAAACGCTGTCCTCAATTGCGCGCTCCCCGATTGCTCTGGCCGACTTCAGGTCGCGCTCGGCCATCTCGTCAACACTGGAGACTGCCGCCTGGCTCGCCTCTTTGAGGTGTCTGTCGCCCATGTATCCGAGCAGAATCACCGGTAAGAACGAGACAGCCAAGAACGACAGCAACAACTTAGGCAGGATCGTCAATCGTGGAAGTCTCAATCTATCCCGCAACTTCATACGTGGCTCCCTCATGGCAATTGAGTGCGGCGTGATCGCGATCCGTCGGCCGTTGATACCTGTTCTGTGCCAGTCCGCTCTCACGGACCGGCCGGCGCCTCAAAGCGGCAATTTTCAGGAAATCACAAGGTGGAAAGACCATCGCGTTCAACCCAAGGATAACGATATACTGATCATTTTTCAAGCAATCCGGCAGGCTGAGGATAGAGACTGAGTTGCTGTTGCCGGCGGCTGCATTCGCGGTACGGCGCGCACCTGTGTGTCCGCTCTTTCCCTTGACGTACGCCTCTCTATGGAGCAGACACCGGGACCGCCCCTGCCGTCGGGTTTGCTGCCGCTTGCGGAGCCACCTGAGTGGGGCAGGCGTTGAACGGAAGATTCGTCCTATCACGATTCTCATCAATCAATTGCGATTCCGCAACAAATCTTTCTCAAGATCGTGGCAGCATACTGGTCGACCCCCTAAGAACAGGTTTTATGACACACGCGAACCGTTGTCTCAGAGAGAGATACGGAAATCGCCATTTTGTGAATCCTTAGCTGTGTTGGTCAAGACGAATGGGTCTTTTAGGAGGAAAGCAATGAAGAAGGCACGTTATCGGAGAGATCTGAGAAATAGGTGGGCTTTTGGTGGAGCCGTCTCTCTTGTTGCGGCGATCGTGGCCGGGGTTCTGTTCTTTCAGACCTGGCCCGTTTCCCAGGCATTCGCAGGCGAGGACTTGTCTATCACGGGCGCCGGAGCGACTTTCCCCGAGCCCCTCTATGCAAAGTGGGCAAGTCGTTACACTCAATTGACGAAGGTGAAGATAACCTATCAGGGCGTGGGCTCCGGAGCAGGTATAGCTCAAATCAAAGCCAGGACGGTAGATTTCGGCGGGTCCGACAAACCGTTGAAAGCAGAGGATCTCGAAAAAGAGGGGCTTCTCCAATTCCCCATGATCATGGGCGGGGTAGTCCCGGTGATCAACGTGGACGGTGTGGGGAACTGCCAGTTGCGGTTGACCCCCGAACTTCTCGCGGACCTGTTCCTAGGCAAGATAACCAAATGGAACGACCGGAGAATCATGGCCGTCAATCCGGATGTGAAACTGCCCGATCAGAACGTGACCGTTGTCCACAGGGCAGACGGCTCCGGAACTACTTGGATTTTCACCAACTATCTCAGCAAAGTCTCGGAAGAGTTCAGAGAGAAAATCGGGCAAGGCAAGGCGGTCTCCTGGCTGACGGGAGTGGGCGGAAAGGGCAATCCCGGAGTAACGGCCCTGGTGAAGAAAACCCCGGGTTCCCTGGGATATGTGGAGTTTGCCTATGCCTTGAAGGAAAAACTGAAATGCGTAGTGTTCCAGAACAGGGCCGGCAAGTTCGTGACACCCACCATGAAGTCTTTTCAGGCAAGTGCCTCGAACGCTGATTGGGAAAATGCCCCGGGATTCTACATGGTACTTACGGATCAGCCGGGAGAGAAGAGTTGGCCGATTGTGGGCGTAACTTACATTCTCATCCACAAGCGACAAGACGACGCGGCCAAGGCCGGGGCAATGCTCAAGTTCTTCGACTGGTGCTACAGGGAAGGCAGTGACGAGGCTGCTCGGCTGCATTATGTGCCGATGCCCAAGAAAGTGGTCACTCTGGTCAAGGGCCTATGGAAAAAGGAGATGGCCGAGGGCGTCGGTTCCGTCATGCAATGACGTCACAAAGAGCGACCATTACCGCCGGCGGCAGCGGGTTTCTCGCCGGCATGGTTTGTTTAAGACCGGCGGATCTTTCCTACGGACTTAGTGGGACCTTTGGCTTACTGTGTCCGATCCGGTCGGTTGCGTGCTCCGATATTCCGTCCGATCATTATGAGGCATTTCAATGGGCAAGCTAAGAGAATTGATCCGCCGGGCGGCATACAATCCCACGAGAATCCTCACACTGGGAATTCTCTTGAATGTCGCCTTGGTTCCAATAATAGCCTCATTCGTTTGGGCCATGTACGCATCCTTGGCGCGGATCGGCACCGAGGGGCTGGAGCTTCAGCGGCTCGTCGGTAACATCGCCCATCTCAACGAGGTTTCAACCATGTCCGCCCGGCTGGCGGTTGTTACCGGAGATCTCCGATGGGAAGACCGCTACCGGAAAGTTGAGCCCGAGTTGGATGATTCGCTTGCCGCTCTCGCCATACTGGCCCGTGCCGAATATGAAAAGAACTATGCAGCCAAAGTCAAACTCGCGTACGCGGAATTGATCGAAATGGAGACATTGGCATTCGCACTGGTAAGAAACGGCAGGAAAAAGGAAGCGGCGGATCGCTTGTTCAGCAGGGCCTACGAAGAAACCAAAGACCGTTACTCACAAGCGCTCCGCGACATGACAAACGCCGTTCAGGCAAGCATAAAAGAAGAAATAGAATTATTTCGGGTGGGTATATGGAAGACGGGAGCCCTGGTTCTGGCCGGCATCGTGCTCCTCCTGGCCGCATGGGTGGTAGTGCTCCTGGCCTTGAAAAGGCGCCTGGCTGAGAGAAAGCAATCGGAACAGTCGGTTTTTGCCGAGAAAGAAAGGCTTCTCGTGACGCTGCAGTCCATAGCCGATGGGGTCATCACTTCGGATATCCTGGGAAGAGCCGTCCTCGTCAACCAGGCCGCTGAAGTCCTCATCGGCCTGAATCAAGAAGAAGCCGCCGGTCGTCTTGTCTCCGAATTGTTCGATATCGTGCATGAAACCAGCGGGGAAACGAGCGAGAATCCGGTGGAGTATGTGCTGAGAACGGGATTGCCGTATCAACTCACCAACAGCACTGTGCTGATAGCGAGAAACCAAACCAAGAAATACATTGAGCAGAGCGCCGCTCCCATTCGCGACAGGAATGAGGCCGTCATAGGAGTAGTCCTTGTGGTGCGCGACGTCACGATCCGCAAACGGCATGAGAACATGCTTCGGCAGAGTGAAGAGAAGCATCGCACGATCATCGAGAACATGAAAGAAGGCTATTACGAAGTCGACCTCGCCGGGAACATGGTCTTGTTCAATGACTCGATGGCCGGGATTCTCAATCATAGTCGCGAAAACATGGCGGGAATGAATTATCGTGAATATGTTCATGAATCCGTCCGAGAGCAGGTAGGCAAGACTTTCCGAGAAGTGTTGACGTCGAGAAAGCCTGCACAAATCTCCGGATGGAAGCTCTTGAGAAAGGACGGAACCCCCAGAAGCATCGAGGCATCCATCTCCCTTGTAACAAACGCAGCAGGCGAACCAAGCGGATTTCGCGGAATAGTCCGTGATGTGACGGAACGCAACAAGCTTGAGGAGCAGCTCCGCCAAGCTGCGAAAATGGAAGCCATCGGAACTCTTGCCGGAGGTATAGCTCACGATTTCAACAACATACTGTACGTGATCATAGGGTTTACGGAGCTGTCACTGGAGGAGGCTGTGCAAGGCGGCAAGCTCCATCTCCACTTGCAGCACGTTCTGGCCGCCGCGAATCGGGCCAAGGCTCTCGTGGAACAGATCCTCACCTTCAGCCGCCGGACGGACCAACAAAGGCAGGTCATCCGCATCAGTCCGATCCTCAAAGAGACCCTCAAGTTTCTGAGAGCTTCCGTGCCCTCCACCATTGAAATACGTGAAAAGATTGAGGCGTGCGTGGAAACAATCTTGGCCGATCCTACTCAGGTTCACCAGGTGCTCATGAACCTGTGCACAAATGCCGCCCATGCCATGCGCGAAAACGGAGGGGTACTCGAAGTATGCCTGGACAACCAATCTTGGAACGGAGATCGGCCTGACGCCGGTCCGCAGACTGAGGCTGCCGGTTACCTCAGACTCAGCGTGAGCGACACGGGACACGGGATGACCCCGGATGTGTTGGAAAGGATTTTCGAGCCGTACTTCACCACCAAAGACAAGGGCCAGGGAACCGGACTGGGTTTGTCAGTAGTTCACGGGATAGTTAAATCGCACGGAGGATACATGGAGGTACAGAGCGAAGTGGGAAAAGGCTCATGTTTCCAGGTATACTTGCCGGTAGTTCACCAAGAACCGGACACTGCCGCATGTGAGGCGGCTCCGAAGGTCGAAGGGGCCGGCGAACACATCCTGCTTGTTGACGACGAGCCCTCTGTGATCAGCATGGGCAAAGAAGTGCTGCAGCGCCTGGGGTACCGAGTTTCCGCAGAGTGCGGGAGCGAGGATGCATTGGTGCTCTTCGGCAAGGACCCGGATCGGTTTGACCTGGTGATCACCGACTTGACCATGCCGAAGATGACGGGAAAAGAGCTTGCACGGCAGCTTCGAAGCGTCCGGCCTGACATTCCCATCATCCTCTGTACAGGATTCAGCGAACTTGTCTCAGAGGAACAAGCGAAGGATGGAGGTCTTTTCTCGGCCCTTATTACCAAACCGGTATCCGCCGGAACAATGGCTGCCGTGATACGCAACGTGTTAAACGTCGCAATGTGAGAGGAGTTATTCAACATGGCGAAAATAGTCGTGATTGATGATGATCCGTGGATATGTGCGTTGCTAAAACATGTCCTCGAAGGTTCAGGCCACGTAGTAACGGAGGCACACGATGGCGCCGCGGGCACCGAACTTCTTCGCCGGAACCGAGCGGACCTGGTCATAACGGATATTCGCATGCCCGGACAGGACGGCTGGGAGACCATTCTGGCACTCCGCCGGGACTTCCCGGATGTGAAGATCATAGCCATGTCCGGCGGGTTGGACAACGAGACCGGTTTCAATCTCAAGCTTGGTGAGCGGCTAGGCGCCGAGCGCATCTTTACCAAGCCTGTAGAGAGCAAGAAACTGCTGACGGCAATCTCTCAACTTCTGGGCGGCCATCAGTCCTCTTGACAACGATGTCTGCGTGAAAGGGGCGGCCAAACAGGACGAGTTACCGCGAGTACATGGTAGTTGCTGCAATTATTCGCGGATTCCGGCAGGGC
>DYLG01000230.1:0-4592 GCA_020722215.1 Desulfomonile tiedjei
AGCGCCGAAAGCCACAACGAGCTTCATTAGCAAAGAGATGTACTCTCTCACGGCGATCATGGGCTTCAGAGTCGCTGACTGAAAACCGAGAAAGAAGTTGAAAATCACCGGAAGAGCGAGGAAATATGCAAAGCATCCCCCGAGGTAAAACAGAGCCGTTCCCGCCACGACGAACGGGAGGGCCAGCCTGCGCTCCCTTGCATACAATCCGGGCGCCACGAACCTCCACAACTGATAAAGGATAAAGGGAATCGCGAGGAACAGGCCTGCCATGAACGAAAGCTTGAGATACATGAAAAAGGGGTCCGGAAGGCCTGTGAAAACAAGAGGGGATTTTCCCGGCAGCAACTTCAGGATTGGAGCAGATACGAAATTGAGCAGTTCCTTGGCGAAGAAGAGGAGACAGACCAGGAATGTCGTGAGTATTGCCAGAACCGAATACAGCAGCCGCTGCCTCAGTTCCTGGAGATGCTCCAAGAAGGACATTCGCGCTTCGTTATCCGTCAAGACTTGGCTCCCTCCTTGGAGACCTCATCCACAGACCGCGACTCGTCCTTCTTTTCCGTAGATTCCTCCGCGACTTCGGAAGCCTCCCTTTCTTTCTTCTCTGCGGCTTCCATGAGATCGGCATACAAGTCCGGCCCCGATCTCTCCGAAATGAGTTCAAGAGGCTTGGGTTCTTTCTTTTCCGACTTGTCCTCGGTGCGGGGAGGGGGCGCGTTCGGCTCGGGTGAAGACGTGATGGAGTCCAGGTTGATCTGGTCTCGCACCTCCCAGGTGAGTCGCTGAATTTCCCTATAGATCTTGGCCACGCCGCGGGCAACTTCGGTGAGGTGCTTGGGTCCTAGAACAATCAAAGCAATCACCATGATGATGGCTATTTCGTACATTGAAATTCCGAACACGTCACCCTCTCCTGCTCTGCGTGAATTGGACTTTCATACCATATCGGGGTTTGACGCGCATTGCCGGCGCTGCCGGTCAGATCTCCCCTTCAGTTGAAACCATTTTGTTCAAATAGAAAATGTCCATGTAGTACGGACCGCCTCCCCAGGACTCTATCAGCAAGGAAACATTGCCTATCAAAGCGTCCAGACGGTTGTCCAGCGAGGCGAACCCCGTGTCCGCATCCACAAGCTGCGAGTTCCAGTCCAGGGCGTCGGCCCTCAGGCATATCTTCACCTCGAACCCCTGGCCGGCCTTCATTATGATGACCTGACCGCAATGCTTCTTGTCCGCTGAGGAATCGGGGTGTTTCACATCGTAAAGTTCCACGTCACGACCGCGGAGTGTCCGGATTAGTTCGATTCGACTCATTTCCTCGTCGAACAGGCTTTCGGACTTGTCAAGGCATTTGGGGCAGAGATTCACTTCCTCGGCCGGAAATGCCACTTCCGGTTCACCGCAAAGCGCACATTCATGTTCAGACGATGGTGAAATGGGCATGACCAATCCTCCACAGGGATGAGGCCGGCTGAACCCTTTTTCTTCCGGCGGCAAACCGGTCGACTGTTCGGCCTGGCCGTTCAACGGGAACGGAAATGATTTGCATCCGGACCGCTGTTCACGATAAACTCATGTTCCAAGGACTTGGCTCTCTCTTGTTTGCCCCGGCATGAAGAAATCGCCGCGGGCCGGCATCGACCACTAGGTCCAGGTCCAGGCTTGCATCATAGCACTCCCGTTGGTGGATGAAAAGGAGAAGACCTCTTATGGCTGGAACAAAAAAAACTCTCTTGCTGTTTGTGTTGTTGCCCGTCTTCGCAGCGGCAGCAGTGGGCCCAAGGATCGAATTCGATAGGGAGACTCTGGACTACGGCAAGGTTCTAAGCGGCGAAACGGTGACGGGGGAATTCATTATTACCAACTCCGGCGACGCGGATCTCGTCATCGAGAAACTTCGAGCTACATGCGGATGCACCAAGGCCGTCAAGGGAAGCTCAGTTGTGCCGCCGGGCGGAAAGAGCAAGATCATGGCATCCTTTGACACATCCGGCCTGAGCAGCGGCCAGCGCAAGAAACACATATTCGTGACCACCAACGACCCCAACCGCAGCGAGGTCAAGCTCACCATTCAAGCTACTGTCGTCAAGAAGATCGTTATCGAGCCTCGGCGTCTTGCCAGGGATCTTCCGTCGGTCCCGGAATCGGTCCCGTTCAATCTGACCATCTCAAACGCCGACGACAGGGACGTGACCGTGACCGGCGTAAGAATCACCGGCGCCGAAGTGACGGGAATGCTCAACCCTTCCGAATTCACCGTAAAGGCGGGCGCCAAGATGCAATTCGTTCTCGTCCTTAAACCCGGGGATATCCACGACCAGTCCGTCTTCGCAGGAAAGGCGTACGTGAAGACCGACCACCCAAGAGAAAGGGAAACCCCGATCAGGTATTTCGTCCGGATCGGACAGCCCAAGCGCTAGAGGATGGGAGCCAAACATGCCGGCGATAGAAAACACGATCAAGATCTTTGAGTACGCCTTGAATCAGGAGCAGACCGGACTGAGCTTCTTCCGGACCTCTTTGGAGCGCATGGGAGTCGGAGCGGCAGTCAGCGCGTTCAAGCGCCTCATTGAAGAAGAACAACGCCACATAAGCTTTATTACGAGAATCCTCGAGGACATCAAGAGAGGTTTGGACGTCGACCTGGAGGCCGCGAAGGATGTGGTGCTCGAACCCACCGATTACTTCGACGAACGAGCCAAAGCCGAATTCCTTGAACAATGTGTGGAAGGCTCAATGATTCCGGACGTCACTGTTTTCAACACCGCGTGGCTGATCGAAAGGGATCTGAGTGATTTCTATGCAAAGGCCGCGCAACAGGCCGAGGGCAGAGCTAAGGAAGCCCTGCTGATGTTGTCGAAATGGGAGCAAGAGCACGAGAGGTTCTTTCGGGAATATCGAGACAGACTCTCCGAAGTCTATGCAAACATGCCTTGGGGCGGGTGATCCCCATTGCCGCTGTTTCCTGTAGGTCCGGGTACCCCGGACGTTAACGTGGCCGCGGATGCGGCAAGCGGCATTTTCGTCCGCGACGGAACGCCGGTAACGCTGGAGTGAAACCATGAGCGGACCCGCCGAGGAATATCACAGACAAACCGGGTACAGTCGTTACGGTTTGGGCGGAGGGGGCCTGGATTTCGGCAACCAGCCCGATGTTTTCAAGACGTATTCCGGATTGGAATCCGTTGCCCTTCCCTCTCCTTCGCAATGGCCACAGGATCTTCTTTCGACAGTCATTCGAGGCCGGCAGAAATTGGAAGGCCGGCAGAAGTTGGACCTGCCGAAACTTGCCGCCATAATTATGCTCACCCATTCGGTGACCGCCAAGGCACGGTATTCCGGGACGGACTTCTACTTCAGGAGCCCCGCATCTGCGGGAGCACTCTACCCTTTCGAGCTGTACGTGGCCCTGTCCGGTGTCGCAGGTCTTGAAGATGGTCTCTACCATCACGGAGTCCAACGACAGATCCTCACCCGCTTGCGACTCGGCAATCCCGCGCAGGAAGTCGCCGACGCTGTCCCGACCCCGAAGGACACGCAGCTCAACGCAGCATTCTTTCTCACTTCGATTTTCTTCAGGAGTTCCTGGAAATACCGCGATAGGGCCTACAGATATCATCTCCTCGACACCGGCCATCTTGCCGAGAATCTTTTCCTCGCGCTGAAATGGGCTTGCGTGCCTTTTGATATTAACTACGACTTTGACGACCGCAGGGTGAACAAGCTGCTGGGAGTCGATGATAACCTTGAAGGCTGCCTCGTGATTGTGCGGGTCGGCGGAATCGAAGCCCCTGAAGGGAAACCTACAACTTTCCCGGCGGCGGCTCCAAACCTTTCCGAGGCGAGTCGAACGGCAGTTCGGGAGAGGCGTTATCCCGTCATCAACCGTATCCACGAGTCCACGTTGCCGCCGGTCCGGGAGGTTGCCGAACCAGTGAAGATGCACGAACAACTGGGAGTTACGGCCGGAACCGCAACTCCGGCGGCCTGGCCGCAGACTTGGCCGGAAGAGATGAACTATTCCGAGGCGGTCGCCAACAGGCGTTCCAAGAGGAATTTTGTACAGGACCATCTGCCTGCAGACGTTTTCAACGCTCTGTTGGAGTCTCTTTTCCTGGGTATTCATAATGAGTCGAGCGAGGATCGGATCATCAAGGATTCCATAGCAGTGGGATTGCTCGTGGGTAACGTGGAGGGCATTGCTCCAGGTTTCTACCTTCTCCATCCGGAAGCCCGATCTCCGGCACTCGTTTCCGGCGGTCGCATGACGAACAACATGGCCGCAGTGTGCCTGGGCCAGGAATGGCTCAGACACGCAGCGGTCCACTTCCTTTTCTTGACCAATTTGGAACTTATGGAGAAGACCTGGGGACCAAGATCCTACCGTCACGCCATGCTTACTGCCGGGAGGCTTGGTCAGAGAATTTACCTTGCGGGAACCGCCATGGGTGCAGGTTGTTGCGGCATCGGCGCCTTCTACGACGGCGAAGCGGCCGATCTGCTGGGACTTGGCCCGCAGTCCGCGTTGCTCTATATGGTGGCCGTCGGACCACTGAAGAAGAGATCATTGCAACGGAGGCAACCCTGAT
>DYLG01000230.1:4692-6678 GCA_020722215.1 Desulfomonile tiedjei
ATGGTGGCCGTCGGACCACTGAAGAAGAGATCATTGCAACGGAGGCAACCCTGATGTTCGAGAAGCTTAAGAAATACTTCGAGCCCGCAGAATCGTTAAGCGCAGATGAGGCCAGGGCTTTCATCAATGAGCGCGACGAAGGGTCGTACACCTTGCTGGACGTGCGTCAACCCAAGGAATACCGCCAGGCCCACATTCCGGGTGCAAAACTCATTCCCCTGCCGGAACTCACCGACTCCCTGGATCACTTGGATCCGGAGAAACCGGTAGTAGTCTACTGAGCGGTCGGAGGAAGGAGCCGAGTTGCGGCTCAATTGCTCAGCGGCAAGGGATTCAAGAAAGTGTACAATTTATCCGGCGGAATCCAGGCCTGGAAAGGTCTGATTGCCGACGGGCCGGTGGAACTCAACCTTGACCTTGTTCGCGGGGACGAAACTCCGCATGAGATCATCAGACTTGCATACGGCATGGAGATGAGCCTCGGCGAGTTTTACTCAACCATGGCCTGCAGCGTTGAAGACGCGGAAGTTGCCGACCTGCTCAACACCCTTGCTGCGGTTGAAGCGAAACACAGGCAGTACCTGGTTGAACTGTACAGGTCCGCGGTCTCGCAGGACTTGGACCTGGGGCGACTCGAGGCGGAAGTGTCCTCTGAAATCATGGAGGGCGGAATCAGTGCTCGCGATTTCATCGAGCGCAACGAACCATTCTTGAAGACTGTTCAGGGGCTGCTGGACCTCGCCATGATGTTGGAAACCCAGGCGCTTGATTTGTATCTCCGCTTTGCCGACAAGACCACCGACAGCACGGCGAAAGAAATTCTGTTCAAGATTGCTGACGAAGAAAAGGGCCATCTTTCCGCGCTTGGCCGACTCAGGGAGGACAAAACGCCCTGCTGAGACGGCGGGTTTGAAACCCGCCCCTGCCAATGAATCGGAAATCCCTCTTGCAATGACTATAGGTACTCGGTCTCACGAATGCGTTCGCAGGCCCGGCATAGCCGGGCAGGACCGGCATCTTGCCGGTCATTGGGTGGGCGACCGGCCGGTCGCCCCTACGGCGACCCGATGACCCGACGGACATCAGGGTCATTTTGCGACAGGCCCAAGGCCAAACCGTGGTTTCTTCCATTGCCTCTTGTTATCTCGGTATCCGAGCACATATTAATGACTAGGTTGGCGCGCAACGCGTCCGGCCGTGATGCAGACCGGCTAAGTCTCCGATGAAGCAAAGGATGAGCGATGGATCGTTTCGAGTACGAAATCACCAGGCATGATGCTAAGAATTTCAGTCAGGTCGTGTACTTCTGTTCCGCCGACGGCGATTGCGGCATGGAAGAGGTCCCGCGGGAAGAACCAAACGCACTTGCCGAGATGCTCAACGAACGAGGCCGACAGGGTTGGGAACTGGTTCAACTGCTGTTCGGCCGCGACGGTCTCATGGCGTGCTGGAAGCGACGCGTCGAGTCCCGCTGATCGGGGGTGTTTCCCGACAGAAGGAACAAGCAGGAATTGTCCGGACTGAACCCCGTAATATGGAGGGCTGGAAATGCGTTCGTTGAAAGTGGAAGGAATGTCGTGCAAACATTGTGCAATGGCAGTTGAGAAAGCCCTGCAACAGGTGCAAGGCGTGGCAAATCCCCAAGTGGATCCGGACAAGGGAGAAGTCTGCTTCGATGAAATTGGGGCGGTTGACATCAACGCTGTAAACACAGCGATTGAGAAGGCTGGTTACAAAGTTGGCTAGAGAGACGCTTTCCGTCCATGGCATGAGCTGCGCGGCATGTGTGCGCAGGGTTGAGCGCGGGTTGGAGGACCTTGCCGGAGTTGGCTCCGCATCAGTGAACCTCCCGCTGGAACGCGTCACGGTTGACTACGATCCTCGATCCGTGGATCTTGCCACGATTGCCGACCGTATCGGCGAACTTGGCTACGAGGCCGCTCTGCCAACGCAAGCAGGCCGCGGCGGACTGATAACCACGACGGT
>DYLG01000231.1 GCA_020722215.1 Desulfomonile tiedjei
GAGGCTGGTGGGGGTCAGAGACATTACCTCACAGGTCCATGCCCGAGCGGAAAAGGCCCTTGCTGATGCGGTCGAGGCCGCAATACCACGGGGATACTGGCACGGGCCGTTGCCTTGCAAGGCGAGCCCCACGAAGAGATCGTGACCTTTGCAGAGGAAGAAGGCTACGACCTTATCGCGCTCGGCGTCAAAGGATACAACGTTTCCGAGAAGATCTTGATGGGAAGCACTACCGCGCGAGTAATCGGGTACGGCAACACCAGCGTTCTCGTCATTCCGTGGGGGAGCCGGCTTATCTGGGAGCGGGTGCTGGTTCCCGTTGACGGATCCGCATCGAGTCAGGCCGCTGCCCGCTTGGCCTTTCAATTTGTCGATGCGTACGGCTTGGACTTGACTGTCCTATCTGTTGCAGACGTCCCCTTGCACCTCTACGGCGTTTCCGGGGAAGCGGCAAATGAGATGATAGCCGATGCGAAGAGCCATCTGGATCAAATTGCGCGAGAGATGGAATCCCGAGGAATAAAGGCAGAATACTTGCTGAGAGAAGGGGAACCGGCAAAGACTATTGTCGATCTGGCCGGGAAGCGAGAAACGGATCTGATAATCATGGGGTCCCACGGCAGGACCGGCTTGACGAGATTGCTCATGGGAAGTGTCACCGAGTCCGTGATCCAGGGCTCGCCATGTCCTATCCTGGTGATACGCAGCGCTGAATCAACTGCAACTGATGCGGTCACTCAATGCCGTATCGCTTGATCTTTCTCCAGAGGGAAACCCTTCCCATACCGAGGATTTCCGCTGCCAACGTCTTGTTGCCGTGCGTTTCCTCAAGAACGCGTCTGATGTACTTGGCTTCCAGGTCGTCCATGGTGGGTAAGCGTCCCTCTTTCGCCTGAAACGCCGTGAACTCCAGATCCTGAATGTCGTCCGGCAAATGCCGAGCCTCTATTGTGCCGTCGATGGATAGAGCTACAGCCCTTTCCATAATGTTTTCCAGTTCGCGCACATTCCCGGGAAAGACGTAGCCTTTCAGAAGCGCGATCACCTCCGGAGAAATCGTGGGCGGTTCCTTGCCCATCAATGCGGAGTGCTTGTCACGAAAGTAGTTTGCCAGGAGAGCGATGTCGCCCTTTCTTTGCTCCAAAGGGGGAAGATGGAAAGAAACCACATTCAGTCGATAGTACAGGTCATTGCGGAACTCCCCGTGATGGACGGCCTGAAGCACGTTCCTGTTACTCGCAGCCACTAAACGCACGTCCACTGCTATTTCCGAAGTGCCGCCCACTCTCATGAGAATCCGGTCCTGAATTGCCCGCAGGAGTTTGACCTGCATGCCGACGGACATCTCTGTGATCTCGTCCAAGAAGAGCGTTCCGCCATTCGCCAGTTCAATGATCCCGTGTTTGGTTCGGTCCGCGCCGGTGAACGCGCCCCTTTCATGGCCAAATAGCTCGCTGGTCAGAAGCGCCTCGGAGAACACACCACAGTTGATTGCCATCCAGGGTCCCGCAGCCCTCTTGCTGCACTCGTGAATGTAACGCGCCAGCAGTTCCTTTCCGGTGCCCGAGTTCCCGGTAATAAACACGTTACAATCCGTGGATGCAATTTGTCGGGCCGTTTCGAGTATCTTGAGCATGGCTGTGTCCTGGGTAATCAACTTAACCTTGCCGACTTCCTGCATCTTCTTGAGGTCTTCTCTGAGTCTAAGGTTCTCATGCTTGAGCCGTACCTTTTCCACTGCTTCCTCAACCGTTTTGCGCACCTCGTCGATCCGGTAAGGCTTGGAAATGTAGTGATACGCGCCTTTCTTAATCGCTGCTATAGCAGAATCGACCGTCGCGTATCCGGTGATCATGATCACTTCGGTTTCCGGATGTAGGCCGTGGCAGTCCTCAAGGATTTTCTGCCCGTCAACCTTCTCCATTCGCAGATCGGTCAGGACCACATCAAAGACCCCTTCCTTAATCATTTTCAGGCCCTTTGGTCCGGTATTCGCGGTGAAGATTTCGTAGTTCTGCTTCTTCAAGATGCGCTCGATGTTACGCAAAGCAACCTCTTCATCGTCGATGATCAATATTCTTGCGCGGCTGTCCATTCTGTCGGCCTTTCTTTCGGAATACTTATGGTCACGGTGGTGCCCTTGGTAGGCAATGAATCTATTGTGATCCTCCCCTTGTGACTGGTAACGATGTCGTGAGTCACAAACAGGCCCAGACCCGTTCCTCTGCCCACGTCCTTCGTGGTGAAGAACGGATCGAATATGCGCGGCAGATCGGACTCGGGTATGCCTTTCCCTGAGTCTCGAATCAGGATGTTCACCATTGAGTCCGGTCCGTTTGCCGCCACGATTTCAACGGTCCCGCTTCCCTCAATTGCCTGAATCGCGTTTGATATAAGGTTGATCAGCGCTTGCTGCATTCTCTGTATGTCCACATGCACGATTATCGACTCGTCTATCCTGGTAGCGATCTGAACGTAGGACGGGATATCCCCGCGAAGGAGCACAAAGGTCTTGTCCAACAGGTCTTTGAGTCTGATTCTCTCGATACGGAATTCCCTGTTGCGAGAGAATTCCAGCAAGGTCCGAACAATGTTGAGCGCCTTGTCAACCTGCTCCAGGATGCTCTCTAACGAAATCTTTTTAAAATCCGGGTCCGGGGCGTCGAGTTCCTCCAGGAGGAGCTGACATGACGACGATATGTTCGAGAGGGGATTGTTGATCTCGTGAGCCACGCCTGCGAGCATGGTACCAAGAGACGCCAGCTTCTTCGATTGAACAAGTCGATCCTGACCTTGCTTCAGTTCGCGGGCCATTTGATTGAACGACTGAAATATCGCACGGACCTCTTTCTCCGGAGGGATCGCCTCGATGGGCTCAAATTCGCCTTTAGCTATCCGGTGCGTGCTCTCTTCGAGCAGCCTCAAGGGTCCGGTAATCTTGACAAACATCAGTCCACCCATGACAGCGATACAGACCCCGGCCAGAAGAAAACCGGCCAACTCCAACCTGATTGTGTTCCGGATGGTTTCGTTGATGGACTTGCACTTCTTTGACGAAAGATACTCAGCAAAATCTGCAATTGCTGTGCCCGCGCGTCGAATGGCCACTTCATCCGTGCTCTCCGGATACGCCCCTTTGCTGCTGTCGCCGGAATCACTCATGTATTTCGACAGAAGGCGTTCATATTCCTTCAGGTATTCCCGGAAGGCGTTCAAAGATGCAGGACCTGAGAGTCGCTCGAAGAGAGATCCCTGCGCTTCCAGGAGATGACCCACTCTAGTGGCGTTGTACTTGGCCGTCCTGAGAGACTGAGCGTCCCCATAGAGAAAGAAGTTCTTTTCAAACCGGCGCATCTCAAGGACTGCCTCTTCAAGCAGACTGATCGTTTCCAGGTTCCCTATCTTGGTCTGCAACGAACTCACCAAATAGAAGGTTCCGAGCATAGCCGCTCCCATGAGGAGGAAAATCGCGATCACTCCTATGACCAACTTCTGTCGAATGCTCAGGTTGCGTGAAAGATCAGCGAATGACATTGGATTTCCTCATAGACGGGGTAGAAAGTCTCTGCCTGGAGCCCAAACAGGCAGGGGCAATTATCGTGCCAATGTCCGTGCGTACCAAAAAGAAACATCAACATATATTTACTTGTATAATCAGATTGTTACACGGCAGACTTTCAAGGCGAAAGAACCGTGACGAGGTTTGCGAGACCCAATGTGTTTCGTTTTGAAACGGTCGAAGGCTGATATCATCGCATCGAGCCGGGAAACTAATGTTGACTGTTGAACTCGAGAGAACCAACCGGCTGTTGCATTATGAAACATCATTGCGCAGCAGTACTCACAACTCGTACCGGCCACATTCGCAACACACTCCTCTCTTCCGGCTTCGCCGTCGATGAAGTCACCGGGTCGGCCGGGCCGTGAATCGCGAGTCTTTTCGAGTGGCTAATGCCGTCATTGGCCATGCGCTTCAAGGTGAAACACCGGCGTTACGCTGAGGCAGCATTGCCAACCCATTGATTTGCCATTGGATGTCCTATGCGAAAAAGCTCACTGTTACAGTCTGGTACGGCGGCCCCCGTGTCGCCATTTAGCACCTGCCAATTATTTCATTGATGTCAGTAGGTTACGGATTGACCTGCCTTGGCACGATACTTGATCCCGCGTCGGATATGAGAGTAGTCTTGAGCGGAGAAATTGATGAAAAAACTCAAGGACGATGATGCCTCGATTGCTGATCCCGGGACTTCTGGCGAAGGCGATCAGCCTGAGGTCGCCCGAGAATTAGTACGCAAGCCGTCCGGCACCGGTCCTTCGCCGGGTCATGATCCTGTGACTGCACCGAGTCCGCAAACATCCCCCCTTAAGAATCTGGCCGGCCGCTTCCAAAGGTTTATGGCTGCCGTGGCATACGCCGAATCAGGCGAAGCCGACACAGCCCTTGAAATTGCTTACGGGCAGAGGAAGGCCAAGACGGTTCTGCTGGTAGTCGCGGACATGCATCTTGACAAGGATGCGTTTCGCTTTGCCACCAACCTTTGCAGGCGAATCGATGCCTCGCTTGATGTACTCGTGGTCCTACGCGAGCCTCCTTGCCACATGGAGCAGATGCCTGGCAGTGCCGACAACAGTTGCTCTGAACGAATTGCCCAACTCGTTCGACTGGTGAGCGGCAACAGGATTCCTTTTCATATCTCCGTGACTGTGGGAGAAGTGGACAAGGAGGTCCATTCCTATACACGAGTCAACAAGGATGTGACCGTGGCGGTTCTTGATCGTGAACCCGTGCACGACCAGGAGCCTGAACGAGCAAGATGGGAGAGAGTTCTCCGGAGACTGTCCCGAACCTTGGCCATTCCAATGATAACCGCCCACTCAAAGGACCCGCTCGGAGCCGTGTCAACTCCGCTGCCCACTATCCAACACCCGTGAGCCTTGAAGGAGATGAAGCTGCAAGTGAACGCTCACTCGCCTGCCGCGCTTTTTCTGTCTTTCCGGATGAAAATGTGGTATGTGGCTGAGGATGAAAAACAACGCTCCTCTCATTCTGGTACTGGCCGTGGCCGCTCTCTCGTTGACGGCAGCGGCTCCCTCATTTCCAAGTCAAAACGTGGACATCCGCGGCCTGTGGGTGGGAAAGGCCGAAGGCTCCATCTTCGGGGCTGAGGGCACCCTTAACATCACCTCTCAGAAAGGTGAGGATGTCTACGGAATCATCGAAGGAGGGAACACTTTCGGCAAGGCCAAGTTCAGCGTAAAGGGAAAGATCCAGGGGAACATGATCTTTGCCAGCAAAGAAGGTCATACGTTCCAAGGACAGGTGCTGGGGGACGGTACTATTCGCGGCATCTTCCGCGCATCGGACGGGAGCACATTCCGGGTGTTTCTCAGGAGACCGGACCCCTATTGGGGTTCCATCCCCGGCCAGATGCCTTACGGGCAGTTTCCCTACGGTCAGTTCCCATACGGTGATATGCCCTACTACCAAATGCCCTACGGCCAGGAGCCGTACGGCCCTTACCAGCCTCAGTGACCCTGATGAACCTTGATGGTCGGGGCAGCAACCGGATTGATGCTGATGGGAGTGCCCCACGTGATCGTGTCCTTTGCCGGGAGCGAGAGGGCCCTTGGCCTCCGGCCAAGATCGGCCTTGATTCTCTTGCTTCTCGCTGTCGCCCTGATTGTGGTTGCCGTGGTTGTGTTCTATCCCGGAGAAGTAATACTGCGCGGGTTGCTTATTGATCTCGAACTGAATGGACCCGACCACACTCGATGCAGTCAGTTGAGGGACGCTCTTACTGAGCGGCTTCCCAAAGAGGTTCCCGGCCTCAGCGCATATCGGGTGACCCTCGAATACTCACATTTTTCTCAACTGACCGAAGACACTCTCGATTCCGGCCATTTTCATTTCCTCCTCCTCAGCCCGCAGGGAACTCCGTGGCACATGTACAAGGGTGAGTCCGGCCTTCGACTTGACAGCGCCAAACGGCTCGTCAGGGAGGTGATCCTCGGCAGGAGAATCCCGGTACTGGGGATTTGCGGCGGGCATCAGTTCCTTGCCATGGCGTTCGGAGCCACGGTTGATTTCATTGATCCTGCTTTGGTAGGCACGTTCCCGGAACGATATCCGGAGGAGGCTCTCTCCGAGCGGGGCGTGATAGAGCTGCAAACACTGGATGACGACCCAATATTCTCAGGTCTTGTCAAACATCCGGGGACTTTTCGTGTCGTGGAAAGCCATTACGAGGAGGTCAAGCAGATCCCCCAGGGATTTGTGAATCTTGCTGCCGGCGAATTGTCGGAAGTCCAGATCATCCGCATCCCGGGCAAGCTCACTTACGGAATGGCCTTTCATCCCGAGCGCTGGTGGGACGGCAAAGGGTGCAACCAGACCCCTGTTCCCGCGGGCAAGCTCTTGCTCGCCAACTTTCTCAAGATGGCCGCAGGCAACAAGGACTGACCGCGGCGAAGGCGCGCACAGGAACACCTTTCCCTTGTACTTTCGACTAGACGCCAGTGACTGCAATCCCTGCTCTCAGGGCGGCGAAGGCTGAAAAGTTCAGGATTGTGAAGACAATCGAGAATAGTACGCCGAAACGCAGAGCATTAGTCATATCGCCTGCCCTTCCGCTTCAACGGCCTTTGCAAGCAGAGAATT
>DYLG01000232.1 GCA_020722215.1 Desulfomonile tiedjei
GAATTCAGCAGTCGGGCAAGGTTCGGGACGCACTGCAGCGGCTCAAGTTGGACGAGGTGGAGTTCGCGGACGCCGCCAATGTCGAGGCTCATTGGTGAGACATGATCGCCTGAGTAGCTCGTCACACAAGTTCCGTGACGTATTGGCGTAGGATGCGGTGAACGAAGCGAACCGCACCGGCGGCGATAAGAAAGCGTCCACCGGTTCAGTCCCGGCGAAAGGGATCGTTGTGACACAACGGGAGTAATTGATGATTGTGAGCATTGCCAGCGGGAAAGGCGGCACGGGAAAGACCACGGTTGCAACGAGTCTCGCAGCGGTTCTCGGTTCGAGAGCCCAGTTGCTGGACTGCGATGTGGAGGAGCCCAACTGCCACATTCTGCTCAAGCCTGAGATACGTACAACTGAATCCGTAACCGTGGCTGTTCCTCAGGTCAACAATGCGGCATGCACACTTTGCGGCAAGTGCGGAGAAGTCTGCCGATTCAGCGCAATCGTGGTTATCGGCGACCAGGTCTTGACCTTCCCGGAAATGTGCCATGGTTGCGGGGGGTGCAGCCTGCTCTGCCCTGAGAAGGCGATTTCCGAGGGCCACAGGGAACTGGGCGTGGTCGAGACCGGAACCGCAGGTCCAACCGACTTCGTTCACGGATGTCTCAGGGTCGGCGAAGCCATGTCTCCTCCCTTGGTGAGGGCGGTGAAACGGAAAATCGATCCGGCAAAGATCGCCATACTGGACGCTCCGCCAGGCGCATCCTGTCCGGTTATCAACACGGTGATGGACACGGACTTTATTGTGCTGGTAACCGAGCCCACCCCATTCGGACTGCACGATCTGAAGATCGCAGTGGACGCGGTATCTCCGCTGGGAATTCCGCTTGGCGTGGTTCTCAATCGGTCCGACATCGGGGATGGGGAGGTCCAAAGATTCTGCGCAGATAGTGACATCCCTCTGCTGATGGAGATCCCGCACGACAGGAGAATTGCGGAAGGCTACGCACGCGGGGATCTTCTCGTCGATTCCGCTCCCAAGTACAGGGAAGCTTTTTTCAGGCTATACGCCGAGATTGAGCACCTTGCTTCCCGTATCCGACCGAATATGAGAGAAGCAGCGCGATGAAAGAGATTGTGATAATAAGCGGGAAGGGCGGTACGGGAAAAACATCGCTTGTCGCGAGCTTTGCATATCTTGCCGGAAACCGTGTGCTTGCGGATTGCGACGTTGACGCGGCAGACCTGCACATCCTCGCTCACCCGAAGGCACGGCATGAGGAAGACTTCAGTGGCGGCGTCAAGGCGGTTATCGACCCTAAGAGCTGCACCGAATGCGGAGAATGTCGGCAGTCTTGCAGGTACGACGCCATATCGGAAGATTTCCGTGTGAACCGTTTTCGTTGCGAAGGGTGTTCCGTTTGCTATCACGTATGCCCCGCGGACGCTGTGAGGCTCGAAGAGGGCCTCAACGGGCGGTGGTTCATTTCCGACACTCGATTGGGCCCCATGGTGCATGCAGCCCTGTTCCCTGGCGAAGAGAATTCGGGCAAGCTTGTGGCTCTAGTGAGAAATCAGGCCAAAGTGCTTGCTCGCACCGAAGGACTGGACCTTATCATAGTCGACGGCGCGCCCGGAGTCGGATGTCCGGTCATATCGTCCATAACGGGCGCAGACCATGTGCTGGTGGTCACCGAGCCCACTCTTTCAGGTCGGCACGATATGGAACGGGCATTGCAGCTTGTTCGGGGATTTGACATCCCTGCCTCGGTAGTGGTCAACAAGTGGGACGTTAATCCCCAAGTGGCGGATAGCATTGAGGAATATTGCCGGAAATCCGGAGTGGCATTTCTTGGCAGGATTCCGTACGATGCCGCAGTGATCGCGGCAATGGTAAACAAGCGGACGATTGTCGAGAACGGTGACAATGGTGCCGCGCGGGCCATTCGCAGCATCTGGGACAAGGTCATTGCTTCGATCCTCTCTTGACGGGAAACGGTAATGAAGACAACGAACCGTGCCGAAGAGGTAGCGAAGGCTCTGGCTCAAGTCGTGGACCCTGAGACGGGCCTGGATATTATGCGAATGGACCTTATTCACGGCCTTGAGGTCAGTGATTCGGGAGACGTGAGCCTCGTGTTTCGTCCTTCTTCGCCTGTATGCCCCATGGCGTATCCTTTGGGAAATGCCGTCAAGACCAAGGTTCAGGGCATTGATTGGGTGAAGAACGTGACCATCAAAGTGGAAAACTTCCGCAACGCGGAACATCTTGAAAGTCTTCTCAATGCCGTAGGCAGGAAGGCCGTCCGTTAGAGGAACAAATGCCCATACATGAATACAAGTGTGCGGAATGCGGTGCTGTAAGCGAACTCCTGGTTGGGATCGGGAGAAACTCCGATGAGCTTGCCTGCCGGTCTTGCGGAAGCACCCAATTGGAAAAACTCATGTCTGCATCGGCCATTTCGATCAAAGAGGGGCACGGCAATTACCCGGCAGCCTCGACGTGCTGTGGCGGACAACCTTCGGACAAGGGATGCATACCGGGAAGTTGCTGTGGCAGCGCATAACGCCAATGAGCTTTTGAAGAGGTTAGAATGCAGAAAGAAGACCGGATTTTTGACGAACTCCAGGATCTCATGCTCCAGGAGGCTCGCAAAAAATACTCCGAAACGGTCATTGAACATTTCCTCAATCCGAGGAATATCGGTTCAATGGAAGATGCTGATTGCTACACATTTATGACCGGAATTTGCGGCGATACCATCGGAATCTTTGTTGCGGTCAACGGAGAGACCATCAAGCGGGCCTCCTTTATTACGAACGGTTGCGGTCCGACCATTGCCTGCGGGAGCGCACTCACGTGCATGGTCGCCGGTATGACCATTGAAGATGCCGGGCGAATAACCAACGCAGATCTCATAGAATATCTCAACGGACTCCCGACCGAGAACACTCACTGTGCCGACCTTGCGGTGAACACGCTGCGAGGCGCATTGGCCAAACTACCGGAGACTGAATGAGCCTGATCTCCCGGATAGTGGACATAACGGCGAGTCGCTGCGGGAACAGCGCTGCCCGGGACGTGCGCCTGGGGCTCGGATACTCCGCCGTCAAGCTGGACGACGGCCGAACTGGCGTGGCCTACACCTTCAGAGACAGACTCACCGGGGGATGTACGGTCTTCGAGGGAAAGCGTCCACTGGCCGGCAAATCGGCTTCAGATCTCCTGAATTTGCTTCTTCACGGGCATGAGCTGGAACGAGCGATAGGTTTGGCTACGGTGAATGCGCTGTGCAACATCCTTCCTCCGGAGGGGTTGCCGGGAGACGTTCTGGAGGCAATTGAGCTGCTTCCTTCGGATCATGTCGGAATGGTTGGCTTTTTTGCTCCATTGATTCCGACGCTCAGGAAACGGGTTCGCAACCTGACCATATTTGAGGAAAAAGCGGATGAATCGGGGGGCCTCCTTCCTGCCACGGAGGCGGTCGAACGTCTCCAACAATGCGACATCGCGCTCATCACGTCCACCGCGATCATAAACCACACGATAGACGGCCTACTTGAAGCGGCTTCGCACTGCCGGCAGACAGTTTTGCTGGGATCGTCCACGCCACTGGTTCCGGAAGCTTTCAAAGGAACCCCTGTTACTTTCCTGTCGGGAATAACGGTCACGGACTCGGACGGCATTCTGCAAGTCGTCAGCGAGGGAGGCGGCACCCGCCTGTTCAGGCCGTTTGTGACCAAATGGAATTTCCCCGTGAGAAGACAGCTATGAACAGGCTGGCTAGAGCAACGAAGATAACGATTCTCGTTGACAACAACGTGACTCCTGGCCTGGGGCTCTTGCCGGAGCACGGTTTTTCGGCCCTTGTGGAGCGCGGCGATTGCCGGATTCTGTTCGACACGGGTCAAGGGCAGGCAATCCGGCGCAACTCGGAAGCGCTGGGCATCAAGCTGTCGCCGCTGGACGCGGTGGTTCTCAGCCACGGCCACTACGACCACACCGGCGGGTTGCTTCATGTGGCTGAAATGAATCCCGGAGTCGAAGTGGTCGCACACCCGAACGCGCTTGGTTCGCACCTTGTCAAACGGGAAACGGATGTTGCACCCCGGGAAATCGGCATACCCCATGGCCGGGAAGCCTTTGCGGCAACGGGGGCTCGTTTTCGACTGACCGCGGAGCTCGAGGAGATCTTTGAGGGCGTATGGTTCACCGGATCGGTGCCAAGGAAATACGATCTGAAAGCCGACGGGCAGTTGCTCATTTCCAACCCCGGCGGAACGACCCAGGACATCATTCCCGATGATGCGTCCCTTGTTATCAGCACGCCTTCAGGTCATGTTCTCCTTTTCGGATGCGCTCACGCGGGCGTGCGCAATATCCTCGAGCACGTGCGCGAAAAGCTGGGAATTCGAACCATCCACGCAGTGGTTGGAGGGACTCACCTGGGGTTCTGTGAACCCGGCGAGACCGGTGCAGCGATCAGAGCCTTGAAGGATTTCGGAGTCAAGTTAGCGGCGCCGGCCCATTGCACGGGAGACGCGGCAAGCAGTGTGATCAAGGCCCATTTTAAGGACGGATACCGCGCCGCTTGCGCCGGGACCGTGCTCGAATTCTGATACGAGAACGGCTGCCGATGCTGAACACCCCGAAGAGACGCGGAGGACTGGAATGCCCGATTTTCCCGCCCGAGATAGTTTCCGAGCGATGGTGCTTACCCGCAGCTACGATGATGCCGGCGAGTTCCGTTCGCTTTTGGCTTCCCATGGCATGACTGTGGAAATCTTCACAGACGCGGGCGCCGCACTCGCAGCGTGCAGGAGTGCATCTCCGCACCTGGCGGTTGTCGAGGCAGACTTGGGCTCCATGACCGGGTATTCGTTCGTTCGCGACCTTCTCAAGATAGCCTGGACGGTTTCGTCGATTGTGGTAAGCGAGGAAGACGACGCCGTGATTCACGACAAGGCCGAGGGATTGGGCATCCTGGGCCACGTGCGCTCGTTCGGCGACACAGCGGCCCTGGAAGGGCTCCTGGTTCAATTCAAGGAACTGAATGCAGTCTTCTCGAAAGAGACCGGCGGTTGAAACGGCCCCGGTACTCTGCATGAAGCAAGGAACTGCCGGACGCATTCATCACAACTGAAGGCAAGATGGAAAAGATCCTTATCGTGGGCTGCAAGAAATCCATGGATGACGTGTGCATCGGATGCTCGAGGTGCATGGTCGGGTTCAATCGCCGGGACGGTGAATTCGCCAGATACAAGGATCAGGACGCTGAGTTGATCGGGATTCTCAACTGCGGGGATTGCCCCGGCGCTTCCGTCGTGACCAGACTGGCCCAGTTGAATCTGTGGAACCACATCAACGGTGAGAAGCCCACCAAGATTCACGTGGGGCCTTGCCTGGTGCACCACTGTCCTTACAGCGAGACTATCGTGAACAAGATCAGGGCAAAGTCCGCAGTCGAGGTGATTGAGGGCGCTCATCCGTACCTGCCGGAGAACATTTTCGCGTGAGCACGCTGTCGCCTACGACTCCTGTCGCAGAATAACCCCGGCATCCATTTCTTCATCGGGCCCAGGCAGGGGCGACCGGCCCGTACGCCGAAACGGATAGGCGCGCAGTCTTGCATAGTCAAGAACAAGTTGACAACCCCGCAAGCCATGTCCTACTGTTTCTCCGAAAAACCGTTTCTTATACTGCATTTCGCCAACGTACGTATTACATTGAGCCTGCCTGTCGGGCGGTCCGATTGGTACCCCCGGCAACGCTCGCACCAGCGACGTACTATGGCCACGGGAAGGAGCCCTCATGAAGCGCATGCGATTCGTCGACCTCAGCATCACCATTGAAGCGGACTTGCCAAGCGACCCTCCTGAGATGATCCCCAAGATCGACTATGTTGACCACGCGGCAGGAGCCGAGCAGATGAAGCAGTTTTTTCCCGGTGTCGAAAAGAGCCAACTTCCTGGCGGCCTCGGATGGTCGTTGGAAGTGCTTACGCTGACAACGCACAGCGGAACGCACCTGGATGCGCCGTACCACTTTCACCCCAATATGGACGGAGGAAAACCTGCACTCACCATTGATCAAATTCCGCTTGAATGGTGCTTCAGCGACGGCGTGCTCCTGGATTTTAGGCACAAGGGCGATGGAGAGCGCATCACCGTGGACGACCTGGAAAAGAAACTCCAGGAGATCGGATACGAAATCAAGCCCCTTGACATAGTGCTGATTCAAACCGGAGCGGAGGACTCATGGGGGACTCCCCGGTACTTGGTCCGAGGAGCAGGCATGGACAGAGAGAGCACGTTGTTCCTGACCGAAAAAGGCGTTCGCGTCACGGGAATCGACGCGTGGAGCTGGGATCGTCCCCTGCCGTTCATAGCCAAGGAATTCCAGGCCACTAAGGATCCGGCAGTCATCTGGGAAGCGCACTTCGCGGGAATCGAAATAGGTTACTGCCACATGGAGAAGCTTGCCAACCTCTCGGCAATAGGCAGAAGCCACGGATTCACCGTATGCTGCTTCCCGGTGAAGATCAAGGGAGCAAGCGCGGGATGGTGCAGGCCGGTGGCAATCATCCCGGAGGAGTAACGGCCTGCCGCAAGACAACCCAGGCGTCGACTTTGTAATCGGTTTGTG
>DYLG01000233.1 GCA_020722215.1 Desulfomonile tiedjei
ACCACCACCCTCGGCGTCCGTGTGGCCCTTTGGGACAGAGTGGTCTTGCAGCGATGTTCCCGCGTGATCATGACGTCTTTTGGCGAGCTGCGCGTCAAGGTAGTGAATATGCCGGGCGGACGGCAGGAACAGCGCGTGGAATTTGACGACGTCCGCAACATCGCCCAACGCATCGGAAAACCGGTCCGTGATGTACTGCGGACTCTTGAGCGAGAACTGAACGGGCGCGGAGACTGACCTTTCGTGCGAGGGCTTGACTGCCTCGCCATGGGGCGGGAATTGGTCCGGACGGCTCACCTCCTTTCGTTGATTTCACCTCCGCGATGTCGTACCATCCTGCCTATGGTAGCGGTGATTCCGACCTGGAGGATGCTCATGATAGATGTCAAGACGGCAGTTGGCAAAGCCAAGCAGTACGGGGCGCAGATCCTTGGATACAATCTAAAGAACCTGTTGGTGGAAAAGGTTGAATTGTCCGATGACGGCGAATATTGGTATGTGACCTTGGGTTGGGACCTGGACCAATTGGGCATCCAGCGAACGTACAAACTATTCAAGATACGCGCCGCCGACGGCGAAGTCATTTCGATGAAGATACGGACCGTGGCATGAGTCGCGATTCCATCGACGACCTCGTCGAGAGATACAAAGGCAGAGGGGCTCTGGTTGACTCGAATCTGCTCCTGATGTACTGCATAGGGGAGTACGATGTTCGCGCGATGCAAAGGTTCAAGCGGATAAGGGCCTACGGCGTCAGGGACTTGACTCTTATGAGAAGACTGTTGAGCCTGTTCAAGCGAATTGTAACCACCCCGAACATACTGACCGAGGTTAGCAATCTGGCCGGTCAACTCGGTGATGGGCTCAGGGCTCAGTTCCTGAGCCATTTGGGGAAAACCGTGGAAATCCTGACCGAAGAGTACTGTCCTAGCGCCACAGCATCGCAGCATCAATATTTTGCCAAGTGTGGCTTGACCGATTCGGCCATTATGGAGGTTGCGCGGGCAAACTACCTCGTAATCACCGATGACTTCAGGCTGGCCAACATGATTGAGAAACAAGGAATCGACGTGATCAATTTCGAGCACGTGAGATCATCTTACCTGCTGAAGGGCTGACAGTGGGTGGAATAGGCAATGTTGCGGTCTCGTTGGGCGGGGTCAGTCACTCGGTTTGACATGTTCGCGAGGAGCAGCAGAGTCGGTTCCGTATCGAGACACAGGTCAGGGAGCAACGCGGCGCGCAGACGGGATCAGGAAGTGCGCACATGAGGGCCCAACGTTTGTCGAAGGGGGAGCCGAGGGAGAACAACAACGGGGGGCTGCCGACGAAGTCCCGCCAACGGATTCAGGAGACTAGCGGAACGGGGCGCGCACGTGGCCTGGCCGGGCACGCCCCTCAAGGTTACTCCAGGATTTCCACTTTCTGGGCGAACTTGCCGCCGTTCTCCTCTTGATAGTGAACCCTCACCATCTCGCCCACAGACGGTCTTCTGAACGGATCGAACTTGGTGCTCAGACCGACCCGGATCTTGACCTGCTCAGTGCCTCCATTACCGGTCACCTGAACGGAGATGTCGCGTGGCTGGGAAGCAATCACTCGACCTTCCAGGGTTTTCAGCTTCTCCTCTTCAACCGGAACGGGCTCCTTCTTCGGTACCTGGGGCGGCGGAGTCGGTTCTTCCGGTGGCGGCGTCACCGCAACAGGTTTTCTCTCCGGCTTGGGCTTAGGCGGTGCAGCCTCCCCAGGCTTCTTCTTCGGGGCCCACTTGGGCGTCGCATGGGGTGGGGGAGTCCGAGAACACACGGGAGGCGGCGCGGTGCAAGTAGGCTCCCGCGCTTCAGGAACGTCCCTGCATACGGTGCCTCTCGGTGGCGGCGGAGGATAGCACTTGGTTTCCCCTACCGGAGTAGGCGTAAGACTGAGCACTTTAGTGGCTTTCATGTACCCGTCCTCGAGCATGAAATCCACGGCAACGCGCTCTCCTATGCAGGGACGTCGGTTCGGAACAAACTTGGTCCTCCAGCCGACGTTTAGGGTCGCGCATTGCCCGCCGGCGTTCACGGTCATTGTTCGCCAGCCATGTTCCACAACGGTTCCTCTAAACGTACAGATCCGATAGGCCTCGGCGGAACCAGCCATGAGCAATGCTATGGAAAGGCTCGCAATGACGAGCGTGAACCGAACTGAAAGCCAAGACTTCCCTGCCATGGGGGACCTCCTCGACAGCCGCGGTGGTTTTGGTAATTCGGTCGAGTCAGGCGAGGCGCCGGAAGGCACTCGCCTGAAAGTGCTTTGAACATAGTCGGTTATATTAAAAAAGTCAAGTAGTTTAGAATGTAATCGTACTATTAATTGGTTTCACATGACTTTCCATTACAAAAGCGCCATGAGCGGCTGCCTTGTTTTCAACCCCGACTCTATGTTATCACCTGTACCAAGGATCTTGCCATGGGAATTTGTCGACAACCTGACGAAGCACAAATCGACTTCATCAAGGAGATGGCCGAGGCTCTAGGTACTACGGGAATGAAGCTCGAACGCATACTCGAGGAGGCCGAGAATATGCGGATGCGGCTGGATGAGTTGGTCCTCTCCCTTGATGGCGTATCAACCGGCGAACCCGTTCCTTCCAGGGCGCAGGTGAATGATTCCATCAGGCAATACAACAGACTGGTGGACAAGGCTGAAGACGCCCTCAGATGGTTGCTCATCCAGCGGGAGGCCTGCGGATTCAGGATTCATAAGGACGTGGAAATTCACTACCCTCTCCCCCCTCGCAGGAAACTGCTCAAGCCTTGATCATGGGCACTGTGTGCAATTCTTGGAGGTTTGCTGCGGTCCTCGCCTTGGGGCTAGTTCTGGCCGTGTTGCCGGGGTGTTCCGGGTCTGCCCGGGCGGCGGGAAAAAAGGAGCCCATCGTTTGGGTGGTTCTCTTTTTCTCCGGAGATTGTCCACATTGCCGGGGCGTTGAGAAGTTCCTGGAGGCAATGAAGAAGAAGTATCCCATAAGACTCAAACAATTCAATACAGACCAATCCCGGGATTATGACCTCTTCTCCAAGTTGGAGGAAATTCATGGGGAAGAGAAGTTCGCTGTGCCTCTGGTTATGGTGGGAGACACCATTCTGATAGGGGAGGACAGGATTCTTCGTGATCTTGAAAAGACGGTCAGACAATTGCGGGATTCGGGCGGGGCGCCGTTGCCTTACCTCGGCCCGGATCAGAGCCGCTCCGGCAGCCCTTCAACAGGTAGCCGACACAGGAGGCGTCGCCCTGTTCCGGCGAAAGAATGAGGCGGAACTGGGAGGGTGTTGGAATCGCGTCTTCAAGAGTCTTCTCATGAGGCGTGCAACTATGGTAGTATAAATCATTAGTCCAGTGTGACCGGGACAGATTCGCGGCTGAGCCTCGGGAATTACCGTCTCATAACAGAGAGCGGCGCCGAGGCCGGTAGTATGTGCTACGAGGAATTGACGTAATGAGAAGACTTGTCGCGTTGTGGCTATCGCTGATTCTTGCCGTGTTTGCGCTGTCCGCGTGCACTTGACTACAGACTGTTTACGGAAGATTGTCCGGTTCGGGCACGGAGGAAACACTGGCAGGGCAGGGGAGGTGTCCCGCCGGTTCTCTGTTCTGCCCTTCGGCCCCCGGGAAGTAGGCCATGCGCCCGCGGAGAAGGATTCCGGGGCATGGTCAGGTCGCCAATGCGTGCCGGGAGCGGCTGGTCTGACGGCACGTGAATCTATGGCGGGATTGGGTAGTCCGTGACCGTTCAGTCTCCAGGTGGACATTCGGCAATTCTGTGCTGGGAGCGTGCATGCGAAGCGAATCCAGGCTTGCAGCGGGACGGGGCTCCCCACCCGTCAGTGAGGGGGTACGTGGCAGCGAAAGGTGGTGGACGAGTGTCTTCGATGGTTGCACGCGGCAGGCTATGGGGGTGGTAGGTTGACAAAAGTAGCGAAAGGCCCTTGACTATATATCAATATATGCATAACATCCTCAGAAAGTCCACTTTTTCAACTGCCTAGCGAGGTGCTTTCAATGTTTGACATCGACATGGAATCAAGGAATTTCATCAAGGAAAAGCTTCGACCAGGCCAAGCCCTCCGAGTATTCTTCGGGGGGTACGGCTGAGGTGGCCCCAACATGGGTCTGGCTCTGGACGAGCCTAAGGAAGATGACGAAACACACCGGTTGGAAGACCTGTCCGTGATCATAGACCCCTTTGCGGCAAAGATCGTGAAGGACCATGGAGGCTTGAGCATCCGCAACGGCCTGTTCGGTCCAACGGCGGAACTCAATGGCGCGACAGCCTGCGGATGCGGATAGGAGGCGGTTGATGCCGATCTTCGAGTTCAAATGCGGAAGTTGCGGAAAGGAGTTCGAGAGGTTAGTCTTCAGATCGGAAGAAGATGACGTGAAGTGTCCTGAATGCGGATCGGAGCGCACGACAAGGCTGCCTTCGGTATTCGCGGCTTGCAGTTTGGGCAGTCGCTCGCACACGTCGTGTTCCTCGTCATCCGGCTCTTCCTGAGGCTGATCTGTAGCCACCGTGCGTGGCTGAAATGACTCCCGAAGATGCTCGTGAATACAGAGAGGTGCAAGCCCGAGGGCTTGCGCCTCCCCAGTTTGCTGCGCTCAACCGGAATGAATCATCAGCAGGATGTGCGGGCCTAATCCCATTTTCGAATATCTTCGATGACTCTGTGATTCTCGGGCAGGGTTCCGGGTTGCAGGATCTTCACGGCCCCGCGGAGCTTGACCACCTCACGAAGGGTTTCCTCTACTGCCGGGACCTGAGATCCCGGCTTGAGTTCGATTTCCAGCGTCATGACGTCCTGATCGTGTGGGCGCGCCACGACGAGGCGACCCCGGAGGATCTCGGGGTGCTTGGAGATGACGGTTTGGACCTGGGAGGGGTGCACGAACATCCCTTTGACCTTGGTGATCTGGTCGACGCGTCCCATGATCCTGGTCAAGCGCCGAGATGTGCGTCCACAGGGGCAGTCGTACTGGGCAAGACTGGAAAGATCGCCTGTTCCGAATCGCACGAGCGGATAGATCTTGTTGTTGGTGGTCACCACCACTTCACCCGGCTCGCCGTCGGAAACGGGCTTTCTCGTCTGGGGATCAAGGATTTCGACGATGACATCCGGGTGAATGTGCATGCCGTTGACTTCCGGGCATTCGTAAGCGATGCAACCGAGATCCGCCGTGCCGTAGGCCTGCATGCCAACGATATTGTATTCGTCAGTGAATCGCTGCCTCATTGATTGGGGGAGCATTTCGGCGAGCAAAACTGCGACTTCGAGCCGAGTGTCCTCCTTGACGTTGATGCCCATCTGCTCGGCCTTCTTCAAGATGGCCATGAGAAAGCTGGGGGTTCCCAGGTAACCGGTCACCCCCAGGTCCCTGATGATTTCAGCCTGGGTCTCGGTATTTCCGACGCCGGTAGGGATTACGGTTGCCCCCAGCTCGGACAGTCCTTCCTCGAACATGTGTCCTGCGGGGGTCAGATGGTAGGCGAAGGTGTTCATCACTATGTCGCCGGGCCTGAACCCCGCTGAATAGAGCGCGGTTTTCCAGCGCCAGTAATCGCTCACTCTGCCCACAGGATCGAAGATGGGCCCCGGCGATCTGTGTATTCTCAACAGGTTGGCAGGTGGTTCCGTGCAATAGCCTCCAAACGGAGGATTCTTCTTCTGGGCTTCGGCCAGGTCGGTCTTGGTAGTTACCGGCAGTTTGGTCAGGTCCTCAAGGGTACGGATCTGATCGACTCCGATTCTCGCCTCCTGCATGGCCGCTCTTAGGGGAGTGCCCGCTTTGTACGACCGCGCAATCACCTCACGCAGGAACCTTTCCTGGTAGGCGCGTCTCTTGCCCTCGCTCAGCTTCTCCTCGGGTATGAGAACAGACGTGTGGCGGTCTATTCCCCGCTCCGTCACTTCGGGTTGCCTTGCTCTCCAACGAGCGCGCAGTCTGCTTAGCCATGTCCCGCCTTCTTTTTCGCTCATGATCCCTCCGTGTTGCACAACAAGACCAACTCATGAGACAAGGCCGGGGCTGGGTCCCCGCTCGGCCCCGGCCCGGAGAGTCTCTGTTTGAATTTGCCGTCGGCGTAATGTCTTCCTCTTGGACACGATAACCTGGTATTTCTAGCATCACGGCGTTCGGAAATCAAGCAGCCCAATTTCGGCATTCCTCAGTTGCGCGCGGTTGGGAGGCGCCTGCTCCCCTCCGAACGGCAAGCCTCCTCCTCAAGAGTGAATGGTTCGCGAATAGGCAGGGAATTGTTTGACCGTATCTGCAAGCCTGTGGTATAGTCATATCGAGCATCTTTGCGGAGCAGGAGCATCTCCGAGGACAGACTGCAAGACAGGGAGCGAGAATTCGCCGATGACCTGTCGGCCGGTATGGACAGGCACTTACTCCTCAAGAAATAACACCTCTCTGCCGAGGAATTGGACGAGCTTCCAGCCAAGTCCGCAAGGACGGGAAAATCGGGGAATGATGGCCTCGCAGGAGCGGCGTCTGAACGGCGGATGTCCGTTTGTCCCCA
>DYLG01000008.1 GCA_020722215.1 Desulfomonile tiedjei
GGAAACCGGAATCATTGTCAAGATCGAATACGGGGGGACCGGTAAGCTTCTGGCCAGGATGAAGGCCACGGGGGAGGGCGATGTGTTCGTTCCCGGGTCCCATTTCGATGTGGACAAACTCAGGGAAGAGGGCGGGATCTTGGCGTCTTATCCCGTGGTCCTTCATACGCCGGTGATTGCCGTGTGGAACAAGACGACGAAGACGATAGATAAGCTCGCCGATCTGGCAACCCCCGGAGTCAGGGTTGGGCTGGGCGATCCGCAGGCCATGGCGCTCGGCCGCACCGCAGAAGAGATTCTTCGCAAGTCGGGCATGGCGGAACGGATACTCCCCAACGTCGCGGTTCGTGCTGCGACGGTCAAACAGCTTGCGCTGTACGTGGCCCGCGGCGATGTGGACGCAGCCATTATAGCGCGGGCGGACGCGATCCAGTTTCGGGATTCAGTGAAGATGATCGAGGTTGATAAGAGCTGGTATAAGCCGGACGTCATCACTGCGGCGGTTTTGAAGGCTTCTCGCAACCCCGAGGATGCACGTAAGCTGGCGACTTTCCTGAGCACGGCGTCTGCTGTGAAGGTTTTCAATAAGTTCGGCTTCTTGCCCCTGGATTCGCAGCAAAGTACTTTGGAGTGGTAGTTGGACAAGTTGGATCGGATATTTGTGATATGCTTGCGCTCGTCGTTGTGTTCGTCGTAGGCGTTCTCGCAGCACTGGTTTCCCAGGCGTCCGGTCCGGAATTGCTTTCCGCATTGCGATCATCCGAGACCATGTTTGCTCTCAGGTTGTCGCTGACGTTGTCAGTAGCAGCGGTTCTTGTAGGCTCATTGGTGGGAGTACCCGCGGCATACTTCCTGGCGAGGCGCGAATTCCGCGGCAAGGGGGTATTCGACACGTTGCTGGATGTTCCGCTTGTCATGCCCCCGTTGGTTGCGGGCGTGGGGCTACTCTTCTTGCTGGGGCGAGGCATGCTGGGAGGACCGCTGGCCCAATGGGGGATTCATCTGGTTCTATCGCCGTGGGGAGCGCTAATAGCTCAGACTTTTGTGGCGACGCCGATCGTCATCAGGAGTGCCAAAGCCGCGTTCGAGTCTGTGAACCCCGGGTATGAGGCTGCGGCCATGACGTTGGGACTGAGCCCCTGGAAGGTTTTCGTGAAGATCAACCTTCCGTTGGCAGGTCGAAGCATTGCGTCCGGGATGATCCTGGCGTGGGGACGTGCGCTCGGAGAATTCGGAGCAACGCTGATGGTGGCCGGCGCCACGCGCTTTCGCACAGAAACCCTGCCCATAGCGGTGTACTTGAACGTTTCCAGCGGGCAGTTAGGCGTCGCGGTCGCTTGCGCGCTCGTGCTGGTAGGCACGGCGTTTTTTCTGCTGCTTGCGCTTAGGCTTGTGCAGCATAAGGGCCATGTCGGACTCTAGTACGAGGAGGTGATCGTGTCTGAAATCGAGATCATCGGCGTGCGCAACCGGTTTTTGAAAGACGTTCGACTACGGGTGTCCGAGGGCAAGACCTTTGTTATCGTAGGTCCTTCGGGCGCAGGTAAGACCAGCCTTCTCAGGGCAATCGCCGGACTTGAGCCTCATGAGGGGACTATCATCGTGGACGGTCGAGAGATTCAGCGCCTCCCGCCACATTTGCGGGAAATCGGCTATGTTAGCCAAGATCTTGATCTATTTCCTCACCTGACCTTGGAGGGGAACCTGATTATCGCGATGAATCGCCTCCGTGTGACTTGGAACCGAAAGAAACAACGAGCGCGGGAGCTCATGGAGCTTCTGCGTATAGTGCCGCTGGCCGAGCGGTATCCCTCTGCACTTAGCGGCGGAGAGAAGCAGCGGGCTGCGTTGGCACGTGTCCTGGCATCCGAACCCAAAATTCTTCTGCTTGACGAACCGCTGAGCAAGCTCGATTTCCGAACCGCTCGCTATCTTCGCTCCGAGTTACTGTCCCTTCTAAACCGGCTTCGGGTCACCGCGATCTTCGTGACCCACAACATGGAGGAAGCTCGCGAAATGGGGGACGACCTTGCCGTAATGACCGAGGGAACGCTCACTCACACAGGTTCGCCGGCTGAATTGCGGCTCACAGATTCGTGTCCGGGGGATTCGTTCCTCGAGAGGCCCAACATTCTCTGCCCAGTGCACAAGGAATTCTCCGGGAACGGTATTGTCAAGATCACATGGGCCGGCTCCCGCTGGTACGTCCCCGACGAGGGGCGCGAGTTTACACATGTTGCGGTCAGTCCCAGTCGTATCGACATCGGTCCGAAGCCTCCGCAGGGCCCGTCTATCAATCGGTTCACAGCCACCGTGAGTTCGGTGCACCATTCCGACGACTCGGTTCGCTTAACGGTCCACGTGAACGGAGAAGCCCTCCGGGTGGAGATCACGGGTGAACGGGCACAATGGTTGAGACCGGTCCCTGGAGACGTGGTGCACGGTCTGGTGAGGTTGACGGCATTCGAGATCATGTGAAATGATGATCAGGCGTTACGTGCAAAGGTTTTGCTTATACATACATTAAGAAAGGAAGAGCGGCATGGACTTCTTCGATATCATGAGATCCGAGTTGCTTAAGATGATTGACGAAAACGACTGGCACGACGCGCCCGTTCGCGTGAAGGTCAAAACGCTCACTCCTGAGGAAGCGATCGGGAATCCCGAGCACGACGACTATCCTCTGGTCAAAGGGCGAGAACGCATGATGGAAGCGGATTTCGAGGGAGCCAGAGGACAAGCTTTCACCGATCAGTTCGGCAAATTCGACGGCGCCATGAGCATGGTCGCTGAGCTGCCGCTTGAAAACTCGTTCCAACGCGCGGTCTTAATCGCTACGCTTAATGCCGTAATGAGCCGATTGGGGCTCTGCGAGCGCACAGTGCATTGCCGGGACGATGAGCCGCCCCGGTGTGCGCAAGAACTCGTGAACTTCATGAGGTCTCGGTACGGCAATCCCAAAATCGCAATGGTCGGCCTGCAGCCTCGGATGTTGGAGCATCTGAGCAAACGCCTTGAAGTTCGCGTCACCGACCTTGATGAAGATAATATCGGCACGGAAAAATTCGGCGTGTGCATCGGCGGACCGGAAGAGACAGAAGCGAACCTGCAATGGTGCGACGTGGCTCTTATAACGGGGAGTGCACTGTGCAATGCAACGCTCCAGGACATGATAGGATACAAGCCAACAGTAGTCTTCGGCGTCACGGTTGCCGGTCCGGCCAAATCCCTCAATCTCGACAGATTCTGTCCGCTGGGACGCTGAGTCGGCTCCCCGTACGGACGGGCGGCAAGGCAATCAGACTGATAACCGCAATTGAAAAAGCCAATAGTTTTTTCAAGGGCCATGGAAAATGGAAAACCATGGCCTCTCTCCTTTCAACGTCAGGCACGAGATTTCCGAAAGATTGCCGGAACAGTCAAGCCGATCAACTCCTTTCCGGCGTCGATGCCCACAGGGTTTCTCGATTGTCCCTGATTACATCGTTATAATGGATTTGACACATAGAGTCCGTCTATGGCATTATACTGCTCAGGGATTTCTCGGCAATCAGAAGGCAGTCACGCGCAGTGAATCAGCGGCTTCATGCCTACTGGGCGAGTCCTTGGGAACGGCTGACCTCCGCCGGGATCACGGCCACGTGGATCCGCTTTTCCCGGTCCGGTTTACGTGCTTGGGAATTCACGCTCACAGCTCTGGGGCAGGATGCATCGAGATGTGGTTGGCTCAATGCGGTGGTTACTTCGCTGGAAAGGCCGCCGAGGGATCTCCTGATCTAGGCGCTCGTTACGGTCTGAGTTGAAGGAGGGTTTCACGAGTATGAAAAACGTGTTTGCCACTCGATGGGGCATAATTGTTGTGGGAGCGGTCATCGGGGTTTTGGCCGCTCTGCTTCAGAAGTTCGGCAATCCCGGAAACATGGGGATCTGCGTGGCCTGTTTTGAGCGGGACATTGCGGGCGCCTTGGGATTGCACCGAGCCGAGGTAGTGCAATATCTGAGGCCTGAGATTCCGGGATTCGTTCTCGGCGCATTCCTTTCCTCTCTGCTTGTAGGTGACTTCAAGCCTCGCGCCGGGTCCAGTCCCCTGGCCCGGTTCCTGCTCGGTATGTGTGCGATGATCGGCGCTCTTGTCTTTCTTGGGTGCCCTTGGCGAGCGCTTCTTCGTCTGGCCGGAGGGGACGGCAACGCGCTGTTTGGACTGGTCGGACTCGTCACGGGCGTCGGAATCGGAACCATATTCTTTCGATATGGTTACAGCCTCGGGCGTACGTATCGGCAGGGTTGGGGAGTGGGATTGCTTATGCCGATTGTCATGGCCGGGCTGTTGGTCTTGGTTTTCATTTTTCCTCAGACTGAGGGGCAGCCCCAAAACGGGGTTCTCTTTTACAGCGTCAAAGGACCGGGGTCGCAGCATGCGGCTCTCGCCATCTCCCTCATAGTTGGTCTGGGAGTGGGGGCTATTGCACAGCGAAGCCGTTTCTGCACCATGGGAGCGCTGAGAGATTTGATCCTTTTCAATCATTGGCATCTCTTTTCGGGTTTTCTTGCGCTTTTGATCTTTGCCTGGATCACAAACATCATCTTGGGTCAGTTCCACCCCGGATTCGTCGGGCAGCCTGTGGCACACACGCAGAGCTTCTGGAACTTTGCCGGCATGTTGGTCGCCGGCCTGGCCTTTGCGCTGGCAGGAGGATGTCCGGGCAGGCAGCTCTTCATGTCAGGAGAGGGTGACGGAGACGCCGGCATTTTCGTTTTCGGAATGATCATGGGAGCGGCATTTGCTCACAACTTCGGACTTGCCTCGTCGCCAAACGGCATTGGTCCGCACGGAATCGCTGCCGTTGCGGTTTGTCTGATTGTGTGCTTGTGTATAGGATTCACCAACCTTAAGAAGATCGGCGAGTGAGGAGAGGAACTATGGCGGAGATTGTTGATGCAAGAGGGCTGTCATGCCCGCAACCCGTATTGATGACTCTGACGAAGATCAAGGAGTTGTCGTCCGGAGAATTCGAAGTCGTGGTGGACAATGAAGTGAGCCGTGAAAATGTGAGCCGCGCAGCTACCAATGCGGGTTGGCAATTGGCGCAGGAAAGGGAGGAGAACGAGGAATTTCACCTCGTGTTCAAGCGTTGAGAACACTGCTCAAAAAGATCTACCGATTCTTGGTCAAGTCGAAAGACGGCGAGAAATCCCTTGACAGGACTCTTTCGGCAAGGGGCATTCTCATCTTCAATCACACAAGCGAGGTGATTAAGGCGGAGGGGCTTCTGAAAAGGGCCGGCCTCGATATTCAGATCAAGGGCCCTCCGCCCGAAGTTCAAACCGGTTGCGATATGGCGATCGAGTTCCCGCTTATTGCCCAGCTTCTGGTCTCCCAGATCCTTAAGGACGCGGGCCTGGCGCCTCTACAAGTTCTTCCGCTCCAAGACTTGCTTCTTGAGCCGGTTAGCCTCTACAACATTAAGGATTTTGGCGGCTTCTTGATGGTCCGCGCCGCAAACATGAAGATAACCGTGGCCAAGCGCGATTTCCGAATCGTCAACGTATCCGGCGGGGGCTGTCCCGACGTGCCTTTTCTCGCGGAGAGGCTTGTAGGAAAGACTTTGCCGGAAGCCCCGGAACCCGGCGAACTCGGCAGCACGTTGTGCGGATACGCCTTGCAGATGGCGTACGATGAGCTGAAACGCCAATGTCGTTGCTGATTGTCGGAACAATCCCTTATGACGGGTTCCCTCTTCTGGAAGGGCGATGCTCGTTTGAAAGCGGCGTGCTCGCTGTAGGCGGTCATCCTATCGCCGTATCTCGGGGCACGCCCGCCCTCATCTCGGCTGCCGTAATTGCGGCTCAAGTTCTTCAGATCGATCCGCCGAGAGCAATGCTTGCCGGCGATACGGGAAAGGGGCAAGGCAGTGAAAAGATCTACCGCCGGCTCGTGAAGATTATCCCGGAGCTACCGGACACGTTACTCGTATTCCATTACCTTCAGCCCGACATCGACTGGCATAATCGAATCCTTTTGAGGATCGAGGAACTCCCCAAGCGTCCTACGCTTGTGGCGGATGCCGGATACATGTATGTGGCCAAGATGAGCGGGTTCGCTGACTCGTACGACCTGTTTACTCCCGACATCGGCGAGCTGGCCTTCCTCGCGGACAAGTCGGCTCCGCATCCGTTTTACACCCGCGGATTCTTGCTTCAAGACGAAGACAAGGCGGAGGAACTCGTTCAGCGAGCCTACAAGCACCAAAACGCGGCCCGATATTTGCTGGTCAAAGGAAAATGCGACCTCGTCGCCAGTGCTGAAGGAATTCTGGCCAGGATCTGCGAACCCTGCGTAGAGGCCATGGAGCCTATCGGCGGCACCGGGGACACCGTCACGGGAATAGCGGCTGCGCTTATACAAAGCAACAGGCCCATCGCCGAAGCCGCTGCCCTTGCAGCCAGGGCAAACCGTCTTCTCGGTTTTTTGAGCAAACCTACGCCTGCCTTCTCAATATCCGAACTTCTTCCTTCACTGCCAAATGCTATTGCCATGGCACTCCAGGATGCGGGACCTACGGACACGGATTCGTGAACCCGCACGTTTGCTGAAAACCCGTCCCGGAAGCCGCGGCCCCTTGGCAACGTATCTTGATCCCGTCCGCGGTTTCCCTTCGAATGGCTTTGTGGCATCATGGGGGAGTTTTCCGGCAGCCACCCGTAGGAAAGTCCTCTATCGTCATGGAGACCGCTCATGTCGCTGAAAGGCTCGTTCTCCGTTCCGGGAGACAAATCCATATCGCACCGCGTTGCCCTGTTTTCACTCCTTGCCGAAGGAGAATGCATCGCGAGCAACATGTCCTCTGCCGAGGACGTTCAGTCAAGCCTCCGTGCGGCAGCATTGCTGGGAGCGAAAATCCGTCGTGTCGGCGATCGGGTGAACATCGTGGCCGCGGGCGGCAGAATCATTGATGAGGCCCAAGTGGACTGCGGCAACTCCGGAACCACCTTACGGCTGCTAATGGGCATTCTGGCAGGCATTCCCGGGGCTTTTCTGCTCGATGGAGACGCTTCGCTTCGGCTCCGCCCCATGGAGCGGGTGGCAGCGCCGCTCAGGCGGATGGGTGCGATGGTGGAATGCCGCTCAGGCACGTGCCCTGTGCAGGTTATGGGCGGGGTCCTCACCGGGATCGACTATGAACTGCCCGTGGCCAGCGCACAGCTCAAGAGCGCTGTTCTGCTCGCGGGAATTCAGGCTGAGGGCGCCACTTACGTGCGGGAACCCGTCCCAAGCCGGGATCATACCGAGCGCCTCCTGACGGCTTGGGGAGGCCGCGTCTCCCGGCACGCCAATCGCCTGGAGGTCCGGCATTCGACGCTTCGCATGCCCGAATCCTTCACCGTCCCGGGCGATATCTCCTCAGCCGCGTTTTTCCTCTGCGCGGCGGCGATTATGCCCGGCTCAGATGTGCTTGCCGAAGAGGTGCTGCTTAATCCCACCAGGTCGGGATTCCCTGACGTGCTCAAGCGCATGGGAGCAGACATCGAAATCTCGCAGGCAGGCGAATCCCCTGAGCCGTGGGGCAGCGTGAGAGCCCGGTTCTCACCCAGGTTGAACGCGTGCACCATTGACGCTCACGAGATCCCGCTTCTTGTGGACGAGGCGCCTGTGCTGGCGCTCGTAGCAACCCAGGCCCACGGCAGGACTGTGTTCGAGGGGGTAGGCGAATTAAGGCTCAAGGAATCGGATCGCCTCGAAGCCATTGCGAGCCAGTTGAGCCTGATGGGCGCACAAATCGCCGCGCATGGAGACACGCTCGTTGTGGAAGGCCCGACCGCCCTCAAAGCGCCGGACAGGCTCGACTCCTACGGAGATCACCGCATCGCGATGACGTTGAGACTGGCGGGTCTCCTGGCGGAAGCCAACCCTTTGATTGATCGTGAAGAAAGCACAGCCATCTCTTATCCACAGTTTCATGAGACGCTGGAAAGACTGCTGCGGGGCGGGGGTGGCGACATACGTGGATTGGGGGAGGCAAGTTGTTAAGAAATTCGTTTCACAAATAGGGTCGCGTATCCGGTAGGGCGACCGGCTGGTCGCCCCCACATTGCGTCGGTTTCAATCAAACGGTGTGACCCGTGGCAGCCCAACGTTGTCGTTGACCCGGGCGGTGCGCGGCTGATATACTCAATTCCGTGCTATTACGTCTTTTCATGCAACGTGCCGGCTTTCCAGCCGGGAGGGGGTTCATCGGAGGGGGCGTGGCTGCCGGTGGCGGTTACCTGGAGGTTGGCCCGTGAAACGGTTTCTTGTCGTGTTGTTGGCCGCTGCGACGGTGTGGGTTTCCTGCGGAGTCACCTTTGCCGATGGGTTCCTTGGGAGCATGGCGCCATCGAACATCGGATTTCTTCCTATCTTCGGTCCTGGCGGTATTCGAGGCGCCCGGTGTGAACCGGGGTGGGGTATCCTGGGCAAGCCCCAGGTGTATTTGGGCCGGCTCGAACAGTCGGTGGGGAGCACTTGGACGCTTGAGCGCAGCAATTCCATCGCCACGGCTTCCTGGCCGCTGAGAGGCTATTGGCTGGGAGCGACCACGGAACTTGCCCCTATAGACAATGTTGGTCTTCTCGTTGCCGGGTCCATTTTTTTCCCTCAGCGGGAAGCCGGAACATGGCGCCCGGAACCAGGGGGCGCCGTATACGATTTTCGGATTCCTTCGCATGACTGGTGGTCGCTGGACGGCCTTGCCAGAATTCGGGTCGCCGGCGGGTTCGACGCCCTGGCAGGCTTTAGGTGGGATCATACCAGCGTAAGAGTGGACTACGTTGACAATACCTCGGACGACTATATTCTCAACGCGTATTTGCCGCTCATCGGGATGCAGCTTGATCAGCGGTTTTTCAGGGGCTCTTTGCTTTTTCGCGTCGTAGGGACGCCGCTGCTTGCCGGGCGGATGAGGTATCACTATTGGGATCGGGTCGGCTATGCAGAGTTCGGGGACTTTGACGTGAGTAAAGGCTATTTCGCGGAAGTCTTTGCGCATTATTCTCTTAAACTCAGCAGTGATGTAAATGCAGGAGCTTTCGCAAAATGGAATTCTCTGCACGTGAAAACAGCCGAAGAAAACTTGTTGGGGTCAATCGACGACCCTGTGTCGTGGGCAGTTGATATCCGCTCCTGGACGATCGGCTTGAACCTGTCGGTCGGGTTTTATAGTCCGATATAGGAGAGTTACGCAAGGTGGCAATCTGGCGCAGTGATATCAATGAGTTAGCAGGCACTTTTCAAAACTGCTCGAGAGGGCCGACCAAATATGCTTGACTGGCTATCCGAACTGGCCCAGGACGCCGCACTGCAATTAGTCTCAAGGCCTGCGGACTAGCAACTCTTTCAGTCGAAGACTCAGCGGGTGATTGACAATGATGTTTCTGCCCTGCGGGTCCTCTATAAGCCTTCGCAAAATGTACTCATCCCAACCGTCCTTATTGGTTTTCATATCTCCACGGACTTGGCTGACATATCGTGGCGCCGGCCTCATCCGTTGGACACTTAGAATCGCTGGTGCCAATACCCTTTGATCCGGCTGACGCTCGTGAGGGTCGCCCCAGCCCCGCGTGGGCCAATCCCGAGGAGTCTTCCTCAATCCCAAAGCTCTTTTCACGGAGCGTTCGTCCTGGACCAACAGGGACTCAAACATCGGCTCCATGCAAACCGGCAAGATCATCCCGTGTTCAAGTATGGGTGGGCCCAAGCGGGCGCCGGGTTGGGCGCGAGCAGCCAGCTCCCTGAACCGTCTCTGCGCCTTTTCCCTCCACAAATCCGGTAGAACGCGTGATTGTGCAAGGAAACGGTACAACGCAACGGTCTCGTTCCATCTACAATATTCGCTGGCGGGGCCCCAAGCCGGCACAAGATCCCACGCAACCAAGGCAGCATCAAACGGGTCTTGATTCAATTTCCGGACCAGTATTTGGTCAAAGCTCTCCCCGGCCCCGACCGGCCGTGGAAGTTCTGGATTCATTGACACAAGGTGCTTCTTGGAAATGGGATGGATTTTATGAAAGGGGGGAAAGCTCAAAGCGGACGCTAAGGTCCCATTCCATAGTCTTTCGAGTGGATCAGATCTGACGCACGGATATTCGCTTCCCTCGACGAACAACACCACTCTAAGCCTGCACATCAGTCCACCTCGTTCGCGTATATCGTGCCAGCAGGAACCGAGGGGTCGTAGGCCATAACCGTTGGAAGAGACGAAAACTGTTCGTAAATGGTGTCCCCGTCCACCCGCCTGACGCGCAAGATTGATTCAATTGGAACGTGGTCTAGGAGCCAAGGGGAATGGGTGGTGAGGACAACCTGGGTGCCGCGATCAGCCGCAGATTGAAGATGCCGCAAGACTCTAATCACTACCTTAGGGTCGAGACCATTTTCAATTTCCTCGATGCAAAGGAGAGATGGGGCCGGTTCGTGAACGAGCAAGGCAAGAATCGCCGTGACGCGACGCGTCCCTTCAGAGAGCATCCAGGCCGGGATAGGGAACTGGTAACGGCCGCTTCTTCCCCGATAAGGCATCCGCTCAAGAAGACTATAGTGCACCCTGGCATCTCTGCCGAACTCAGTTTTCAGGACTTCAACGTCCCTTATCCCCGGCATGATTTCGCGGAGATTAAGGACCAGTTCGCGCTTCTGCTCCGGGGTGAGATCGTTGAGTAGAGCCGGCAGGTTCTGTCCCTCCTCGTCCAACAAAGGGTCAAACGAACGCTTCTTGGCAGATGAGCCTTGCGCAAGTCTTGCAGGACTAAGGCGCAAGAATACCGCGCGCGACCAAAAACTCGAAAGAAAGCCGATTGCTGGACGCCGCACAGTGGATTCCGCCGACGTCGCCCAGATTAGAGCTAACCTGTCCGGTTCCCGAAAGACAAGGTGTTTCTCTGTGCCTTCAGTGGAGTGCACCAACCGCTCCCCTCGACTCTGTGTCTTTATAAAGGTGGACGCCGGCCGGCCTCTATCGCTTAGGGTCACCAGTTCCTCGGTCGCGATGAAGGGATTTCCTTGCTGATCTTCCACCTTCAAACGATATCGGACTGCCGGGCTGTAGTTCCTCGAACCCCAAACCAGCGTAATTTGGAAGTACGGCGCCTCAGTCCTAGACCGTAGGTTGATCAAGTCCTGTACGCCGAAATAGCGGTCGCTGGCATCGCGCGCGTCACGCCTTATTGTGTTGTCGACCCATTGAAGCGCCTCAATCAGAGTACTCTTGCCGCTGCCGTTCGCACCGATGACAACGTTAAAGGATTGCATCGGAATCGGTTCTGGTCTGAACGCTGCTTTGAAACGCTCTATGGTCACTTTGGACAAGTACCTATGTTCGTGGTTGGGAAAACTATTCATGAGGACTCCCTTGACGCAAAAAGGGTACGGCTGGTAACATCGTCGGTTGGAAGCGGACAGCCGGTCTCAGGGGTGCGCGCATCCGGTTCCCCCGTTAGTGTGCAACAAAAGCGTAGCAAAATCAAAGTTTTTATTAATTCATATTGTGCCTGCGACTTTGGGAAAGTGGACTTCGTCTTGTTTACAGAAGAAACAAGTTGGGCTTTCCGCTAGCGCCAGCAAAGCGTCAGATTCTTCCACCAGAACTTGTACATGTTCCACTGTCATCGCTGCCGCCCCTTATCCCCAGGCCCCGTAGCGCCGGACAGTGGGTCGCCCCCAAGCCCCAAATGCCCTTCAAGCCATAGATACCCCATGGTCGCCCCCTCCCTGACGAATTGAGGAATTCCCTCGATGTCCGATGCCCGCTCGGTTTGCGTGAAGCCCCTTTCGTCTCGGTACAGAACGCGAATCTGTTCAGGCCTGAAGGAGTTCAGAAGGAAAGGCGAATGGGTTGTGACTAAGAGTTGAGATTTCTCACCCGCGGCGCCGCATTCCTCGGCAAGCTCGGGGAGCAGGCGTGGATGAAGGTAGTTCTCCGGTTCCTCGATGCCGATGAACTGCGGCGGCTCCGGATCGTACAGCACCGTGAGGTACGCGAGCATTTTGAGCGTTCCATCGGAAGCAAACCTCGAAAGAACGGGCCGCTTGAAGGGGGCATCCTTGATTTGAAGCAGAAGCCGCCCGTCAGGCATGGGCTCGGCCTCCACTCGCTCAAGGCCCGGAACTCGGCGCTGTAACACCTCGATGATCTTTTCCAGCCTTTCACTGTGTTGTTCCTTCAAGTACTGGATGACGTTGGGCAGGTTGTCCCCGGTCTTCGTTAGCCGCTCCTGCGGCCCTGCTTCGGGCTGACGCCGCGCATCGTCAATGGAGAGGTAAGAGACGTACCAGTCTGTTATGAACTCCCGAAGCGCCGCAACCCTCGGGTGTTCGGCAAACCGACCCAGCGTATTGACTGCGATGAGGTCGGGTGAGCGCAGGGGAATGTCCACTCGCTTGTCCTTCTCGTCCGGCATCTCGCCGCTGACCGCCCTCCCTTGTCCTTCCCGGTACTCAAGAAAACGAAAGGGCCTTCCCCTCTGGCCGCGGCGCCACTGCATCCACTCTTCAACCACCACGGGGGCCTTTGCTTTTTCGTCGATAGCAAGGTGATACGTGATTAACGGCAGACTGGGTTTTTCCCTGTACTGGATCTCGATTTTGACAGGGCCTTCCTCGCCTCGTGTCTTCAGTTCTCGCTCCCGGCCTCGGCGATCCCAGGCATGACGCAATCCATACTGAAAACACTCGGACAGGAAGTTGAAGACATCGAATACGGTTGATTTGCCGCTCCCGTTAGGACCGACGAGGACCATTACAGGGGTGATCTTCGAGAATAAGACCTCACGCAAAGCGCGATAATTTCTGACCCGCAGAGTTTCAATGCGCGCCGGGCCTGAAGACCGGAGCTGATCAGGAGGTTTTTTCTTACGCTTTTCCATATCGGATCACCCTTTCAACGATGCTGCAAAGCTGTACTGTCCGGAGGCCCTTTGCTTGGTACTCCATCTCGTAAATACGGTAGCGGCTGCGGGAGGCCCGGCGTTCGTGCCGGTCTCCTGTCTAATGACCGGCAAGATGCCGGTCCTACCGTCAAAGGCCATTGGCGGGGAGCCCTTACTGATCAGAATACCCGACCGTATTCACGCAACGGACCACTGAGTATGCCGTCTCCGCAATCACGGAACCCTACTACGGCCTGGGATCGCTCACCCGTCCGATGAACAGTATGTTCTTGGTGGCCTTGTCCCGAATGAGGAACACAAACGGACGATCCGCGTGGAATTCCTCTACGCGCGTCTCCCTTGCAGCGAATTTCACCACCGCGGCAGTGGCTGCGGCAGCCTCGGTTCCTTCTTCGTTGACGTCCACGAATGCCTGATGCACCACTTCGCCGACAAAAAGGTTCTTCCCGCCGTCAATGCCGGAGAAATCAGCGGGAGGCAGCGACAAAGCCTTTGCCATTCCCATCGCCCTCAGGGAATCGGCCAGTAGAAAGCTTCTTGTTATCTTGAATCTGGGAAGGGACACATCCACGGTCGTGAGAGAAAGCTTGTCGAGCCATCCGGCGAGATTCTCCGCAGTGAGGGACTGCTCCAAGGCCGGCAACCCGTCGCGCTTTCCGGGGAGGAGAATCACCATGAACAAGCTTTCCCCCGCGTAAGGGATTTCAAGAACCTGAAACGATTCGGTCTTGGAGTATTTGAAACGCCGCTTTTCATGCATCATGGGAACAGTCGCCTTGTTCCCGTCCGCAAGAGTGAACTCCCCGTCCTTGGTGGCTTCCTTGTTGAACGGCCGCGCCCACTTTCCCTTGAAATAGATGGCGTTGGCCATGACCATCCGCGTCAAACGGTCGATGACGCCTTTTTGAAGAAGATCCTTGATCTTGTCCTTGGTCTGCTCCTCAACCCACAAGTTGATGGCTTGCCGCGCAGACTCGGGATCCGAAGCGAAATCCACCGAGGCTATCCTGGCTGCGTAATCCGTTTGTGCCAGTTGAAGGTACGCCGGAAGCACCGGGTAGGCTTTGGCGATCCAAACGGAATTGGCAACAGCCAGATCTATGGCCCCTTCCGCGCCGGTCCTCGCGTTCAGCTCCTTGGTGAGGGCTGCAAAGGCTTTGTGTAGCGCAGCGTCCTTCAGGCCGAAATGAAGAACCTTTTCCATCTCTGCCGCAGTCTCGCCACGGGCCCCAGCGTAAACAAGCGCCAAAGTGCAGGACACGCTGTACGGCGACAGAAAGAGATTGCCCTCGTTCGCCTTGAGACTGGCGTAAAGGTCGAGTGCAAATAGGTTGTTCGACTGAACCAAAGCGTTGATATCATCGGAACCTGCAAATGAATTGAATCCCGTGCCACAGCTCAGGAGCAATCCCATCATAAGCGCGAGCGTCACGAAAAGTCCTCTGTTTCTTGACATCTTTGTCTCCTTGATGATGTGAAGCGGACTCACTTTGAGCATGCGGGAGGCACACCGTATTGTACGGTTATGTCCTTGGGGTCCACATGGGCTCCCGCATTCCAGATGACAACTCGGCGGTTGAACTTGTCCACCGTCGACCACTTGTCCCTGGCGTGCTCTTTTCTTGCCATTGCAGGGCTGGAGAGTCCGTAGCTGACCGGAACAAGGGTCACCTGCTCGATTCCCCAGCGTTTCTTGAGATAATCGACTACGGCAGCGGCACGTCTTTGGCCCAGCCCGCAATTGTAGTTTGCTTCCCCCGTCTCGTCCGTGTGCCCCTCAATCATTATGCATTGGCCCTGAAAGCCTTTGCTCTGAAGGGCTTCTCCAATGGCGTCGAGATGCTTTCTTGCCTCTTGGCTCAACTCTGTGCCATCGAAGCTGAAATATACCTCGATACGGTTGAGCTTGGGCCTGAGGTTTCTGGACACGGCCTTGTCAATGGTCAAGACTTCCTTGACGGACGCTGGTGAGTACATCGTTGAGAAGATGCTTTCAGCCGTTCGGAGGAGGTCCTCGTCGAGCTGTTTGTTCCGTGCCTGAGTCAGAGCTCTGTAGATGTTCATGTGGATCAAGGCCTTTTCCGACTTGCCTTTCTCACGGTAGATTTTGCCGATAAGCAGGTTCGTTTGTGCGAGATCGTCCACGGACCTCTGAAGCATTACCCCTCGGAACCTGTTGGCCTGCCGAAGCCAGTGCAATGCTCGTTCATTGTCGTTCCTGTCCAGGTAAAGCCTTGCCAACTGATAATAGCCCTGGCAATGGTTCCCATGTTCGGGACAAGTCTTGAAAGCAAGCTCCATGAGTTCCATCCTCTTTTCGGGCGATGCCTCCTTCAGAGCCCTTTCGAAGATCTCTTGAGCTTTGAGATAATCTTCGTCCGAACAACCTGCGCCGGCCGGTCCCGAACACAGGAATACTCCGAGAACGGCTATCGGCACTAACAAGGATTGAATTATACGGTTCATGAGTCACCCGTCATCTGCTTGATGCAAACGATTTGAGCCACCAGACTCTTGATATCCAGTCCCCCTTCGGCTTACCGGAATCGGTAAGCTCCTTCCAGAGCATCTCGATGAAGTCGGATTGATCGGTTAGCCAGTCTCGTTTCTCGTCGCCGATCTCGTCCTTGGACCACAATCGCGCAAGCGACTCCAAGGGCCGATCGCTGAGAATGGCATATATCATCTCCTTGCCGAAAGGTGCATGAACGGACACGCAATAGTCTTCCCCAATTGCCGCGTAAGTGCCGGAACCGGCCTTTGGGGCTACCCCGTCGCGTCCCGGATAGAGAGGATGGATCACCCCTGTAGTGTCCACGTTGAACATATAGAGGTATCCGGGTGTTTGGGCTTTCGCCCGGAAAAGCAGAGCGTCTCCTCTGACCACCTCGCCCTTGGTTCTCGGCGGATTTCCCTTCACTTCGTGGTCGAGATCCAGGGCCATCCGAGTGTTCGCGTTACGGAGGGAAGACATGCAGAGCTGAACGTACAAGGCTCTGATATCCTTCATAATACTGCTTAGGGCCGTGTCAAGAGACGGCGCCTCGTGCGACTCCCAAGTGCCTGAAGAGTCGGACAGCCTGGCCACGTACTTGGAACCGGACTTGTCCACTTCGATCATGCAGGAAGCCTTAGAGCTGTCGTCAACCCAAGCGAGGGGAGGAATCTTTGAGCTAAGTGCATACTTGATCTTCTCCCGTTCTTCGCTGGAAATGGCCGCTTCGGTCTTCAGATGACAGAAGATTCGATCCGGCCGCCGAAGCTGCCCCTTCTCGCCGCGGGTTCCTGCGGCAAACACCTCGCCCTCAAGAGATTTGGGCAGGAAATGATGCTGAGGCATCTGGGCATGATCGTCTCTTGCGATCTCGTCGGAGAGGAACTTGGCCAGTTCCCCATAGGATATCTTGCCGTCATGGTCCAGGTCGGCCTTGCCTGCCAGGCCGTTAATGAGATACCAGGTGAAGACGCTATGCACGCCCGTGGGCTCCTTCTCGAACATGATGATCGCGGCGGGTTGGGAATCCTCCGATGCGGTGAACACAGCGGTCTGAGCCCCATTCACTTCCAGGTCGCCTCCGATGTTGGTGTTCTCTCGGATCACGGCTTTCTTTCCTGCCAACCTAGGGGTCCATGGACTCTTGTAGTAGGCTTGGGAGCCTGGCGTCTTGTACTGAACCAGGCGAGTATTCACATTCTTGTACACGGAACCCGAATGACACGAGTCGCTGATGAAAACAACCTTTCGGCCATTCATCCGTTTGAAAAGCTCACCGATTTCATCGTCCAGGATGAAGTTCTTGGCTCCGTTGAGAGTGAAGGCGGACTGCGGTCGCCCCTGGAAATCCTTGGCAACCTTGCCGCTGAGCAACTTCGCGTCCCAGGTCATGAGAGCTTCGTCCAGGCCGTCCTGCACCTCGTCGCCGTTTTCGTCCCAGATCTGTATTCCGTGGCCGCTGAAATAGAACAGCGCGGTGTCTCCAGGCTGGGTTCCGTTCAGAAGCCATTCCTGGAAAACGCTCAAGATTTTCTCTTTGGTAGCCTCCTTGTCAATGAGTGTCTTGATCTCATCGGGTGAAAACGCGCCATTCTTGATCAGAGCCTCTCGAAACAGGCGCACATCTTCCCTCACGCCTTTCAGAGAGTTACCCGGCTCCTCGTATTCCTCCAGCCCCACAAGGAGGGCCCTTCGGGCACTCAGTGCAGGGGCCGCGGCAGCGGCCATGAGCGCCACCGCGACCAGCACGATCGTGAGAAGCCGGAGCCCTGTCATGTCAACGGCATCTGCCGGCCCATTGATAGCCTTTGAGCTCCAGTATCTCGCCATTCTTTACCTCCACCCTGCGGTTGAGCTGACGGCCGTCGGGCGTGTCGTTGTCCGCCACGGGTCGGCCCTCTCCGAAGCTGCGGGGCACGAGCATGCGGGGATGGATATCCCATTTTTCAGCCAAGTATCTGATCACGCTCCTCGCCCGCTCGTAACCGAGCCGGCAGTTTGCGTCGTCAGGGCCAACGGCGTCGGTGTGGCCATCGATATAAAAGGTTCCTATTCTGCGAAGGGCAGAGGAACTGAGAGCCATGCCCAGCTCGTCCAACTGTCGCATGGAACTTTGTGTGAGCCGTGCCGATCCCGACTCGAACAGGATGTTGTGGAAAACAACAGCGGGGACGTCTTCGTCCTCATACCTGTATCGTCCTCTACGACGCCCCTGCGAATCGTCATCCTGGTATCGGGAATAGCCTGGCGAATCGTCGTCATGACGCCGGCCTCTTCGATCCCCTGAGAGGGAACGCACTATCACGTCCTTCGGAACAAGGTTGGACGGACCTTTCGCTTCCAGAGCAGGCGGAGGAACGGCCTTTGCCAGTTGATGATATTCCTCCAGCGCTTTGCGGTCGTCAGAGTGGGAAAGCGCAGCTTCATAGTACATGATGGCGAGTTTCTTGTCGTCCTTCTTTGCCAGCTTTCGGGCCGCTTGGATCATCAAGGGACACGTTTTCTTAGGATCGGCCTTGAGTGCTGACTGAAAGTGCTTGAGAGCATCCGAGGGTTTGTCCGCTTTCAGCGCTTTTTCCGCCAGATCAAGGGCCGCTGATGGATCCTTTTTTTCAGGACAGAGCGATGCGGCCTCTGCCAGCAATTCCTTCTTCACCTCTTCGGGCATCTTGTCCGAGGCTGCCACATGCTTTCGTATGGCGTCGGCTCTGTCGCAGTCCGAGGCCGAAGCTGCCGGCCCGAAGGCCGGCATCAGCATTAGCAGTGCCAGACATGCCGCCCCTAATGCGTAGCTTCGTGTCATGGCAGCACCTTGAAGGTAGTCTTGGTTCTGATATACTCTTCGTCGGGCATATCCTGCAGTTGCACTTCGATGTCCTTATCGATGGTTTCCGCTTTTTCATCCCATGGCTGATAGCAATACTTGTCCCAGTCGTACGCTCCGCTGTAAATATGGTACTTGTGAGACATGACCACAGCCTTGATCATTTCCTTTCCCGGAGGACCCTGCACCCTGAAAAGGAACTCGTCTTCGGGAACCGCGGGGATTTCTACCACCTCACCGCCTTTAATGAAATTGTCCTTCTGGTAGCGGTTGGGGAAAATGATCCGCACCTTGCCGCTGGTCCCGTAATCCACGAGGTTGAGATAGCAGTCCCGTTCGGAATAGAAGAAGAAACTCACCGGCGCCCCGGGCTTGTATGACTTCCGATCGGTCCAGAGTTTGACGATCCAATCGCCACGCTCCCTTTCGCCGATCCTTCTGTCGTCATCCTCCCCGGGCTCGCAACGCCGAACGATAGTGAAGTTCGTCTCTGCCTCGGTCCAGCCCTTGGCATCCTGCTTCCTCAATTCGACGGCAAGGTCCTTGACCGCCTTGACCGGATCTCTCAGCTCAGGGAAGGGCCCTTTACCGTATAGGAGGGCTTCATCCGGGAAGCAGCGGAAAGGTTTGAGCGTCCCGATGGCCTTTATGTAGTTCACGCCTTCGGGCCCTCTCACCTTGAAAACGAAATCGGAACCCTTCACGGGGATGCGGTACTTCTTGCCTGCTTTCACTTTGTTATCTTTGTGCCGCTTGTTGGGGAAGATCACATGGACTTTCCCGCTGGTTCCGATGTCGATGATAGTCAGATACGCGTCCTGACTGGACGTGAAAGTGAACTCCGCCTCTTCGCCTATGCAGAATTTGCCGGACCTTGAGGCAGGTTTGATGGAAATGGTGAAATCCGGGTTGTCAGATCGAATCCGGGAAAGGTCTTCCACCACTATGTCCTTGGGATCACCCTCCTCTTTGGCAAAGGCCGCGCCCGCAAGGATCACCGTGCAGATGGCCGCCAGCACCAGAAACAAGTGCAGAAATCTCTTTTTCATATCTTGTCGCTCCTTTCTTGTTCAAAACTTGATGTCGGTTGCAAGACCGTATTCGTCCGAGAGTTGAGGGTTTTGCCTTGAGGGCGCTTCAACGGTTTCCTGCGAAACCCTGGAGCGCGCCGCGTTGAAGGCCCCTGCCAGGTCTATTCCGCCTCTTGTATTGTTCAACAACCAGTAGGTGAACAGGCCGCTCTTCTTGGAACGGTCCTCATAGGAAGTTTCCACGTCAGCACACGCGGCGAGCAGCGTGTCTTTGAACTGGCCGAACTCTCCCTTAGTCAAGGGGGACCTGGCGCCTTTTGCCGAGAGACGGCACTCCTTCATCTGGCTTTCAGTGAGCAACGGCAGGTACTTGGATACCAGGTTGCCCCCGAGTTGCTTGTGAACCGTGCCGCTATGGCATGAATCCACCACCATGACTCGCCTCTTTGCAGGGACCTCTTTCATCATGTCGGCGAACTCGTCGTCGATCAGCAGGATTCTGTTCAGATCCGGATCGTCCCCTCGAAGCTCACCCTTGCTATGGTAGCAAATGAGCGCTTCATCCATGCCGTCTTCTTCGTCTCTTGCGCCCGTGTCTTTCACCTGGGTTCCATGTCCGCTGAAGTATATGAAGACAAGATCTTCAGGTTTGGTTTCCCGGGCCAACCATTGGATGGCCTCTTGAAACCGGGCTTTGGTGGCGTCCTGATCAAGAAGCAGCACCACATTCTGCCGGGGAACCTTCAGGAGATTCCCTATCATCCCGCTGAACCCCCTGGCATCATCCGAGCAGAACCGAAGATTCCCGGTGGGCGCGCCCACAGCCAGTACAAAGATTCTGTCGCTAGTGATCTCTCCACCCGTACTCACATTTCCCACAGCGAGCCTCACTTCGGCCGTTCCCCAGGACACGTTGCCGCCAAGATCGTCGCATCTTCGGGACGCCTCTACCACCAGGTCCTTCAGTTGGCCTGAGTAAGACTTGAATCCGTTCCGGTATTCGCCGAATTCTTCTTCCCTGAGAATTCTGTCTTTCTCAGAGGTGGCGTAGGCCATGATTCGCTCGATTCCCTCGGGCCCGGAGACTTTGAAACTGAACCTGTCCCTGCTCGATGGAAATGAATAGCGCTCCCGCGCCCGTACGAAATTGTCCGAACCGGAGAACTGGTTCGGCCAAAGTCGCGTGATCTTACCGGAAGTGCCTATGTCCAGCAAGGTGAGATAGCAATCCCTGTCGGCCTCGAAGTAGACGGTGACCGTATCTCCGGGGCGGACACGCGTCTTGTCCACGGAAAGCCGAATTCCCACTTTGTTGGCGCCGTGGGCGTTGACCGGCAACACTTCAATATCCTTGTGAAAGGTGAGTGTCACCTTATCCGCCGCGCTCGCACCTGGCGGCAGCACCAACAACAGCGCCGCCAGAAAGAACGCGGGCATCAAATATCGCTGCAAAAACATTCTCGACCTCCTTGATTTCCGTTCTTGACTCTAGACAAGCTGACTAGACCACATCCGAACCGGATGAGTCTCCGGGCTGACACAAGGCTTCGATAGACCCGGCCTTGCTGCGCGGATTGGCCGGTTGCTCTCTTATTTCCCGCCGAATCCGATCCCCCCTTTCGGGTCGTTAGTGTGGGCCGGCTGAACGCCCCTGTCATGTTAGTCGCGGCCCGGAGGAAAATATGACGCGCTCCGTGGAAAAAAAATCATATCGAACAAAAAACGCATGAACGTCGGCTGTACGGCTACTTAGGGAATCAATGCCCCATTCGCCAGGTTGAGGGCGGGTTTGAAACCCGCCCTTACCACCAAATCGGAATGTTATCTTGGCAACGAACGTAGGTCCGGGGGTGCGTCTTCGTGCGGATGGATTTGCATAAAATTGGTCTTCATCGGAAATCCGCTTCCATGAGGAGTTCCGAGCCCGCGGCAGAGATTCTCGATGGGAGGTCCTCCAGCTTCAAGCGGGTCTGCAGGATCATGCTGATGCGGGTCTTCGCTTGCGGGCGAAAAACGCTCCCGTTAAGCTTGTACCCGTCCGGCGATTTGAGAACTTCGAACAACAGAAGGTAGTTGGCTCCGGACTTTGTCAATACCAGGTCGGCAAATTCCGAGATGTCGGCGGACTCCTTTGCTTCAGCCAGGGCCTGCTTCATTTCGGCCGGGGGAATGAAACGGTATATTGTGCTGAGATTTCGGGGCAGGTCCAGGTTTTCGTAGATCCTGTCCAGTTCCGCTTGCGAGAGTACTGAGTCTGCGGGAATCATCAGCACCAGGGCCACCTTATTGAGCGCACCGGGTTGGTGCGGCCTGTCGCCCGGCGTTTTGGTGATTTCCGAAGGGGCTATCTTCCACATTGCGTCGCTGAGGACCGGTCTCAGTGATTTGTCGACCGGCCGCTGCGGGAGCAGCACCACCACAAGCAGCGCGGCAACTACAGCCCCGAGCGCCATGGAGGGGATGTGCAGGGCAGCGGTCAATTTCTGAAGAAAGCCCGGTTGCGGTTGCAGCTCCGGTTTCTCTTTGAGACCGTATTCCCTGGCGACTTCCGCGCGAATAAGGGCCTTTTCCTCCAACGAGGGCTCTGCCTTTACCGGCGCCAGGTCCTCTTCGTGCAGCTCACGGACAATTCTCACGAACTCTCGGCAGCCTTCACAGATGTCGAGGTGGTCCGCCACTGAGGCGTCCCGGGCTTCGCCGGTGGCGAATTCCATTAGGGCCTCTTCAGTTGGACACTTTTCGAAGGCCGGCGCCAGTTCGTCCTTGTGTTGTTTAAGGAAGTTGTCCAGGAGCATGAGGTATTTCAGTTCCTCTCTGCACTCCGTGCATTCCTGGAGATGCCGGTCGACTTCGGCCATGTCAGCGGGGAAGTCTTCAGGTGACAGCGCCATAGCCAGCTTTTCCGCCACATCGTGTCTCTTGCATTCAGTCATTTTCCCTCGCCCCCTGAAGCTGTCGGAGAAGTTGCACAAGGCATCTTCTCATGTTGACGATTACGGTGTTTTCCTTCTCACCTGTCTCGTCGGCTATCTCCCGAAAGGAGAAGTCCCGGAAATATCTGTATTGGATCAGTTCTCGGCACCGGTCTCCGAGTTTGGCCAGGGCCGTCCTCACGGCCATGACGCTTTCCCGGCCAAGCAGCGCTCTGTCAGGCATGCAGATCGAATCGGCCCGCAACAGAACCCTCGACGCTTCATGGTCCACGTCGGTGGGGTTGATTGCGACGTGGACAAAATCGGCGCCTCTCTTGAGCGCCTTCCGGTGTCTGAGGCGGGCTATGCACTTGCACACCGCGATCTTGTGCACGAATGTGTTCAACTGTGACCTGAACTCAAATCCCTTAAGCGAAGTGATGACCTCGATCATTATGTCCTGCACCAGCTCCTGTTGCTCTGCGCGGTCAAAGCCCCACTTCTTCCATGCAGCCACGGACACGATCGTTCCCTGATGGAACCGAAAGAATTCATCCCAGGCCTGCTTATCCCCGTCGAGACACCGTTGTACCAACGATCTTTCGTCTCTGCCGGACCCGATTCTCATCTCGTCACTTCCTTGCGTCCCACTACTCGGCCGCTGCCGCCTCGATGAACGCCACGCGTTTATTCAGCGCTAATTGCGCGTTCGTGGGTGACCCGGCATTCCGTCATTCTTCTCCGCGGGCAGCCGGTAAGGGTACTATTGACGGCAGCTTGTCCAGACTGCCCTCGAGTATTCGCTTGCGCCACGCAAGATTGTTCAGCGGCCCGTCGGAGCCCGGCATGATGATGTCGCCCCAGGTTTCGAAGAAAATTGCGGTGAGTCCGTTCACCTTCCCTTGTACGCCCTCGACGCTATAGGCAGCCACGAAGGGCGCAATGGCCCATTGGTAATAGAAAACCTTGCCGGACGGGTCCTTCACCCGAAATACGTCCACCGTGACTGCGACGGGCCGCTGCAGATGGGTGACGACCGGGCCGTGGCTCTTCCAAAGGTCGCTGCCCGTTACCAGCGGCTCGCCCTTGGCTGCCAGTTCCGCGAAGGCTTCCAAAGTCGGGCCGATGTCTTGGATGCTGCAATCTTTGACGAATTCCTTTGGGGCCAATTTATCCACAAATTGCCATGCGTTGGTCATGACTTTGGCGGCATCTGCCAGAGCAAGCAGATACTTCTCCGAATCCGGTTCGAAGTAGAGTTTAACTCCGTCCGGTATCTGAGGAGCGGCTTCGGCCGATTTCCTCACGAAGGTCGACGTCTTGGCCATCAGAGCCGTCTGTTCGGCAAGCCCGGTGAGAGAAGCCGCGTAGAAGTTCTTGCGGAAAGGATTCGTTCTCCAGCCGTCCGCGCCGACGGATATGGCTTTCAGGGTGACATGGTAGTAGTCCTTGCCAGTGGATTTGACGGCGCCTACGTCAAGTCCTGCAATCATTGGTTTCTTCGTTTTCAGGCCGACCAAAAGCTGGTCGAATCGCAGTATTTCGGCGATCCGCTCTCTGGTTGTATCGTCCTTGATCATAGCCTTCTTGATCCGGTCGATAACCAGGGCATGCACCGTGAACCGCTCGCCGAATGGCTGTATCCCAAGGCCCGTTTCAGGATTTATGCGAGGTATTCCGATCTTCTTGGCCCATTTCTTGACCGATTCCTTGTCCAGCTTGCCGCCCTTGATGATTTTTGGGAGGCTCAAGAACGTGGGCAGGTCCGGCGCTCCGTTCACCCGAGAATAGAACACATGGATGAGACGCCAGTATTGAACGAGTTTCTTGTTCTTGGGATCGGAAAAGAGTTTGTGCACCGCCAACGCGGTCTCAAAAGGGAAAAGCATTTCCTTGGGAAACGGAAACATCCGCTCGTTGATCGCCACATTAATGGTGGCTTTGGAAAGGAATTGCATGGCACGGAAGTAGTTTTCCAGCTCCTTGGAGTCCGTGTAATGTCCTCTGGGACTGAACATGGGGTTGGATTTAATCGCTTCAGCCTGTTTGACCACCTCGTCGGGAAGCTCTATCCCCGGATTCTCCGTCAGCAGAATTAGCGGAATCCCGAAAAGACGGACAATTTGAGGATTCTTGGATGCCTTGACCAACCCTTTTAAAGTATCGGCAAGCACTGGGATGAGGACGTTCTCTTCAATCCGCTTCTGGTTCTCCTGGGAGACACCTTTCATGATCTGGAAGAGGTACGAGTTGGTGAGCATGACGGATTTCCCGTCTATAAGTTGCTGGTTAACCCAATCTTTTGAGGCAGGGTCGATTGCGGAAATGACCTTGGGCTGGACAATTTTGGAACCGGGCTGAGGCCGCGCGATTGTCTTTGCCGCATCCGCAGGCCCAATAACCACGCTGCCGAACAGCCAAACTACCACAGTTGCCATTGCGCCGTATGGCGGTCGCCAAATTCTCATGTTAACCTCCATGACCAAGAGGTCATAAGGAAGGATCAGAATCCTTGTCAATCCAGTCCGTGGCTTCGCCCCGGATCACTCGCGAACCGGATGAAACGCTGCCGGTTCCATTGCCTGCCCGGCTTGGGACGCCGGGCCTGAGCCGCCTCGGTCATCTCAAGGCCGGACTCATTACCATTAGTGGAGAAACAGGAACCACATGTGACACGCCTGACCTGAATTTTTTTTGAACCCCAATAGAGCGATTCTGAGGGATCGTTTGAAACGGGAGCGTCTTATCCGTGACATTCAATTTCTTTGATCGCCGCGAAGAAGATCGAGCAGGAGCGTTCCAAGCAGGCCTAGGAGCCTCTTGCGAAACCTCCTCAATGTCGAGGATCGTGCCGCCCGGGTAGCCCGGACGCTGCCGCGTCCCGGTTCCGAAGGAACAGGAGGTCTGAGCCGGCAATCGAGTTGCTTCGGCAAATTGGCTCTGACACATGGTCCTGGACAATATGAGTCCTGCCGCTTGGCGGCCTGAACGTATAACGTCCAAGCTACCCGGATCTCTTCGATTGCCCTCGTGCCACGATTCGAGCATTATCAACGGTTGCGAGACACTCTCCTAGGTCGTGGCGCCACCGAACGCGGCGTTTTGCAGTAGGACACGTCCCGGACAAAACGGCAAACCTCCGCCCCAAGTCACGCTGGGATGCCCCATGACCTGTGAGCCCTTTCCGGTTCGCCTCTCCCCCAATGACATGGCCCCTCCCCAACAGCCTAAATTTGCTCGTTTATGCTTGATGACAGTCCCGAAACCCTTCCCGTCATCTCCTGCGAGCAGGACGGAGCAAGCCTGTTCCAAGACTGCTACGCCCCATTGGTCTCCCGACATTATGCGCCGGTCCGATTGTAGCCGAGCGAGGCCGGGAAATCAACGGTCAAATGAGGCCCACTTTGCGGGCAACAATCGTAACAACGCTGATGACAATGGCCGCAAGGATCGACCATCCGAAGGACCTCACGTGCAGGCCGGAAACGAGCCTTGCTGTCAGATGGAAGACTATGCCGTTGATCACGAGCAGGAACAGGCCGAAGGTAATCAGGGTCAAGGGAAATCCGAGAAACTCCAATATCGGCTTGACCAGCACGTTGAGCAGGCCCAGCACCGCGGCGGCCACAATTGCGGCCCCTATGCTCCGCACGTACACGCCGGGCAGGATGTATGCCGCCAGCAATATGGCTACGGTGATCACTATCCAACTTATGATAAGGCCGATCATATTGACTAATCTCCTTTCCGAGTCTGTTCCCCGGCGGTTCTGGGCGAACCACCCGGATCAGAACAATCCGAACGACTGCTTGGGGATCTCCACCGGGGAAAGGTCCCCGGTCATCATGGATTGGGCCTTGCCGCCCGCCAGAGACAGTATCGAATCGGCAAAGAACCGTGCTGAAGCGAGTTTGCCCCTGTAGAAGGCCGCGTCCCTACTGGACAGGAAGACCTCTTTCTTCTGATCGTCGGTTTCCGCACCGGCTTCCTTGTAGATTTGCTCCAGCTTCTCGTCGGCAATGGCCGCCTGCCACAGGAGCATCGAGCCCACCACCACATCGCCGAAAAGCCCCAGGTAAGTCGTGGCATTGAGCACTGGAGTCAGGGGATCTCCGGACATGCCCTTTTGGGCAAAGTAAACTGTCGCTTCAATCAGTTTGGAGCGCGCTTCGTCCACTTTGCGCGCTGTTTCCTTGAGGCGAGAGTTGTCCTTTACGCCCGCAAGATGCCCATCCATCTCTTCGAGAAACGACCTGAACAGAGCGCCCTGATTTAGGGGCAGCTTGCGTCCCACGAGGTCCAAGGCCTGGATCGCATTGGTCCCTTCATAGATGGAGGTGATCTTGATATCTCTGAGGAATTGTTCCACAGGGTACTCCGAGCAGAAGCCGTATCCTCCGTGTGTCTGAACCGCCAGTTCCGCGACCCTGAAACCCATGTCAGAGCACCATGCCTTGCAAACCGGAATCAAGAGGTCCAGCAGACCCTGGTATTTCGCTGCGGCTTCCTTGGTTTGCGCGATTCTTGTCCTATCCTCGCAGGATGCAGCGAAGTAGAGCAGGCATCGCATTCCTTCGGTCACGCTCTTCATCCACAGCAACATGCGCCTTACGTCCGGATGGTCGATTATGGGTATCTTGGCCGCGGCCGGGTCTCTCATTTGGCGAAAATCCGGGCCTTGAGCGCGCTCGTTGGCGTACCTCAGAGCGTGCATGTACGCGCCGCTTGCAAGCGCGAGCCCCTGAACTCCCACGGCCAGCCTCGCGTCGTTGATCAGGTGGAACATTATTTTCATGCCCTGGTTTTCTTCGCCGACAAGGAACCCTTTGCAGTTCCCCTTTTCCCCGAAGTTCAACGCGCAAGTTGCGGATCCGTGAATCCCGAGCTTCCTCTCCACTGCCGCGGTGATGACGTCATTGTCCACCAGCGCGCCGTTTTCGACTCTCTTCTTGGGCACGATGAAGATGCTTGTCCCCTTGGTACCGGCCGGCGCTCCTTCCACGCGAGCGAGGACCATGTGTACGATGTTATCCACGAGGTCATGGTCGCCGGATGTAATAAAGATCTTGTTGCCCACGATGGAATATGACCCATCGGGATTTTTCACGGCCTTGGTCCTGAGGGCGCCGACGTCGCTGCCCGCATGGGGTTCGGTCAGGCACATGGCGCCGCCCCATTCGCCGGTGTACATTTTGTCCATGTATGTGCGGCGCTGCTCTTCGGCGCCGAAGACCTCGATCAACCGGGCCGCTCCCAAGGCAAGGCCCGGGTAGGCCATGAAAGCAAGATTCGCGGCCACGAAGTTCTCCATTGCAGCAGCATACAGCGTAATAGGGGCGCCCTGTCCGCCGTGCTCGGGGGACACGGAGAGCGAGGGCCATGCTCCATCGCGGTACAACGCGTAAACCTTGTGAAAAGACTGTGGCACTCTCACCCGGCCGTTTTCCAGCCTTACGCCCACGCGGTCGCCGTCCGCGTTGGCCGGCCAGAGTTCATTTTCCGCGAGTTTCTGCGCGGCCTCCAACACCATGAGGCACATATCGCGCGAGTAATCCCCGTATTTTTCGGTCTGTGCCAGTTCGTCGATCCTCAATTGCTCGAACAGCACAAACTTCACGTCACGTTCGTCAACCAAGAGATTGGCCATTTGTAAGTCTCCTGAGCACTCCGCGTCCGATATTAGCAGGATTCCTGCATAATAGCCTAGGCAATAACCGTGCCGCAAGTAACAAACGAGCCGCACTGCCGGCTTTCTCGTGCGAAACGGAGGCCGCATGCCAATGTGGCGCAGGCTTTCCAGCCTGCGGCTTTTCTAGCGGCCGCACAACATTTGGCGCAGGGAAAACGTCATGCCGCGCGTTCGGCAACGGGTTATCCCCTCCTGTCCGCTATTGATGCCATGGCATGTTTCTTGCCAACCGAAGGCCCGGTTCGGATAATTCTTGGGCTGACCAACCCAAATGAGGTAAAAAGAGAAGACTATGTCGAAGCTGTTCGGAATGGGAAGCCGCGGCCCGACCCCGTCTCGCCCAGCGGGGCGGACCGTATCTCTATAGCAAGTGGAACAGGTTTACCTGGGCCACATTTTCCCGTGAATGGAGGAACGGATGAGAAGAACAGTCATATTGACGGTTGTGTGCTCTGGCGGCGTTCGCTCTTGCTGCTGCCGCATTCGGAGCGGGGAAGGTGAGAGGGGTCTCTGACACGGAGATCATCATCGGTCAGTGGGGACCTCAGACCGGTCCGGCAGCTCTGTGGGGCGCGGTGGGAAGAGCAACCGGCGTTTACTTCGAGCTGATTAATTCGGAGGGGGGCATTCACGGTAGGAAGATCAAGTACTTCCTCCGGGACGACGCGTACATGCCGGCAAAGACCAAGGCCATAGCAAAGGAATTCATTGACGAAATCGGCGTATTTGCAGTGGTAGGAGGGGTGGGAACCTCTTGCGGAATGGCGGTGATCGAGGACCTCACCAAGGCGGGCATCCCATGGATCAGCCCTGCTTCGGGCTCTACACATTGGGTCAAGCCGTTCAACAAGTACATATTCTCCACATTTCCACAGTACTTCCAGGAGGCTTACGTCCAGACTCAGTATGCCGTCGAGAAGATGGGAAAGAAGAAGATCGCCTTCTTCTACCAGAACGACGACTACGGCAAGGAAGGCCTTGAGGGCGCCAAGGCGTACCTGAGCGAAAAGGGGTTGCAGCTTGCAGCGGAAATCCCTGTTGAGGTTCCGGACACGGACCTGAAGTCCCACGCGCTCAAGCTCAAGGAGTCCGGCGCTGAGGTGGTGATCCTGTGGGTGCTTCCCAAGCATGCGGCCATCATGATAGGCACATGCAAGGCCCTGGCGTTTTCGCCGCAATTCATGGCAGCCTCCACCCTGTCCGATCCCGAACTGATGTTCACCGTCACAAAGGGACTTTGGAAGGACGTGATTTACGGGAACTTCGTGAACATGCAGAGCCCGTTGGTCAAAAAGTACAACGACGCGCAGAAGAAGTGGGCCCCGACGGAGAAATACACGGGCCTTTTCTATCTGGCAGGGTTCTATTTTGCCGAGCCGCTCGTCAAGGGGCTGCAATTGACCGGCAAAGACCTCACGGTGGAATCCTTCCTCAAGGCCATGGAATCCATTAAGGACTGGAACGATTGGCTTGGATACAACTGCACCTTCACAGCAACAGACCACCAGGGAGTGAAGTCCGTTTATCTTGAGAAATGCGGCGACAACGGAGCGCGTATCAAGGTCTCGGACTGGTTGGTTTACAAACCAAAGTAGAATCTTCTCTTGCACCGGCCGTGTCTATCGCGGCCGGTAGCACCTCAACTTGCCCGGTCTTGTAACCTCCGAGATTTGCATGACAAACCGAAAATCCGACCACCAAGACACAAAGACACCAAGTGAAAGGCTCTTTGAGTTCTTTGTGTCTTCGTGGTTGATTGTCTTTGTCGGGGCCGCAAGCCGCGTGGGGTAGGCCGGACGTTATACGTCCGGGCCGCGAAGCGGGACGAGGCATATTCTCGAGGACGGAGGATCAAGGCCAATTCGCCGAAACAACTTGAAACGCACGAAGCTGACCCCGATTTTCTCGAAGCTACAGCGCTGAACATGTCCGGCCTGCAGTTCGTCCGAAGGCTGGACAGCAAGAGGGTTGTGTTGATTGCGGACACCTGCCGCGCAGGAGGGTTTTCCGTTCAGGGAGCCGGATCGATCGGTCGTTCGCTTAATGACATGATCAGCCGGTTCACCGAATCCGAAGGCAAGGTGATCCTCACGTCCTCTCGGTGGGATGAGCTGTCCGTCGAGCCACCGGAAATGCAAAATGGGGTGTTCACGCACTACCTCCTGAAAGGGCTCAAGGGCGAGGCCGATCTGAACAACGACGGAGTCGTGTCTCTCCAGGAAGTATACGAATACGTTTACAGCAAGACCAAGGAATACACTTCCGGAAAGCAGCATCCACAGTTGGAGGGCAAAGTTCAGGGGGTTTTCCCGATCTCGCTGACGAGTCTCTATCCTACCCGCGTATCGAGGCCCGAACGGCCGGCTGCTCTTCCGGCACCCTCTACGTCCGCGCCGGCTCCGGCGGACAAGCCCTCTGATGTGGAAAGACTCAGGGCACAGGCCGAGGCAGGCGACGCGGAGGCCCAGTTCAAGTTAGGGGGGTTGTATGAAATAGGCTTCGGTGTTGCCAGGGATACTGTTGCAGCACTGGCGTGGTAAAAGCGCGCCGCGGCAAAGGGCCACGAAAATGCCAAGAAGGCAGTTGCCCGATTACAACCGAAGCCTGCGCCAAAGCCCGCATCACAGCTTGTTGACCCAGTGAAGCAGCTCATGGAGAGAGCCGAGCGCGGCGATGTAGCGGCCCAAAACGACCTGGCTTACCGTTACTATGAGGGGAACGGCGTCGAAAAGAGCTTTACCAAAGCGGTCATGTGGTACAAGAAGGCAGCCGACCAGGGCCACCAGGAGGCGGCTGCTCGCCTGAAAGGCGCATCTTACCCGGGGGCTGCTGGAAGAAAATAGGCGTTGGTCCTTGAGGACCGCGACAACAACGGAACTCTTATTAAGGTCTCGGACCGGCTGATCTGCAAACCCAAGTGGGCTTCCGCAATGCCGGCCGTTTCCGCCGCAGCCTGCTTCCAACAAATCAGCTCCCCGACTCAACCGCGCGCCGATCCGTTTCGGCGTCACCCCGCGAATCCGTCCCGCATGATCTGCTGTTCCTTCGGGACAACATATTGTTCAACACAGAACGGGATCGAACCCGGTGACAACTGAACCTTGCTTTGGTCACCGCCCCGCCGCAAGCCGAGGCCGTAGGCACGCATATTGCTTGCCTAAAGGATGCTCGGGTGGGATTGATCCTTTGGCCGCCTTTCGGAACCAAGGCAGTGATCCATCTTCAGGAAAATATGCTTGACAAGAACACCGTGGCCATAGAGGTTGACGGAGTGCTTGACGCGGGAGCGGTCCCCCTGCTCAAAGGGGTGTGCGACCGCCACCTCGGGCTTGGGAGGGAAGTGCTTGTCAACCTGCGTTCCGTGGTGCACATAACCAGAGAGGGCAGGGTGTTCATCCATCGAATGCGCGGCAGGGTTCGGGTTTCCAATTTGCCTGAATTCATGAACCTGGAAACGGACTTCTGACCGGATTGGCGATCGCTCGGTCGTCCTTATGCCAACCTACGAAAACCTTTTAGGAGATTGGAACATGAGCGTTGAGAAAATGTTTCGGATGGAGAAGCGAGACGGAATAGGGGTTGTAACCCTAGACACGCCCGGCGAAGCCATGAACACATGGACGGAGGCGGCTGTGGATGAGGCCATAGTCCTCCTGGGGGATCTGGAAAAGGCGTCGGACCTTAAGGGCGTGATATTCATTTCGGGCAAACGGGGAAGTTTCCACGCGGGGGCCAATCTCAACATGTTGGACAGCATGCGAGACAGAGAACGGCTCGTGCGGTTTCTTGACATCTTTATCGACACCTTCAAGAGGCTGGAAGCATTGCCGTTCCCTGTTGTGGCGGCAATCGACGGCTATTGCCTCGGGGGCGGCCTGGAGTTTGCCCTGAGCTGCACCGCCCGAATCGCAAAGAGCGGCAGGACAACACGGTTGGGGCTGCCCGAGTGCACTCTGGGAATATTCCCCGGAGGTGGCGGCACCCAACGTCTGCCCCGGCTGATCGGTATCCCGGCCATTGAACTCGTCCTGAAAGGCACAGTTCTTTCCGCTGAAAAGGCTTTGGAGATCGGAATAGTTGACAAGGCGGTTCCCGAAGATGCGGACCTCCTCGAAGAAGCGATTAAGTTCGTCAATGATCTGGCGTCCGGCGCAGTGGTGCTCAAGAGGCCGCAGCACGACTTTTCCCGGATCGACGCCATAGCGGAGATGGCTCGCCAGGGCGTGCTTAAGGTCACCAAGGGCCGCGAGATCCCCGGCCCGATGCTGGCAATCAAGGCCATGCAGGATGGTCTGAAAGTCCCCCTCAGCGAAGGCCTTGAGATCGAGAAGAACTACAACGTTGAGGTTGTTCTGTGCAATCAGGCCAAAGGCGGCATCAACACGTTTTTCCTGAAGAAAATGAGCGACAAGCCTCGGTCCATGATGAGCAAGGGTTTTCGGCCCAGGCCCCTTAACAAGGTTGCAGTGCTGGGATTCGGCGCCATGGGCCGCGGCATAGCAATCGACATCCTGCGCGCGACCCAAATCCCTGTCGTGGTCAAGGATATTCCCCAGGCCCTGGAGCCCGGCACGGCCTTTGTCCGCAAGATCCTCGACGGAATGGCTCAGAAGAAGAAACTCAAGGGAAACGTGGATGATATGATGAAGCGGCTCTCTGTGGTTTCCGACTACGGAGACGAGTTGAAGGACGCTGGCCTGGTCATAGAAGCCGTATTCGAGGACATCAAGGTGAAAGAGCAGGTTTACCGGGAGATCTGCAGCGTAGTACCCGCCGATTGCATCATCGCGACGAACACTTCTTCCATACCCATGGATCGTATGGCCCCATTCGTGACCAATCCCGAAAGGTTCGGCGGCCTTCACTTCTTTTCGCCCGTGTGGCTGATGGAACTCGTGGAGGTCATCAAAGGAGCGAAGACCAGCCAGGACACGGTTGACAATCTTCTGAACTTCGCGGCTGAGATCAGAAAGCGCCCCATTGTGTGCAAGGACAATCCCGGCTTCGTGGTCAATGCGATTCTGTTTCCGTACTTCCAGGCGGCTCTGGAATTCCTCGAGTCAGGCAACAGCATTGAAGCTGTGGACAAGGCATTTACGGATTTCGGTATGCCTGTGGGCCCGATCCGGCTGACTGACGAGGTTGGCATTGACGTGTGCTACAACGTGATGAAAGGGAGAGGACTTGCGCAGGATACTCTGAAGAACGTCGTCGGAGCGGGACGATTGGGCCTGAAAAAATCGGGGAAGGGCTTTTTCCTGGAAAACGGCTCCGTGGATCCCGATGTCCTTCCGCTCATCGTTCATAAGGAAAAGCGCGAACTCACCGCGGAACAAATGCAGACAAGAGTGCTCACGGACATGGTTAAGGTGGCAAAAGACCTGCTGGATCGCGGAATCGTCCAAGATCCCGGAATGATAGACATCGGCATGATCTGGGGCACAGGCTTCCCGCCGGACAGGGGCGGCCCTCTAAAATGGGCCGATCTTACCGGGCTGAGCGAAAAGCTCTTCGGAAAGACGTTCTATCCGGGAAACTGAGGTCCTGACGCAAAACAACCCCGGAGTGCATTTCGTCATGGGCTGTGGTAGGGGCGACCGGCCGGCCGCCCCTATTTCAACCGGCCCGGCCATCCGAAACCACGAAAACCCCGCAATACTTAATTCGAGGCGGGCTCTAATACTATCGGCAAGAATGCGCTCACTGATTCTGAGCCGACACCCCGGCGAAAGCCGCGGGGATGTCCCCAATACGTGACCGTATTTGTGAAACAAAGTGCTAAGTCTTTAAATTGTCGTCCGTTTCTGCTGTTGCATGTCTCCAAGCAAGTTGGCGTAACAGGTGATTCGAGGCTCCTCTCAGCATTGGCCCCATCCGCGGTCGCAGCGGGTTACCACCGAGACTACAGACAGAATTCCAAGTCTTTGGGAATGCGGATTCTATCAGAGTTGTTTTTCCCTTGAGCTCTTTGTGTCTTCGCGCCTTTGTAGTTTGATTTGCGCCGCCAAAGGATGGTCATGGTGAACTGTTACATGGAACATTCGTTACTGCACTGAGACGGTGGGCTTCCCGCGATATTTCAGATGGTTACAGACGCGGAAACCACCATCTGGGAAAACGCCGGTTGATGTCTTCGTGTCCTTGCGGTTGATAGCTTTTCTCGCGGCCGGTTGAGGCGCCGCGCAAGAAGCGCCACTCCCTTGCATGCTCCACTCCTCGAAAACTCACCGGCACTCACTCGCCTTGGGGGGTGTCAGCCCGGCCGCTGGGAGGTCTCTTGTGAGGATTCTCTTCCAGGTAACGATCTCTGTAATACTCCACAGACTGCGTCTCCGCTCCCCGAAGCCTTTCCCCCTCTTTCAACGATGCGACAATTGCCCGATTGACCAGAGCAGGCTCATAGTCGGGGTCAAGCTCGATGGCTTTGTCGTAAGCAGCGAGCGCCCGAGCGTTTTGTCCAAGTTTGGAGTAGCAGATGCCCATGTTGCTGAACGGTTGAGGAGAAGTATCGTTGATTTCGATACTCATCTTGAAATACCGAATCGCTTCCTCCCAATTCTGCTCTTCCATAAGGGCAAATCCTTGCTCAAAGAGGTCCAATGCTTCCAAGTACTGTTCCACGGTAAGCCTTTTCGGCAGTAGGCGCATCACATCGTCAAGAAACGTGGTCGCCTTCCAGAAACAATCGCTTTTCGGGTCTCCGAATTGGAGGATTTTGTGATAGGCCCTCAAGGTATTTGGTATATCCAGCATTTTCTGATGCGTAAGGGCCTTGTTAAAGTAAGCCTCGGTAAAATGGGGGAAAATCCGAACTGCGTTGTCGAAATGGACAAGCGCCGCTTCGTATTGCTCCTGCACCGCATAGTAAACGCCCATTGCATACTGAACCAAATGATTGTGCGAATTCTCGACCATTAGTTCATCGAGGGCCCGCTTGGCTTCGGCGAATCTCCAGTTCTCGAGCAGCTTCAGTGCCTCGTTTACGGCTCTTTCAGTTTCTTCGTTGATTTCGATGATGAACTCGGGGGCTTTGGGACGATCCTGCTTGGATATTCGGTACTCTTTGAAGGTCGCATAGTGCCTGCAGCCTTCGCAGGCTTCATTCCTGATGGAGGCGCAACAGGGCGGACAAATAAGAGCGTTGTTCTGCTCTTTGCAGGCCCGTTTGCCTTTCGCCTTTCCGCACAAAACGCATTTGGTTTTCACGAGACGCCTCTTTTCTTCATAGCTCACCCGGGAGCCCGAGTTCTTTCTTCCCCACGAAGAAAATCCGCAGCCAGACTTTCAAGCCACGACCGGTGCGGTTCCCGAGGATCACCGTACGATACTCCATGCGAAGAAATTATAGTGTTTCCCGGAAGTTTC
>DYLG01000234.1 GCA_020722215.1 Desulfomonile tiedjei
AAACCCGGCCCAAAATGCCCACCTTATTTCTTGACAATCCCTTAGTGACTTCACTTCGGAGATTTGACGGTGAGCACGGGGCATTCCGCGGCCCTGGTGACGCTTTCCGCCGTACTGCCCATGATGAGATGGCGGAAGCCGCTCAACCCGTGAGTACCCATTACGATAAGTTCTACGGAATGCTTCTGTGCAAACCGGACTATTTCCTTGGATGGGACGCCCACCCTGCAATGGGTTTCCACGCGATCCACTTCCTTGCCGGACTCTTCGGCCAGCAGACGCAGGGCTTTGTCTGCGGATCCTCTAATCTTGTCAAGTGATTCCCTTATTTCGCCGGGAATGGGTTGCTCCATTGAGGGATACCCTATCTTTGGCGAATCGATCACGTGGAGGAGCATCAGCTCCGCTCCAAATGCCGCGGCATACTCGGTCGCGACCCGGCCGGCATGCCTCGAGAACTCGGAGAAATCAGTGCAGAACAGGACTTTCTTCGGTATCATTTCGCTTTCCAAAGATGACGGGCCAGGTCTTCGCCCGGATCAGGGCGAATGGTTGATCGACGTCCTTCGCAGGCCTTGTCTCTCCGCAGTCCTCCCGCGAGAAATTGATCCCGATTCGAAATCAGTTGCATTGGAGCATGTGTCCGTCAAGTCTGAACCCCCTCCCCGAATAGCCGCGACATGGCCCGGCTCCGAGAGCGGGTCACGCATCATTGAACAGCAGGCTCGACCCCTGAGCGCAGGCCACGACCAGCCGTGTCAGCGCTCCTGCGTTGGAAAGCCCTCTGTGGACCATGGCAATAAATCGTTCGAACTGATCAGGCCTGTCTCGCCTCGCTTTGGGCAAGGTCTCGTCAATTCGATAGGTCACGTCGTCGCCCAGGTAGTACGATGGGTCCTCAATCTTGGGATCTGCCATGAGATTGATCAGACCGGAGTCAATCCGGTGCGCGAGGCTCGATGCATGTTTTACTGCATTCCGAATGAGAGAGCGAAGCACTACAGGCTGTGGGTGAGGTCCTCGCGTCAGCGGAGGAACAAAAATGTTGCCGGCCCCGTTCTTGAAAGCCTCATTCACAAGAAAATGGACTGCAGCCTCAAAAAGCAGATGACGATTTCTCAAGAGGTTCTTGTTCTTCTTCGCAAATTCGGTAAAATTCCCCGCCAGCGCGATCCTGGAAATCATTCGCCACTCAAAGAACGGCAAGGCTTTCGCGTGATAGGGCTGGGTGAGATCCTGAAGATAGTGCAGGCCCCACGCGGTAAACCGCCAACCCCAGTAATCCATTCCGCAATTGAAGGCGAGTCTGGCAAGCGCGAAAGAGATTCTGACCCGCTCTTCGAGAAAGCTCTGGTTAAGGCTGGGCACGAGCCACCGGAGCAGCGGATTCTCGAAGAGAAAGGCCACATGAAAGGGCGCCTGGGAACTCAATCCTGTCGAGCCGCCGAAGGGCGCCGGTCCGTACCCGTACCTGTCAATGTCGAAGAGATCCTGATCCATTCCCCAGTCAGGCTCATCACAAAATGTGCACAGAATCTCACGAACGGAGAGTTCCTCCCCGACGTGCGTCTCAACATAGGCGGGTCCCGGCGGTCCCAACCTGGATGGATCGTGACACTCGTCCCTGGTGATCTCATCCGGCGTTACGACTCGAACATATTCAAAGCGGTTCGCCGGATTCAGCTTGATTGCTTCTATGAAATCGCCCTCGGTTCTTAACAGTGCGGGCGGAATCCGGGTCCGAGAATTGCAGTTGCCGTTGTGGTTGACTTTGCGATCCAGAAGGTCCCAATACCATTGCAAAATCTGCTCCAGCCCCTTTCCAGCGACTGCCGGAAGAAAATCCTCCAGCCTGACCACCGGAAATCTGGCTTCCAGAAAGGGGAATTGCTCCATGCTCAAAGAGCCCCGCGTCAGCAGGGAGTGCGTATTCCAAGAGAGTGATCCGTTCGTGGTCCCCTCATTCATGCATCTTGCTCCGGGAACGAAATGGCGGAACGTCTAGAGGCCAATTGGTGCAGTATATACGGCTCAGCCGATTTTTCAAGTTTATGAACCGGCCCTTTGTCATCAAGCGGCCACCGCGTCGTCAAGATAGGTCCGCAGGTCGTCATTGGAACCCATTGAGATGCCGAGTGATTTCTCCCAGACGTACGGGGACTCCATGCACAGATAGATTCGACAATCCTTGTGCCTGCTGCGGATTCGCTCAGCCATGAGCCGATAAATCGCGATGCGCCGATCCGAGTGCAATCTGCTCTTCCCATCGAGTCCGGAGAGGAACCCGTCATGGAAATACGGTAGTGGTCCGAAGCGGGACGTCACCGCGTCCTTGAGATGAGGCACAAAACGGAGCACTCCGAGAGAGATCCAGGCAATACCTGATCCATCAACTCGGCGGAATATCTCGTCTATTGTACGGAAGTACCCGGTGCTCCAATCCGTCTCGGGAATTATGGGATCAAAGTGAAATCCGATCCGATAACCTCTTTCCTGAGCCCGGCTTGCAGCGGCGATCCTCCTATCAAGCGCCGCGGCGCGGAATTCCTCTCGAGCGGCAATTGCAGGGGAATTCACGGAGAAGCTCAGCACGGTCCTTCCGCGAGGATCCACGTCGAGCAGACTCTCAATAAAGTCCGTCTTCGTCTTCAATTCCAGGGACGCGTTCTCCAGATACGAGAAGAAACTCACGAGACGTGCCGACAAACCGGTTAGCGGCTCCAATGCCAGCGAATCCGTGAATTCGCCCGTGCAAATACGCCTGAATCCTCTACCACTATGCGCCACGGACTCTTTCAAGTCGCGCAAGAGATCGTCGAGGTTCACGAAAACCTCGATAACCGGTCTGTTCAAGTAGACCTGCAAAGCACAGTACGTGCAGTCCATGGGACAGCCCTGACCAATGTGGAGGATCTCCAGGCCACAACAAACATAGTTCCTCGTTCCGGGACAAGGCTTCAAAAAGGCGCCCTTGTGCCTCATGAGCCTGAGAATCCGCTTTCCGCCGGCCAAAGGGTCGCGTTCGAGAGCAAGTTCGCGGCACAATACGGAGAATTGGTTGCCCACCCCATACGGGACGTGGGGGAGCCTGCCCAGGATCTCTTCTGTCAGCGGTTCGTCCCGGGCATCCTCATCAATCAGGATCCGGTCGATGGGAAATCTCATTCAAGACTCCTTCCGGCAACTCGGTTTACGCGCCTGTCTTCCGCGGCCTGCCTTCCCCAATCATTCGAATGATTCGTTCTACCTCTTCCCGCGACAGCCCGGACAATTCCATTTTACACCTCTCCGCCTCGAAACGGGTAGAGGGTCGGACCACGACTCCGTCCGGCTGCGGCAACCTTGCCAGCCAGCTCCCGAATGCTTGCTCACTTCTCACCAACTCCGGGAACTTCCATGCCTTTATAATCTCTCGCACTTTGGCTGCGCGTTCGGGTACCGACAGCTCATGGTTTCCCGTCACTGCGCTGATGCGCTCATCTGTGATCCATTCCAGGACCCCTTTTCCGTGCAGAACCGACAGGTCAAAGAGGCGCTCGATCACTTCGGCTCTCTTGTTTGCATTGAGGCCGAGAGATTCGGTGAAATCCAGCAGTCCGAGGCGTTCCTCCGGCTTGAGCAGGGCCATCAGAGCAGCGCTCTTCTCCAGCAGTTTGCCCGCGGACAGAACTGCAAGTATCGGTTCTTCAAGGCCCCCGATGGCCCGCAATCGCTCCAGCCGAGGCCCTTCGGGCTGGACGCCCAGGGACGGCAAGAAAAGGTCGGCAACCGTGATCCTGGGAAACAGGTCGAGCAAGCGCCTGACCACCACTGCCGTGGCGCCTACATCGAAAGGTCGCGTGGCGATGTTGTCCCAGAAGGCCAGGGCGAATCCTTCCTGCTCGAGCACCGTTTCCGGAAGAACTCCGGCATGAACTCGGGTAAACTCCAAAGAGCGCGCAGCCATGAGCCTGCGTCTGCCAATAACGGGGATGAAACGACCGGGCGAACGCTCCTGAAGCAACGGTGGGGACAATATTCCCACCTGCCGGATGGACCGTACGAGTCCCTGGAGATCAGACCTGCACGGAATATAATAGGTCCTGTCTTCCAGGTCCATGTGGGCCGGTTCAAGGTCGGTCCATCTGATGTGATCGAGCCAGGTCAAGGTATTTCTCCGCCTCGAGCGCTTTTCCTCTTTTTCGGCAACCGGCGGCCACGATGCTACACTTGCGGCTTAGTTCGGCAATCGCAGCCGACCTGTACTCGGGCCTAAGTTCCGAATTTTCCAAAATCTTGACGATCGCTTGAATCCTGAAACGATCTATGGCGGGCACAGTCCTGGACAACTGATCCTCATGGCCGCCATGCTTAACCACCAGCCGCTCGGGAATGAAGCACACCGGCCAAAACGCGGTGATTCGAAGCCAGAGGTCGTAGTCTTCTGCCGCCGCCAAGCGCTCGTCGAACGGCCCCACCCGGTCCAGAAGATGTCTGGAGATCATCACTGACGAAGGGCTGATGAGACAACGTTCCAGAGCCCGCCGGAAAAACCAACCGCCCTGCTTGGCGTGTTCTCTTTTCTGGCCGACTTCTTTTCCCTCCCGCATCCAAATCTCGTCCGTGTGGCAGACAAAGAAAGGACCCTCGGGTCCAAAAAGGTTCACCTGCTTTTCAAGTTTGAGGGGAAGCCACTCGTCGTCGGAATCCAGGAATGCGAGCAATTCCCCTCCGGCATGGCGAATCCCGGTGTTTCGAGCAGCGGCCACGCCGCGATTCTCCTGGGAAAGGCATATCACGGACCGCCCGAACTCGTCCAACACATGAGCAGTCGTATCCCGCGAGCCGTCGTCCACTACCAGCACCTCGTAATCCTTGAAGGTCTGAGCCAGGACCGACGAGATGGCGCGGTGAATTACGCGGGCCCGGTTGTAAGTCGGGATTATGACACTGACGAGGGGCAACAGTGTCTTTCCTCTGCAACTTCCATCAGTTGGAAACCGCGCACAACACGCGAAGCCATGCCCATAGTTCGCAGTACCAGGCTTTCCGGAATTCAGGCTTGCATGGAGAGAGAAAATGAGGCTTCGTCACACTGCAACATCTGGGATCTGGTGGTGCGGGGCCCAGGGGAGGCCCGTTTTTCCGGACGGCTCCCCACGGACTCCTTGCTTGCGAAGTTCGATTCGGCCTATTCAGGTTTGCGAGCCAGAGCGATCCGATAGATATCGTAGATGTCAAAAATCTCGATATCTTCAAACCCTGCACTGCCCAAGTTGTATTCGACGATGTGGCGTTTTTCGTACACGTCGCACACTTCGCCCCGTGAGCCGAAAAGCCCCACCATTCCGCCCGGCTTGAGAAACGCATACATGCATGAATAAATGGAGGGCCTGAACGCGGGCTTAACATGAGGAATCATGAAAGAGCTGATTACCTTGTCAAACGGCTGTTCCGGCCGGTATCCTTCCACGGAGGACCGGATCAAGGTCGTGTTGGCGGCGCCTTTCTTGACGGCCTTTTCTCTGGCGAGTTCTATCATCTCCGGTGAGAGGTCGATGCCCACCACTTCTCTGGCTTTCGCGGCAGCCATGACGGTGACTGTGCCCGTGCCGCAGCCCACATCCAGGACCCTGTCATTCTCTTCGATGGCCAATTCCACCAGTTTACGCAGTCCCTTTCTGTACCCCGGGTCCATTGACCACTGGAGGTCGTAGCTCTTGTGCCGGAACTTATAGTACAACTGGATGGCTCTTTCCGAAGGCATGAGCTTGACAACGGTCGTGCCCTGAATGTAGGCCGTCCGCAGAAGCTTGATAAGCGGGCGAAGAAACTTGCGCAGAGGGGCGTTTTCCTCGCTCACCATGGTATGACTCATGTCGATACCCCCTGACGGTGGAAAATAAAAGTCTCAAGAAATAGACGAGTAACCTTATTACAAGACCCGACAATAGGCAAGGAAAAATAAGCCTGTCAGAATGCTTGATCCGGCAAGCCGCTGCCTATCTTGCGAGAATGAATAGCGTTCTTTGCCTTGTCCTCGCCCTCGGTGACCACCAGCCGTACCGCATCGACGGCAAGAGCTATCTGGGCTCTGAGATATTCCTCTTGATGGGCAGAGAAGGACGTCAGAACAAACTCCGTGGCGTCGCTCCCGGGCGGAGGCCTTCCCACCCCCATGCGAATGCGAATGAAATCCCGGAATCTCAGCGAATCAGCGATGGATCGGACCCCTTTGTGCCCGCCGTCACCGCCGCCGGTCTTTATCCTTACCGAGCCGGGAGCAAGGTCCAGATCATCGTGGACAACGATCATCCGGGCGGGGTCCGCACGCGCCCTCCCAAGGATGGAAAACACCGCGTGGCCGCTTCGGTTCATGAACGTCTGAGGCTTGACAAGGAGCGCCCTGACTTCTCCAATCCTGACCGAACTGACCAGAGCAACGTTCCGGCGCTTTTCCCATCGGGCTCGGACCTCGCGGGCCAGTTCATCAACGACCATGAATCCCAGGTTGTGGCGATTACGAGCATACTCCGGACCCGGATTGCCGAGCCCCACCACGACA
>DYLG01000235.1 GCA_020722215.1 Desulfomonile tiedjei
CATCGCACGGCCTTTTGCCCTCTGATGTGAGGACAATTCTCCGCTTCCTGGAGAACCCCAACAGCCCCTAGAGCGATGGCGGCCCCACGAGCCCGATAACCAGGCTGTTGCACGGCTACTTCTTCTCTCCTGATGCCTTGGGGGGACGAGGCTTCATGGTCTTCGGGGCCTTTGCGGCTTTTGTGGCTTTTGTGGCTTTTGTGGCTTTTGTGGTCTTCGCCGGCTTCGCTGTCTTCGCTGTCTTTGTCCTGGTCTTCGCGGGGGGCTTTCCCGTTGAGGCCTTCTTGTCGCCATATTTCTTCATGAAGCGCTCAACTCGACCTGCGCTGTCCACAAGCTTCTGTTTTCCCGTGAAAAACGGGTGGCAAGAAGAACAGATTTCAATTCTGTACTCCGCCTCAGTGGACCTGGTATGTATTTCAGCTCCGCAAGCGCATCTGAAGACACTATCTTGATATTGGGGATGAATTCCCTTCTTCATTGTTCTTGCCTCCGGCAATAAATTACAAACTTTAGTAATACCATATCCATGAAGCCCGCTCAAACACAAAAAATGCCCCTCATGCGACTCCGCAGTTACAGGCCGCAGGGAGGCGCCTGCTCCACTTGAAATGAGGGGTGGGGACGCCCCCGCGCCACTGCCGGCCTGACTTCGCTTCCCAGGAACTCCTCCCGCACGGCATTGCCGACTGTCCCCCTGAACACCGGACTGACTGACGGCATGTGGTGAACCAACCATACGATCCCGGCCTTGAAGCACCTGCTGGAGCAGATCTTACTTGTTCATTATCTCAAGGAATTCCCTGTTGGAATCGGTCTGTATAATCTTGTCGAGCAGGAACTCCATCGCGTCAACGGAATTCATGTCCGCAAGCAGCTTTCTGAGCAACCAGATCCGTTGGAGATCCTGAGGGGGGACTAGTAGCTCTTCCTTGCGGGTGCCGGACCGGTTGATATCTATACAGGGGAATATCCTTCTTTCAAGCAGACGCCGATCCAGGTGGATCTCCATGTTGCCCGTTCCTTTGAATTCTTCGTAGATGACCTCATCCATCTTGCTCCCCGTGTCGATGAGAGCGGTTGCGATGATGGTGAGGCTACCGCCTTCTTCGATGTTCCGCGCTGCTCCGAAGAAGCGCTTGGGCCGGTGTAGGGCATTGGAGTCAACGCCCCCGGACAGGATCTTGCCGCTGGCCGGAACGACGGTGTTGTGTGCACGAGCCAGCCTGGTTATGCTGTCAAGAAGAATCACCACATCCCTCTTGTGCTCCACGAGGCGCTTGGCCTTTTCGATAACCATGTCGGCCACTTGAACGTGACGCTGTGCCGGCTCGTCAAACGTGGAGGAAATCACCTCGCCCTTGACGGATCTCTGCATGTCGGTAACTTCTTCGGGGCGCTCGTCGATGAGCAGCACGATGAGGTAAACGTCTTTGTAGTTTGTGGTCAGGCTGTTTGCCACCTGTTGCAGGAGAACCGTCTTTCCGGCCTTAGGAGGCGACACGATCAGAGCGCGCTGCCCCTTACCGATGGGAGTGAGCAGGTCCATGATTCTCATGGAATATCCCGTGGGGCTGATTTCCAGCGAGAGCCGTTCCTCGGGGTACAGCGGGGTGAGATTGTCAAAGAGCACCTTGTCCCGGATCTTTTCCGGGTCCTCTCCGTTGACTTTCTCCACCTTAAGCAGAGCGAAATAGCGCTCCGTGTCCTTGGGCGGTCTTATGTACCCTGATATGGTGTCGCCGGTGCGCAGATTGAAGCGTCTTATCTGGCTGGGGGACACGTAGATGTCGTCCGGACCTGGCAGGTAATTGTAGTCCGGTGCCCTGAGAAAACCGAACCCGTCCGGAAGGCATTCCAGGACGCCCTCTCCTCGAATATGGGCTTCGGTCTCGTTTTCCTGCTGTGCTTGCAGGATGGCAAAGATCAGCTCCTGCTTCCTCATGCTGCTGGCGCCCTCCACGTGGAGGGAATTGGCGATGGTCAAGAGTTCGCTGACCCTTTTTTCTTTCAATTCTCCGATATCCATTGGATCTCCTGATTAACTTGGCGTACAAGAGGAACGACAGGCTGCTGTTGAGAGTTCAAGACTGCGGCTTTTCTCAAATGAGGCTTGCGTGGCGCGTCCGCAACGCTTTGCGGTTGCCCCCTTGTCTTGCTAAACGGTGTCTCCGTCGGGTGGAAGCGGCTCCTGGCGGGAGTTTATATTGACCTGTCACAATGTACTTAATCAACCCCGACCACTCTGTCAAGTTCTTTTGATCAACGACTATCAATCTCTTTTTCCGGCCGCTGTTTGGGCACAGCGCTCCGCGTCCGACCCTTGTTGCCTGACTACGCCTGACTCGGGGGCTCTTCGGGTTCCTCTCTCTGTGCGTCCGGCACCCTTTCGGCAACAAATTCAAGGGCCTTCTTCCCCCGATCCGCAGCCGGAGGTCCGGACGGAGCAAGGGAGGGCGGGAGTTCCGCGGTCTTTTCCTGCGGGGGCAGAGGCGGTCCCGGCTTCTTGATGCCTTCAAGCATTTCCTTAATGCCGCCGATGGAACTCAGTATGCCAGTGGCCTCGAACGGCAAGTACACGACTTTGTTGTCCTTTCCTGAGACCATCTCCTTAAGTGCGTCCAGGTAACGCACTGCGATGAGGTAATTCGCCGGATCTCCACCGCTTGAGGATATTGCTTGAGTGATCTGTCGGATAGCCTCGGCCTCGGCTTGGGCCACCCTGACTCTGGCCTGTGCTTCTCCCTCGGCTACGAGCACGCGAGCAGCTTTTTCGCCCTCCGCCTTGTGAACCTGAGACTCCTTGATGCCTTCCGCTTCCAGCACGGCTGATCGTTTGTTCCCCTCCGCGGACAGGATTGTCGCTCTCTTGTCCCTTTCCGCGCGCATCTGTTTTTCCATTGCGTCACGAATTTCTTGCGGCGGGATAATATCTTGGATTTCCACCCGATTCACCTTGACGCCCCACCTGTCTGTGGCCTCATCCAGGATGGCCCTCAGCTTGCTGTTGATAATGTCCCGGGACGCCAGGGTTTGATCCAGATCCATTTCGCCGATGACGTTTCTCAGCGTTGTCTGGGTGAGTTTCTCAAGGGCATCCGGGAGGTTCGCGATTTCGTAAATGACGCTCACAGGGTCCGTAACCTGGAAGTACAGCAGTGCGTTGATTTCCAAGACCACATTGTCCTTGGTTATGACGTTTTGCCTCTCGAAGTCGTACAGCATCTCCCGGAGGTCAATCCTGCTGACTTTCCTCTTCTTGATGATTTTCTTGCCTTCCGGCGTCAGTTCCATGAATCCCCAGTCCAGCTTTCTGGGCGCGTCCAGAAAAGGCCATACGATGTTGACACCGGAACTCAAGGTCCTGCTATATTTGCCAAGCCGTTCAATAACCACCGTCTCGCCCTGCTGAACGACTTTCATACCGGTCACGATCAGAACGATTACAAATATGGCCGCCAATCCCGCGATGTACAGCATTGTCCATTCCCCCTTTGTCACTGAATGGGTTTCACAGTGAGACTGGTTCCCTGGACGCTCATAACCTCGACCCCTGATCCCTTTTGGATCACGATGTCGTCAGACGTAACCGCCTTCCAATCGATGCCTTTAACCACCACCCGCCCTGTTCCGATCGAGGGATCAATGGTTTCCGACACTCGACCCTTCCTGCCTATCATCGCGTCAACATTGGTCAATCTGCTTCGGCCGGCCAGGTGCCTTAGAAAGACGGGTCTGATTCCCACAAAGACGCCCAGTGTAACCAACGCGAAGACCACGATCTGCCATTCCAAACGCATCCCAAGGCCGCAGACGGTAGCCGTGGCCAAGCATCCGATGCCAAGGCATGCAAGGAAGAGACCGGAGACAAAAATCTCGGCGATTATCAGAGCAATCGCAACCAGGACCCATATTTGCCAAGGTTCCATCCCGGCGCCCTCCTCAGACAATCACTCATCGTGCTTCATGTCAAAAGCGCACATCGGGAAGCCCAAGAACGGAAAATGTTGCCGGACCAGTCGATTCGGCGGCATGGACTGACCTCTAATAGCTCATACTCCATCGTTCAGTACAAGTCAACGAGACGTCCGCGGAAACATCCCTCCTGTTACACGCAGCGGAGACGTGCCTGCGCCGCTTGAAATGACGGCTGCCCCGGCTGATCCGCGAACCGACCCTGATTGGTGAGTCTTGATGGTGAAGAACCGGAAAAGGGATGGACGAACCCCAGCCGGCGGAGGTAATCTGTTCCCCGAGTCCGTTCCGTGGACGCGCAGCGGGATAGTCTTCGCCGGCGCGCTCTCCGGTCCTTGGCACAGTGCCCATTGTTGGGAAGGGAGATCACAAGTTGCCGTCCGATAATGCAAAAAGCGCGGTCACCGACGCGGCTGTGACGCCCATGATGCGGCAGTACATGGAGAACAAGCGGCGCCATCCGGACGCGATACTCCTCTTCAGAATGGGAGATTTTTACGAGATGTTCTTTGACGACGCGGCCAAGGCTTCCAAGATCTTGGAAATCGCCCTCACCACACGGGACCGGAACAAGGAGGAAAGCGTTCCCATGTGCGGTTTCCCTCATCATTCCGCGTCAGCGTACATTTCTCGTCTGCTCGCGGCCGGGGAGAGGGTTGCCGTTTGCGATCAGATGGAAGACCCGGCCAAGGCCAAGGGCCTGGTGCGCAGAGAGGTGACCCGAGTCCTCACACCGGGGCTCACCGAGGAACCGGGTACCCTCAAGGCAGACGAGAACCATTTCCTGCTGGCGCTCACCGTCTCAGGTAAGACCGTGGCAATGGCAGCGTTCGATCTTTCCACGGGCGAGTTCCTATTGACCGCCACATCCGAAACTGCCCTGGCAGGCCAGGAACTTCGTAGGCTCCAGCCGAGGGAAGTCCTCATTGCCGAGCAGATGTCCTACGATCCGTCGCTTCGGGCGATTCTCGACGACGACCTCTATGTCCATCCTGCGGACGATTGGATGTGCGATCCAAGAGGGTGCGCGGACGCGCTCAAGGAGCAGTTCGACGTTCGCAATCTTGAAGGATTCGGCCTTTCCGACCGTTCGCCGATGACCGTGGCGGCAGGGATGATCCTCCACTACGTTCGCCGGACGAGGATGGAAGTGCCTTCTCATGTGCGGCCGCCTCGCGTGTATCACCTTGGCAATTACATGGTCCTTGACCAGGGAACCCTGCGGAACCTGGAGATTTTCAGGAATATCAAGGACGGCACTGCCAAAGGTACTCTGCTGGCGTTGCTCGACAGAACTGCAACCGCCATGGGAGCACGGCGCCTGAGGCAGTGGATCTCCTATCCTCTCCTGGATGTGAGCGAAATCGCCCGAAGGCGGGAAACGGTCCGCGGGCTCGTGGCGGACGCCATCCTAAGAGAGGAACTCAAGAGCATCCTCAAGGAAATGGGCGACCTGGAACGAATTGCAGGCAAGATCTCGCTCAGAAACGCTTCTCCCAGGGATCTGGTCCAGTTGCGCAATTCCGCCGAGATGATTCCGCGCTTGATTGAGCTACTAGGCAGTCTGGACACGGAACTTTCCGGGGAAATCAGGGCCATGGACGACCTGTCCTACGTTGCCCATGCCGTGGCGAGCGTTCTCGTGGACAATCCGCCGGCTTCGCTCAGGGACGGGGGATACGTCAGGGCCGGTTACCACGAGGAACTGGACGAGCTGCGGGACATGAGCACCCGCAGCAAGGAATGGATCGCGGGCATTGAGGCCAAGGAAAGGGAATCAACCGGAATACCCAGCCTGAAGGTCGGCTACAACAAGGTATTCGGATACTATATCGAGGTGACCAGAACCCATCAGGAAAAGGTGCCGGCCGGGTATGTGCGCAAGCAGACTTTGGTCAACGCCGAACGTTACATCACCGAGGAGTTGAAGGAATACGAACTGAAGGTCCTCAATGCGCAGGATCGAATAGCGGAATTGGAAGAGGAGATCTTCAACCTATTGAGAATCCGTTTGGCCGAGGTGATTCCGCGTATTCAGCACACTGCGGGACTCATCGCAACCCTTGACGTGCTGGTTTCGCTTGCCGAGACGGCCGCGGCTAGGAACTACACGGCCCCGGAGGTCCACGAGGGCTATGAGATCCGCATCAAGGCCGGCAGGCATCCGGTTGTGGAGAGCTTCGATATCGGAGAGACCTATGTGCCCAACGACGTTTACCTGGACAAGACCAGGGATCAGATACTCATCATAACCGGGCCGAACATGGCCGGCAAATCCACTTACATGAGGCAAACCGCACTTCTGGTGATCATGGCGCAAATGGGCGGATTCGTGGCGGCTGATGACGCATCCTTCGGCATTGTGGACAGGATCTTCACCCGAATCGGTGCGGCAGATTACCTCGCGTTCGGCCAGTCCACGTTCATGGTGGAGATGAACGAAACCGCGGACATCCTGCACAATGCCAC
>DYLG01000236.1 GCA_020722215.1 Desulfomonile tiedjei
GTCCACCCGGGAATCCGCCTGAAGTACGTGCCGGACCACGACGGCCTTAGACAATGCGTCGAACTGGGCCGAAGCATCGCGGCCGCAGTCAAGGCCGAGAACTGACTTTGAGGAGGCTCACTGCCTTGGGCGCTGACAGGGAGAAGGGCCGAGACCTGAAGAAAAGGGTTCTCGGCCTGCTCAAATCCGACGACTTAATGAACAGCTTGGGCGAACTGCTCGCGCTGCCGCCCAGGCGTGTGATCAATCCGTTGTTCTCGTTTCTCTGCTACGACGATCAGCGAGTCCGGTGGGCCGCGATTCTTGCGATGGGAGCAGTCGTCAAGAATATGGTCTCGGAAGACGCCGAATGGGCTCGCGTCATCATGCGTCGCCTCATGTGGAGTCTCAACGACGAATCGGGAGGCATAGGGTGGGGCGCGCCCGAGGCAATGGGAGAGATCATGGCCGGGAACGAGATGCTTGCTGAAGAGTTCGCGACTATTCTCGTCTCGTACATGAACGAAAAGGGCAATTATCTCGAGCATCCGGTGTTGCAGCGGGGACTCCTCTGGGCGGTTTGCAGGCTGGCTGAGGTGCGGCCGAGGCTTATTCAGGAGGCTCGGGAGTTCCTGGCCCCGTATCTGCGATCCGACGACGCTACGGTGAGAGGCCTTGCAGCACGGGCCGCAGGTCTTCTTGGTGCGGACGCTGCCCGCTCGGATCTCGGCCGCCTGCTCGACGATCAAGCGGCGGTCGCCTTCTTGCTGGGCAATGTAATCGTTACCCGCAGCGTCAAAGAACTTGCAGGAGAAGCCCTATGGCATATCGAGCGGCCGGCGCTCGGGCGCGAGTGCTGAATCGGGAGCCGGTCAGGATTCGTTCTTGTGGGGCAGGCTTTCCAGCCTCCTTGATCGAGGGCTGAGCAAACCCCCATGCTGGACAGCCTTTGCAGCGTTGGCATGAGGGCTTCCCCGCACAAGTGAAGGCTTACGATTGCCATACGATGAGACAAGGGTCTTTTTTTTGATCGATGAACCAGGAGCGTGACGCGGCTTCCTCGAACCGGGTCACAAACGGATTGCCGACCGGTCCGGGTTGGGGTGCCGCGTTTGGTCGGGCCGATGGCTCATCCAGGCTGGACGAGCTTCGGACCGTCTCAGTGTTATGCCGAACCCGGGGGGCCTTTTCTGAGGAACTTAGCCCGGCGCCGGCAATTGCAGAAAGGGGTAGTGTCGAATGGACGTAATTACGCTTTCAAGATGGCAGTTTGCGGTGGCCACTCTCTTCCATTTCCTCTTTGTGCCCCTGACGTTGGGTCTGGTGGTCATGGTCGCGATCATGGAGACCATCTACGTCAGGACCGGCAACGAAGAATACAAGAGGATGGCCAAGTTCTGGGGCAAGATATTCCTCATAAACTTCGCCCTTGGCGTAGTAACCGGGATCACACTCGAGTTTCAATTCGGGACCAACTGGGCGGGATACTCGAAGTATGTTGGGGACATATTCGGGTCCCTGTTGGCGGTAGAGGCAACGGTTGCGTTCTTCCTGGAATCCACCTTCCTCGGGATCTGGGTTTTCGGATGGGACAGGCTGTCCAAGAAATTCCACAACGCCTGCATCTGGCTGGTGGCAATCGGGTCCAATTTCTCCGCGTACTGGATACTTGTGGCGAACTCGTGGATGCAGCATCCGGTCGGCTATGTCATTCGGGACGGCAGGGCCGAATTGAGCAACTTCTGGGCGGTCATCACTCAACCGTTCGCCGTCATCACCTTCTTCCATGTCATACTGGCTGCGTACACATTGGCTGCCTTCGTTGTAATGGGATTCAGTGCTTATCATATTCTCCGAAAGCAGCACATCTCGTTCTTCACCAAGTCCTTCAGGATAGCGGTGATATTCGCTGTTGTCTGCTCCATCCTGAATATCGTGGTGGGCGATTTCCACGGCAAAGAGATGGCCAAGGCACAGCCCACAAAGCTTGCCTCGGCCGAAGCGGTTTGGAAAACCGCCAAAGGAGCGCCGTTCTATCTCATTGCATTCCCGGACGAGCAGAACGAGCGCAATTACGTGGAAGCGCTCGGCATACCTAAGTTTCTGAGCTGGCTGGCCCTGGGTGACAAGGACGCAGAATTCAAGGGTCTCAAGGCGTGGCCCAAAGAGGAGAGGCCTCCGGTGACCATGACCTTCGTGTCGTTCAGACTCATGGTCGGACTGGGATTCCTGTTTGCGCTGGTAGCAATAATCGCGTGGTTCAGGCGCAATCGTCCGGAAGAGAGCCGCCCGCTGCTCTACATCCTTATCGGAATGATCCCGTTGCCTTACATAGCCGTATCGCTGGGCTGGATCGTCACGGAGGTGGGCAGGCAACCGTGGATTGTGTACGGCGTAATGAAGACCGCGGACGCGGGGTCCAAGATTGCAGCTTATCAGGTGGGGATCTCCCTGGCAGCGTTCATTTCCATCTATACCCTTCTTGGCGTAGCCTGTTTTGCCCTTATGCTCAAGTTCGCTCTGAAGGGGCCCGAACCTCTGCCGGAAGCGGAGAAATAGGAAAGGAGGGTTCTGAGTCATGTTGCTGATAATCTGGTTTCTCCTCTGGGGTGTGTTGTGGGCTGTCTATTTCATGTTGGACGGCTTTGATCTCGGCCTCGGCGCCCTCAATCCGTTCATTTCCAGGAGCGAAAAGGACCGGCGGATCATCTACAATTCCATGGGGCCGTTCTGGGACGGCAACGAAGTCTGGCTGATCACGGCCGGCGGAGTCACATTTGCCGCGTTTCCCACTGCGTACGCGGTGATGTTCAGTTCACTGTATACTCCGTTACTCCTGATTCTTTTCGGGCTGATCCTGCGCGGGGTCGCGTTTGAGTTCAGGAGCAAGGTTGACAACCCCGGATGGCGACTTCTTTGGGATATCTGTCATTTCTTCGGCAGCTTCGGGCCGGCACTGCTCCTCGGAGTGGCTTTTGCCAATATCTTCAAGGGAGTGCCCATTGACGGCGAAGGGGTCTTGCAGGGAAGCCTCCTGTCGCTTCTAAATCCATACGGAATCCTGGGAGGGCTGCTCTTTGTGCTCTTGTTCCTTGTTCACGGAGCGCTGTGGCTGGCGGTCAAGGCTCCAGGGGACCTGGAGGCCAGAGCAGGCAGGGCAGCGTCGGGATTATGGTGGTTTCTGTTGCTGGTTGCAGTGCTCTTCCTCGGAGGAACATGGTCTGAGACGAAGCTTTTCAACAACTACCTTGCAAGGCCGTTTCTCCTGGTTGTGCCGCTCGCGCTGGTGTTGGCTCTGCTTGTAACCAAAGGATTCATAGTGGTGCGCAAGTGGGTTGCGGCATGGTTGTGTTCGGCCGGGACCATCGTATTGGCCACGCTTTTCGGCGTGATCGGGTTGTATCCGAACCTTTTGCCTTCCAGTCTCGATCCAAAGTTCAGCATGACGGTTTACAACTCAGCGTCGAGTCCGTTGACGCTGAAGATCATGCTTGCGGTCGCGCTTGTTTTCGTGCCGATAGTCATGATCTATCAGGCGTGGGCTTACTTCAAGTTCGGTGACAAGGTGACCGACGAGGCACTGACACAGGATGAAGCTTATTGAAGAGAATCGCGGATACTTGCCCGGTTCCCGCTTGGTCCCAAGCTGTGCTGGGGACCACACCGGTCCGCGTTCGTTGAGCCCGGTTCCCCGGGCAAGGAGGTCTTGAATGGAAGAACGTTCAGGCATAGTGACTATGCGAGGCAATCCCGTGACGCTCGTGGGCCCCGAACTGAAGGTGGGCGATGCGGCCCCGGATTTCACAGTGATTGCCAACGATCTCTCTCAAGTGCGGTTCTCATCTTTTCGGGGCAAGGTGTGCATCGTTTCCTCGGTGCCGTCCCTTGATACACCAATATGCGATACCCAGACCAGGAGATTCAATGAGGCCGCGGCCAATCTAGGCCCGAACGTGGAGATCCTCACCATAAGCATGGACCTGCCTTTCGCTCAGGCCCGCTGGTGCGGCGCGGCAGGAGTGGAGCGAGTCCGAACCCTGTCCGACCATAGGGACGCATCCTTCGGCACCTCGTTCGGCGTGCTCATCAAAGAGTTCCGGTTGAATGCCAGAGCTGTGTTTGTCGTGGACAAAGAGGGAAGGCTCCGCCACGTGCAGATCGTCCCGGAGATCGCTCAGGAACCCGATTATGATGCGGTCCTGGACGCGGTGGGGAAGCTCGTTTGAGTTCCGTAGGATGCGGTGAGCAACGGGATCAGCATCGTTTGAGATCTTTTCTCACCGGCCGGCCATTCGGAGCATCCGGACCGGTGGGACGGGCATCTTGCCCGTCATTTCGGCCGGACCGAGCCTAACCTGCGGGCACTGAATCGCAGATTTGGCAGGCGCATTGGTCCAGGCCTTTTCCCGATGGATCCGCTCCTCTTCGCTCAGAGCATCCTACGCGAATACGTCGCCAAATTTGGGCAACCTTGCACTAAGGCTATGGAGGTAGCATCAATGGAGCAATGGAAGTCTGTGGACGAGGTGCTGGACTTCGCCATAAGGAATGAAGAAGAAGCCGCCCAGTTTTACACGGGACTGGCTGCGAAGATAGACAGACCGTGGATGAGCAAGGTTTTCGAGGGATTTGCTCAGGAGGAAATGGGACACAAGAGGAAGCTTGAGGACATTAAGTCCGGCAAGAAACTCATTCCCGGCAAGGAAAAGGTGCTCGACTTGAGAATGAGCGACTACCTGGTCGATGTTGCACCGGATTCGGATCTGGACTACCAGACCGCTCTTGTACTTGCAATGAAGAAGGAAAAGAAGGCCTTCAAGATGTACATCGACCTGGCCGAAAGCGTTGACGACGAAAATCTCAAGGCCGTATTCCTCTCGCTTGCGCAGGAAGAGGCCAAGCACAAGCTGCGCTTCGAGATCGAGTATGACGACTATGTGATGACCGAGGGGTGATTATTCACTCTTGTGGGGCGGCTTAGGGATTGTCAAGAAATAAGGTGGGCATTCTGTGGTAGGGGCGGACCCATGTGTCCGTTCTCTTCGGCCGTACCGGACCTCCTTTGGGGCAGACACGTAGGTCTGCCCCTACGTGGGTTCGGCTGTCGTTTGCATCGTTCATTTCGTGACAGGCCCTTAGTACGCTGTGGCGTGAATTCGGTCGCGTATTCCGATCGGTCAAGATCCTCGGCCAATGGCCTGTGACAGTGGACCGGCATCTTGCCGGTCCTTGGACGTGAGAAGGGAGGGGCTTCAATGGCGTGCGAAAGCCGCCGTTATGAACGGGTCCGATTAGGCGACGTAAACGGCTTTCTTGGCCTCATGTTCGATAACATGGCGGTGCTGTCGTTCTTCTCCGGCGCTTTAATTATCGGGTTCAATTTCCCCGCCGACGTCGTTTACTTCCGAATGTTTCCGGGCGCCACATTCGGTGTGCTATTCGGCGACCTTGTCTACACGTGGATGGCCTGGCGGCTGGCGAAAAAGACTGGCAAGCCGGACGTTACGGCCATGCCCCTGGGCCTGGACACTCCGTCAACCATAGGACTCGCTCTGACGGTGCTGGGCCCGGCTTTCATCGCTCTGAAGAACGAGGGTTACTCGCCCGAGGATGCGGCCATCAAAGCCTGGCACATTGGCATGGCCGTGATGGTCGTCATGGGGCTTGTCAAGGTGGTCCTCTCGTTTTGTGGGTCTTGGATCCGGAAGGTTGTTCCGAGAGCTGGGCTGCTCGGCTCCATCGGCGGGGTGGGTCTTGCGCTCATCGGTTACATTCCGTTTTTGGACATCTTCGGGATGCCCGTTCTGGGGGTGCTTTCTCTCGGGATAGTGCTGTACACTATGGTTGCAGGCATCAGCTTACCCAAGAACCTTCCGGGGATGCTTACGGTGGTGGTTCTCGGGACGTTTTTCTATCACGCGTATTACCATTTGGGGTTCGGCTCGGCGGCCGGGGTCTATGTTCCGCCCGCTCTCCAGCTTTATCCGGCACTGCCTATCCCGAACCTCGGGTTCCTTGACGGAATGGCCCCTGCGATCAAGTATTTGCCGATCGCCATTCCTTTCGCGATCCTCACGGTCGTGGGAGGAATAAATGTAACGGAGAGCGCTCGTGTGGCCGGCGATGAATTCAGCACGCGCGGGATCCTTCTTACGGAGGGGGTGGCTACGCTGGTAGCCGGAGTCTGCGGGGGGGTGGCTCAATCGTGCCCATACATCGGGCACCCCGCATACAAACGAATGGGAGCGCGAGCCGGATATACACTCATGACCGCCATCTTTATCGGCCTTGGCGGGATGGTGGGCTACGTTTCCTTCATCGTTGAACTCATACCCAGGGCTGTTCTTGCTCCCATCCTGATATTCGTCGCGCTGGAGATTACCACCCAGGCCTTCTTTGGTTCTCCG
>DYLG01000237.1 GCA_020722215.1 Desulfomonile tiedjei
CTGTCACTAAACAAACCATGCAATCGGCTGCCGAACCGAGGGTAGGTGCAGACCTGCGTGTCTGCCCCAAAGCAGGGTCGGTACGGGCGAGGAGGGCGGACGCATGGGCCACCATGGATGCGAAGCTTATTTCCTGACAATCCCTCAGTGGCGCCTGCGGCTCGCCGGTGTTCATTCAATGGCCTCGCAGGGACGCCGGTCTCTACCGACTCCGCGAACGAATTCATCAAACTGAATAACAAGCCTGCGAACTATCCGGAGCCGGATATCTCGGCAATTCTCGCTCTGACATAAGGAGCATCAGGCGCCTGGGGGAACATCTTCAGGTATTGCCTGTAGGCCTGGACCGCTTCCTTGTTCTTGCCCATGGCCTCGTAGATGGCGGCCACCGAGGCACAGGCCTCACGCTGGTACGGTGATTCGTTGTCCTTGGCAAGCTGTTCAAACAGCTCCTTTGCAGCCTCGTATTCCTTCATGGCGAGTCTGGTCATGGCCAGGTTGTACGTCACAAGGCTCCCAAGACCTTGGCGCACCAGCGAGGTTGACTTCATTTTCGCATATCGATCCAGTGCGCCCTGATAGTCCTTCATCCTGTACAGCAAGTGTGCGCTGTAAAGAAGCGCTTTCTCGCCGGCGAGAAGCGAGCCGTAATCCCGGGCAATCAAGTCGAATTCCTTGAAGAGGGTTTCGAGCTTATCCTTGGGAACGTCCTTTTCGCTAAGGGTTACGATCGCGTATTGCTGATAGGCCTTCTCAAAGAGTTCATGACTCATCAGATTGCGCTGCTTGAAATAGCCGTGGACCAGAATAGCCGCCAAAACGGCCGCCAAAAAGGCCACGGCCCCGTAGCCGGCAGACCGTCGATTCTGCCTGACATATGTCGCTACGCGGGTCGATATGGTAATGAACTCGTCGGGTTCGTTGAGAAGCTCTTTGCGAGTGGTCTTCTTGGCAGCCATTACATTACCTCGAGGCTGTGGAATTAGCCGATCAACATGTGCCCATGCGGACCGGCTGGCATGGCGCCCACATCAACGTCCATGGATAGCCCATCAGAGGATTCAAGTCAACGTTATCCTTGACGGTCGGCTTTAAGGCCTCCTTACGGGTCGCCCCTTTCCTTGCCTGGGAGGCTGTGCTAGGTTTGGGAAAAGGATCATACCGGAGACAACTGAATGCAATCACAAATGAGCACTTCGCCAATGCCCGAGGATCTTACCACGGTGTTTCACGAGGCGGTGCCGTTTCTTGCCCGATCAAAGGAAAGTGGCGGAATATACGGATTGACGGGTTCTGCTTCCTCGTTCCTGACAGCAGCCGCGGTTGCCCAGGGGGCACGGAACATAGTGATGGTCTTTGCCGACGGGGAAACCGCGGCTGCGGCTGCCGGCAACGTGAGATTCTACCTCGGTGCGGAAAAACTCGCGGAGGAGCCTCTCCTTGACCCGGTGCTGCCGTATCCTTCTTCAGATGCGGTTCCATACTCGTCGGCAGCCTATGAAACCGAAGTCACATACGGTCGGATGGCTGCGTTGTATCGACTTGCCGCGTCCGGGGCCCCCAAGGTGCTCATGGTAGGTTTGGACGCGCTCGTCCGCAGGATTATCCCCCGAGATGCCGTCCTGGACAATAGTTTCTCATTGAAAGTCGGCGACGAGATCGACCGGGAAAGCCTCCTGCAACGGCTGGTGGAAGCCGGTTACTCCCGCTCCCCCCTGGTCGAGGACGCGGGAGAGTTCTCCGTGCGGGGTTTTGTCGTGGACGTGTATCCTCCCGTGTATCCTTATCCGCTGAGAATCGCGCAAATGGGGGACGAGATCGAGTCAATCAGGTTCTTCGACCCCACAAACCAGAGATCCAAGGAAGATATTGCCGAGCTGAGCATCTGCCCTATCCGCATGGTCTTGCCCGCGGGACCTCAACTCGATCGCGGGCTTGCAACGATTCTGGAACGCTGCGAAGAACTCGGTGTCGAAAAAAGGATTCGGCAGAGACTCCTGGATGACCTCAGACTCGGGGTGCGCTTCCCCGGCTCGGAATGCTATATTCCTTATTTTTTCCCGAAGCTTGAATCGCTCATCGATTACCTGCCTCCGGATTCCACGATCATAGTACCCGACGACGACACCATGGCAAGGGCACTGGAGGAGACGGCCGACGAGGTCCTTAAGGGGTGGGACTCAGCCTGCGCAGAAGGTCTTCCCGCTCCACGGCCCGAGGAGCTTTACCTGTTCAGGCACGAAGTCGAGCACCGACTGGGCAAGTTTCGCACCGTGATCATGTCTCAACTGGATATGGAAAAACCCGGCAGAAGGAGCTTCCGGCTGAGATGCCGTTCCAACGCGGACATTCGTGAGGATCTCATAAAGGCCAAGGGATACGACTCGGGCATGGCCGGCCTTGTCAAACGACTGGGAGACTGGCGTGAAGACGGGAACGAGGTCTTCCTGGTGAGTCACACCATCGGCCAGGCAAACCGGCTTATCAATCTATTGGAGCCTTACGACCTGCGCGTGGATTACCGCGGTGAGGGATTCGACACCTCGAATCTCACTTCCGACCCGACACCCGGCATACGGCTGTACGTCGGGGAGCTGTCTTCCGGCTTTCGTCTCGAGGAAGCCAGGCGTGTGGTTCTCACGGAGGAAGAGATTTTCGGCTCCAGAGTGAGGGCCCCGCGCAAGAAGCGTGCCCGCGGCGCGTTCATTCCGTCGCTGACCGACCTGGCCGAAGGCGAGGCGGTGGTCCACGAAGACTACGGAATCGGGATTTTCCGCGGCCTTTCGCTGAAGGAATTCGACGGAGTGCGCGGCGAAGTCATGGTGATCGAGTACGCGGGAGGAGATTTGCTTTACCATCCTGTGGAACGTCTTCACTGCGTGCAGAAATATGTATCCGGTTCCGAGGCGCCTCCTCGCATTGATCGCCTTGGAGGCAAAGGCTGGATCAAGACCAAGGCCAAGGTCAAGAACTCCATCCGTGAAATGACTCGAGAACTCTTGGATCTTTACGCCAGAAGACAAGTGGCCCGTCGCACTCCCTACACGCCGCGTGACGAAACCTTCGCCGCGTTCGAGGCCGCGTTCGAATTCGAGGAAACTCCTGATCAAGCCGCGGCTATTCAGGATGTGATGAATTCACTGGACTCGGACAAGCCAATGGACCGGCTGGTATGCGGCGACGTGGGGTACGGAAAGACCGAGGTCGCTCTGAGGGCGGCGTTTCGTGTGATGATGGACGGCAGGCAGGTCGCGATTCTCGTTCCCACCACGGTTCTCGCCCAGCAGCATTATGACACTGTAAAACGACGATTCAACGGTTATCCGTTCAACGTTGACGTGATCTCCCGCTTTCGGAGCGCCGGCGAGCAGAAGGACATAGTGAGCGGACTTGCCAACGGTAAGATTGATCTCATCATTGGGACACACAGGCTTCTCAGCAAAGACGTGGCCTTCAAGGACCTGGGATTGCTGGTGCTCGATGAGGAGCACCGATTCGGGGTCGCGCACAAGGAAAAAATAAAGCAATACAAGTCCCAGGTGGACGTACTAACGCTCACGGCCACGCCGATACCGCGGACTCTGAACATGTCTCTCACCGGCATCAGGGACTTGTCCGTTATAGAGACCCCCCCTACCAACCGCAAGTCCATCCGTACCCATTTGATGAGGCAATCCGACGAAGTCATCCGAGACGCGATTCTGCGGGAACTCAGCCGCAACGGGCAGGTGTTTTTTCTCCACAACAGAGTGAGAGACATCTTCCGGCGCGCGGCCGCGCTCAAACAGCTCGTACCGGAGGGAAGATTCGGCGTGGCCCACGGCCAGATGAGTGACCGCGAGCTGGAGCGGGTCATGCTGGACTTCGTTACCGGACAGATCAATGTCCTCGTTTGTACAAGCATCATTGAATCCGGCTTGGATATACCCAGGGCGAACACGATCATTATCGAACGCGCGGACGCCTTGGGCCTGGCCGACCTGTACCAACTCCGCGGCCGTGTAGGGAGATCCGGAGTCAGGGCGTACGCGTACTTGCTCACCCCTTCGGAAACCTTGATCAGCCCGGACGCGATCAAGCGTCTGGCGGTTATTCAGGAGCACTCCGACCTGGGCCAGGGATTCAGGATCGCCATGCGGGATCTGGAAATCCGAGGCGCGGGCAACATGCTGGGCCAGTCCCAGTCGGGACATGTGGCTCTCGTGGGCTATGAAATGTACTTGACCCTGCTGGAACAGGCTGTCAAGGAAATGAAAGGAGAAGAGCCTCCGCCTCCTGAATTCGATCCTGAGATCAGGCTTAGGGTCGAGGCGCTCATACCGGAGGCGTATGTACCTGATCCCAGACAGCGCATGAATCTGTACAAGCGGCTTTCAAGGGCGGGCGAAAGCAAAGAAATCGACGATATCGAGGAAGAGATCCTCGACCTTTACGGCCCTGCGCCCGCGCAGCTTGCCAATCTTGTTCGCGTGATGCGATTGAGGCTTTTGATGAAAAAACTCCGCGTGAAGCGGATCGATTACGCGAAGAGAGATCTCATCATTACCTTCGATTCCCAGACGCCGATCCGACCTGAACTGCTCGTGAGATGGGCGCAGTCGGAACCGGAAAAGATTCGTTTGCTTCCCGGGGACCGGATGATGTATCGGGTTGGCAGAGTGGACGACAGAGAACGAATCGACTTGAGTTTCAACGTGATGGCAAGCCTCCTGCGGACCTTGGACGCCGAGTCTTCACTTCGACGCGGCACGGCCGTCTCGTAAAGAGACCGGCCAATGCGGCGCTCGGGATTGAAAAAAGGGCGGACTTGAGATATTGGTAAACCCGGTTGAGCAATGGGTGACATGAGAATCAAAGCATTTTGCGCAATATTGTTGATTCAGACGGCAGCGTTGGCAGCTTCAGCCTTCGGCGCGACATACCAGGATCGGATCGCGGCCATAGTCAATGGCGATGTTATTCTCGTCTCCGATATAGAGGCCCGGAAAAACCCTATCGTCAGGAACCTCATGACCCTGCCCCTCGGAGTTATTCCTCCGGGCAAGTTGCCCACTGACAAGGAAATTCTCGACGAACTCATAGTGCTTCAACTGTTGGAGCAAGAGGCGGACAAGAGGGAGGTCAAGATAGACGACAAGGGCCTGGAGAGGTCCATCGAAATGATGTACAAGCGCAACAACTTCACCCGTGAGCAATTCATCTTTTTTCTTGCCTCCAAGGGCCTGCCGTTCTCCGAGTTCAAGAGGCTATGGAGACGTCACCTCAAAGTGGCAAGGCTCATTTCCTCGGAAGTGATGCGCAAGACCCCTATGAGTGAAGAGGACGCGCAGCGTTACTTCAAGGAAAACAAGGACAAAATCGCCGAAGAGTACAAGAAGCTTGTCGAGGACATGGCTCCGGCGAGGCAGGCCCAAGAGGAACCCGTACCCGAAGTCCCTACTCACGAAGAAATCTATGTGGGGGGACGCGTCAGGCTCAGACAGATCACCATAAACATCCCTCCCGGAGCGTCACCGCCGGTCAAGAATCGCGCAATGGAAAAGGCCAAGAAGATTTACGATGAGGCCATGGCCGGAGCGGACTTCGCCAAACTTGCCAAGAGATACTCGGACGATCCTTGGGCGCAAAGCGGAGGAGATCTTGGGTTCATGAACTTCAAGGACCTCATTCCCTTCATCCAGGAAAGGACCAGCAGGATGCAAAAGGGCTCCATTGCGCCCCCTATAGGAACGGGCAAGGGCATAGTCATACTCTATCTGGCCGATGCAAAAGGGAGAACTAAAAAGAAGGTCCCGATCCCCGAGAGGATCCGAAAGCAACTGGAAAAACAAATTCGGGAAGCCAAAGAAAAGCGGGCCGCCCAAGCGGCATCCCGAGGCAAGAATCCACGTGACAAAGGCGACGAGGACGAAGGCGACGCGTCGGATTCCGCGGAATCCAACAGCGGGCCTTCCAAGGATCTCGGAATCCTCACTCCTGAAGAGGAAAAGGAATACCGCAAGGTCCGCAAAAAGGTCATTAACATTGTGAGGGCCCGCAAGACCGAGGCACGAATGAAGGAATGGATCGACGGCCTCAAGGCAGACTCAATCATCCAGACCAGGCTCTGACGCCGGGCGGCAACTGAGCGGCTACAAATTGTGGTTTCCCCGCGATCTGCGTCGATGGTATGCTCGAAAAAGTGGTAGGAGAAGACGCAGCGGGGTTCTATGCCGGACATAACCAATCCACACGACCGATTTTTCAAGGAGGTCTTTTCCCGGCCCGAAGTGGCAGAGGACTTTGTCCTCCACTACC
>DYLG01000009.1 GCA_020722215.1 Desulfomonile tiedjei
TCAAGACCTGTTGTTTGCACCTTTGCAACCCCTCAGTTACAGACTGCGGAGAAGGCCCCTCCCTGCCGCCCGTGACTGAGGACTTGCTGATAACCCTTAGTTCTTGTTGACTGGAAGCGGTGCGTCGGTTAACATGCGGATATGACGCAAGTCATTGTCTCGCCCGGCACTTTCAATGAGTGCTAACCCAGCCCCAGACGGTGAAATGCGAATGAGCGATTGGGACAAGACCAAAGAGCAATTGCTGAGAGAATTGGAGCAAGCTCCCAAGAACATTGAGAAGCCGCGCGATGCCTCGTCGCCTATAGCAGAGATCGACCAGGCCGCGCTTTTCACGGAGAAGTTGCCTCGTTTGCTCATTGATAACTCACCCTTGGCCATAATTCTCTGCGACGTAACCGGAGCAATTCGCGATGTGAATGCCGCATTTGCTCAACTGATGGAGAGTTCTTCCGTCGAAGAGGTCAGTCGGATCAATGTGTTGACATTTCCTCCCTTGATGAATGCAGGCGTCTCGGACGATATACGGAAGTGTCTTGAGTCCGAAGGCTCAATCGTAAGCGAACGGCAGATTACGAATGTGTCGGGACGGCAGGTTCACGTCAGGGTTCGCGCAGTGGGGATCGGCGAGGGTGGCGGGTTTGCAGGCGCCCTGGTGATCCTTGAGGACATAACCGAGAGAAGAAGATTTGAAGAATCTTTGGTAGACGCGGAGCGTTTCAAGTCGCTCAAAGTCATGGCCGGTTCCCTGGCGCACAGCTTCAATGAAGTGCTTCAAATTGTTCTGGCCGGAGCCCAGGCAGCCCTGGAAGACATTGAATCGGGCGATCTCGCCAAGGCCAAATCGAATCTCCTGCAGGTCTTGGACAGCACGAGATCCAACTCGGAGCCGGTCATGCGGCTTCAGAGATTTGCCGGGCTGCGATCGGACATTTCTTCCATTGAGGGGGATGTGTTTGATCTTTCGTACGTGGCGAGCTTGGCCGCACGGATGACGCGGCCATGGTGGGACACGGCTGCCAATGGAAAAGAGATCGGACTCACACAGGACCTTGCCGACGGATGCCTTGTCAGAGGGAAGCTGGACGAGTTGTTCGAGGTGGTGGTGAGCCTCATCAACAACGCTGCCGAAGCCATGCCGGAGGGTGGGGACGTGCACGTGGCCACGTGGACCAAAGGGGATGCGGTCCATCTGTCCGTCCGTGACAACGGCAGCGGCATTCCGGAAGAACACCTCAATGACGTCTTCAAACCGTTCTGGACATCCAAGGGCACGCGCGCTACCGGCCTGGGGCTTGCTCGAAGCCTGGAAACGGTGAGACGACACAAAGGTGATATCTCGGTTGAAAGCATCAAGGGAAAGGGCGCGCAGTTCACTGTGACGCTTCCGCGTGCCGAGAAAATGGCCCGGGAGGCCGTCCCCGTCATCAGGCGCGCCGAGATGCCCCGACTGAAACTTCTGGTCATAGATGACACGGAAGGCGTTGTCCGGATGGTTCGGGACGGCCTTACCAAACTTGGTCAAGACGTATTTACCGCGTTGTCCGGCGAGGAAGGGGTTGAGATATTCCGCAACACCCCAATTGATCTGGTGATTTGCGATCTCGTCATGCCTGGAATGAGCGGTTGGGCGGTCGGCAAAGCGGTCCGCGAAATCTGTTCCGAACGGAGCCGGCGGAAGACACCCTTTATTCTGCTTACGGGTTGGGGCGGACAGTTGGGGGAATATGAAAAGGTAGCCGAGTCCGGAGTGGACGTTATCGTGGAGAAGCCGGTGGACAATCGCATGCTTATGGAGGTTGCCTGGGATCTGGTTCGGCAATCGGAGGAAGCCTCTTTCCGATAGAAGCGTGCCGCCGCCCGAAGTTGAGCACAGGTGGCAAGAAGTGGCATCAATCGCTTGTCTTCAATGCGGAAAAGAAGTCACGCTGCCGGCCGTTGAGTGCGGGATCTGCGGCGCTTCGATAGAGCATGCTCTTGCCGACGCTGCCGGCATGGGTAACGGGGAACTCGCCGGAAAGCTCCTCGAATCCGGATTGTCCGCAAACGCCAGAGACAAAAGGGCCGCGACAGCTCTGAGCCTGGCTTGCCGGCAAGGTCATACGGAACTGGTCAGGATGCTGCTGGACCATGGGGCGGACGTGACGCTGAAAGACAACTTCGGCTGGACGCCATTGATGTGGGCCGCTGCTGCTACCGGCGATGCCGAGGCCACGAGGATGCTCCTCGAGAAGGGAGCGAACACCGAGACCGTAGACCAGTATGCGGCCACACCGCTCATGAAGGCCTGCCGCAGGGGATTCGAGGACGTTGTCAAAGTGCTCCTGGCAATGGGCGCAAATGTCAATGCCAAGGACGAAATGGGCCGTACCGCGCTCATGCGTACAGCTTGGCGCAACCATTTCCGGGTCGCTCAACTTCTTCTGGAAGCAGGAGCCGATCATGGGGCTCAGGACAATTACGGCGCTACTGCTTTGATCGCGGCTGCCGCGGAAGGCCGGACTGAAGTTGCCCGTATCCTCCTGGAAGCGAAAGCAGACGTTCATGTCAGGGACCGCAACGGATGGACCGCGCTCATGTGGGCGTGCTGCTCCGGTAACGCGACCCTGGTGAAGCTTCTCAAGGATTATGGGGCTGAATAAGAATCAAGCCGACACCATGGCCTTTGAGATACGCGCGTTCTCCTTGATTGCCAGGCCTTCCGAACCCACCTGGATGATTACGCAGATCTTTTCGTGGAGCTTATCCACGACCAGCGGTGCGTGCGAGCCGCCCGCTGCAAGGAGTCGCTCGTGCGGCAGAATCATGATTGTGCCGGACCCTAGTGGGTCGATTGTTTCGTTGAAGCGGACAATGAAGCTGCCCGATTCGAGCTTCCACCAGCCGTAAGTCTCTTCGGGGGTCTTCTTCTCCGGTTTGAGGCTCACACAGGACGCTTCCTCGTATTCCCCACCACCGAAATCAAGGCTGCCGCCCCGATTGACCTTGCTCACGCTGCGAACCGTGAGATCAACGGAAAACGCGGCCTGTTGTTTCCGGGCCGAAATGAGCCCTTCCGTGAAACGCAGAATGTCCGATCCGCTCAACAGGTTCATGAAGCACCTCATCATTTCGGCCGGCAAACGGACTGCCCGAAGCCAAGGCCCTCCGCGAAGCAACCCATGCGTCCGTTTCGTAATCCGGCCGTCGTAGGGGCGACCGGCCGGTCGCCCCTACTTCAACCGACCCCGCGCTCGCATGTGAACCACAAGAACCCGCAATATTTTTGTCCCGGCGGGCTCTCAGTCGAGACTCTCCTCAGTAACCCGATCCCTGATCCCAATTATCTCCCTGGCCGCTTCAGCAGGATCGTCCGCTTTGAATATCGCGGACCCCACTATGGCTGCGGACTCGGGGCCGACGATTTCCATCCATTTCCGGAACTGGTCTTCGAGGCTTCTTCCAAGGCGGTCCTGGCGACCGAATCCGGGACACCAGACCGGCCGCGAGGTCATGGACCTGTACCGCTTCAATACATCGGGTCTCGTAGCTGGACCGATGTATCCGTAAACCCCGAGAGCTTCCCCCAGCATTAGGATCGCGTCGGTAATGTCCCTGCAATGACTGTCCGGATGAAAATCCGGATTCAGTCCGGCTCGGGCCGTTGCTTCACGCAGTATGGGCGCCTCAACGGGTCGCGAGAAAAACAGTTCGGCTCCCGCGTGGCTCATCATGGGGAGCAACAGCACCTTTATGCCTTCCTCTTTGGCGGTCAACACGGACTCAGCGACGGACACGGGCCCCGGAAAACCGTGAACGGTGACGTGGGAGGCTCCCGAACCTGCCAGGGCATGGATGAGCTTTGCATTGGTTCCGTGCCATCCGCCCTTTGACGAGAAGCCGATATCGGCGATTTTCAGATCGACCAGTACAGGCCGGTCACCGACCAGATCTCTGACCCTTTTCACCAGGTCTGCGCCGCTCCGGATGAGGGTTGCGGCAGCGATTTTCACTCCGTCCACGATCCGGCCCGTGGTTCGCACCAGGGTGAGAACGTCTTCCGGGGATTCAAGGTCCGCTGCGAGAATTATGAAATATCGGGACATGCAATTCCTTCCTGAACAAAGTCTCATGGAGCGCACAGGCGCTACTGTGCGCTTTCGTCCGTATCCATGCCCAGCTTCACAAGGCGGTATCGCAGGGAACGAAGCGTTATCCCCAGGAGCCTGGCAGCTTTGCCCCGATTGCCGCCGCTCATTGCCAGCGCTCTGCTGATGAGCTTCCTTTCCAAGTCTTCGGTAACCTTGTCCAGATCGATTCCGTTGGGAGGTATGTCCATCTGGACGGACGCCGGACTTGAAGGAGCCCTCTCCAACAGCGTGGACGGGAGATGCTCGGCAGTGAGCTGGCTGGACTGCTCCAGGGTAACGCATCTTTCTATAATGTTTTCCAATTCTCTTACGTTGCCTGGGTAGTCGTGGTTGCAGAGCACCCGGATGGCAAGAGAAGAGACCTTTTCAATGTGCTTGCCCTGCGCCCTTACGAACTTCTTGAGGAAGTGGTCCACAAGGAGGGGTATGTCGTCGCTGCGTTCCCTGAGGGGCGGAACCCTAATGCGTATGACGTTAAGCCGGTAGTACAAGTCCTCGCGGAACGCTCCCTGCTCCATGGCTTTTTCGAGGTTTCTATTGGTGGCTGCAATGACCCGGGTGTCCACCTTCCTGTCTTCCGTGTCTCCAACTCGTCGGAATTCTCGGTCCTGGATGAAGCGCAGCAGCTTGGGCTGCACAGAGAGGGGGATTTCGCCGACCTCGTCCAGAAACAAAGTTCCCGAATGAGCCGCCTCAACCAGTCCGGGCTTGCTGGCTACGGCTCCGGTGAACGAACCCTTCACATGGCCGAACATCTCAGATTCAAGGAGGCTCTCGGGTATGGCCGAGCAGTTGACGGTGACGAAAGGCTTGTTAGCCCTGGTAGAAAGCAGGTGAATGGCCTTGGCGATCAGTTCCTTTCCTGTGCCTGACTCGCCCTGAATGAGGACCCCGGCCCTGGACGGAGCCACTTTGGTAATCAGGTCGAAGATTTCCAGCATTTCCGGCGTGTTACCAATGATGTTCTTGAATCGAGGCTCCCGTTGGCCGGCCTTGTCCAGTCGCTGGGCTTCGTTCCGCAGCCTCCCCGCGTCCAGGGCGTTACGAATGATTGCGCGCAGGTCGTCAATTTGAAATGGTTTGGATATGTAGTCGTAAGCGCCTTCCCGCACTGCACGAATGGCGTCGTTCACGGAGGCATAGGCCGTTATGGCGATCACCGGCGCCCATGGGTTTACCGAGCGGATTTCCCGAATGAGATCCAGTCCGCTCATTCCGCCCATCTTGACGTCGGTGAGTACGAGGTCGGGTTGGTCCTTCTTGTATAATTCCACCCCTTGTTCGCCGCTGGACGCGGTGACGACCTCATAGCCGTCGCTGGCGAGCATGATCTCCAACATCTCCAGCATGCTCTGCTCGTCATCCACTACCAGTAGGCGTTCAGAGGCCATTACGTGCTCCTTCAGGGCGGGTCCATACGCCGTTGGCCAACGGCAGCCGCACGATGAATCTCGTTCCGCCGCCCGGGCTGCTCTCGAATTCGATAGTCCCGTTGTGCGCCTCTATGATACTCAGAATTATCGGCAATCCCAACCCGGTCCCCGATTCCTTTGTGGTAGTAAACGGTTCGAATATCCTGTCGCCGAGTTCCGGGGGAATGCCGGGCCCATTGTCCTGGACGATGAGCACTGCCTGACCTGAGTCCGGGTCCGATTCCAGGATGACGCGGACCAGTCCCCCATTCGGACATGCCTCCACCGCGTTGGTGAGAAGATTCCATACGGCCTGTTTGATGCGGGGAGGGTCGGCATTCACCTCCACTCCGGTGTTGATCAGCGTTTCCAGAGAATACTTTCCAGCGACCTTCGGATCCTTGGAAAACAGTTCCACAGCCTCCCGCACCACGTCGTTGAGCATCACCCTGGAGCTTCGGACCCTCCCCGGATTGACGGTGACCAGGAAATCGCTGAGCAATGAATTGAGACGATCCGATTCCCTGACCACGATATCCATCAGCTTCCGGTTCTTGGGGCCATCCGCCGGGAGTCGGGACAAGAGTTCGGCCGCTCCTCTCAGAGCTGCCAGCGGGTTGCGTATCTCATGGGCCATGCCCGCGGCCACGCGAACCAGCGCGGCCTGCTGCTCGTTGCGTTTGATCCGTTCCTCCATCCTCTTCAGATGCGTAACATCCTGGAATACGATGAGACGCCCTCGATAGAGGCCATCCACCCCTCTCAAATCGGAGACGGAGAGTTCCAGTAGCGCCTTTTCGCCCGCGATTTCCTTGACCGTTTCGTACTTTGCCTGACGCACACCGCTGGTTGAAATGTTCTCACCCAAGGTCGGAAATATGTCGGCGATTCTTACACTCACCAGATTCGCCAGCGTTGATCCCAGCAGTCTGGTTCCCGGAGCGTTGACATACGTCACTCTGTCCGATTCATCAGTGGTTATGATTCCGTTCGGAATGGAGCGCACGATGTTGGAATGCAGATCCGAGAGCTTATTGTAGTCGGTCTCTCGAACGTTAAGGACTGCCCTGGTCCTCTGAAGCTGCTCGGCAATGGAACTGGACAGCCACGCAGCGAGAAAGAACACCGTGAAGTGGACCACCAACACCCACAAAGCATAGTGTGGGGCTTCTCTGGCCAGCGAGCTTACCCATGGCCAATTGCTCTCAGGAATAGTTCCGTAGAACTCCAGGACTACCAAGAGACCGAACAGCACCGCCGCGGCCGATGCCGTAATAAGAGCCCCTCTTCGGAGATGGAGTATTCCCGAGGCAATAACGGGAAAAACATAGATCATTGAGAAGGCGCTCGCCACCCCGCCGGTGAAATACACAAGCACGGTGTAGTACACCACGTCCACCATGGACTGAAAAAACGCAAATCGCCACGCGTTGGGAATAAGAGGCAGGGCGAACGCGTAGAGGAGGCTGAGCAGGAACGTGACCCCGATCAGTGTATAAAGGGCCGCAACGGAACCGCTGGGTGTAGCCTCCCCGGATCTGGCCTGAAAGACGATCGTAGCGCCCAACAAGAGAGTGGTAACGACAAGTCTGAGCAGCATGAACCACTCGAGGCGCTTGCGGAAATCGAGCCCCCCCAAGGACTGCTCAGGAAGAATCAGATCGAAAATCATCCGGATGGTACTCAAACCGAAGCCCTCCCTCGTGGGTTCGGCTCTTGAACAATATTCAGTACCAAGACGCCGACGAGATATTCACATAGCGATGCATTAATGCGCCTTGGTACGGCCTAACTCCAACTGATGGGTTTTCCGTGCTGATCCCGGACTATCTCGGAGACGATGGTAACCTTTCGGGGGCATTTGTACCGTGACAGGTATTCCCTGCTGAAACGAATAATGTCGCGCTCACTGGGCCTGGCTCCTGTTTCCGGAACGATGAGCGCTTCTATGACTTCGCCCCTCATGAGGTCCGGCACTCCGACCAGCGCTACGTCGGCCACCGCCGGGTTGCGGATGAGGATCTCTTCCACTTCCTGGCAGTATACGTTGAAACCTGAGGTTATTATCAGGTCTTTTTTGAGTCCGGTCAGGGTCAGATATCCTTCCTGATCCATGAAGCCAAGATCGCCGGTGTACAGCCAGCCGTTTCGTATAACGGTTTCGGTCTCCTTGGGCTTCTGATAGTATCCCAGCATTACGCACGGCCCCTTTACCACCACCTCTCCTTCGGCGCCGGCAGGAACCGGATTCCCGTCATCGTCGTGAACCTCATAAACCACATCCGGGATGGGCAGGCCCACCGAAGCGGGTTTGTTTGGAACCCGGATGTTGTTCCATGATACTACGGGCGAAGCCTCGGTGAGCCCGTACCCCTGATAAATATCTATCTTGTAACGGTCACAGAACTTCTCATAGATCTCCATGGAGAGGGGGGCGCCGCCGCTTATCGCAATTGTGAGGCTCGACAGATCCAAACCGCTGCACGCAGGGTGGTAAAGGAGTCCGTAATAGACCATGGGGACCATGCCGGTGAAGGAGATGCGCGCTTGCTGAAGCCATGGGATCAATTTCCCGAAATCCACCCGCTCCACAAGGTATACGGCGCCGCCCACTTTCATAGTGCACAGGAGATTGACGGACGCTCCGAACGCGTGGAACAGAGGGATGAGAGCAAGCCCGTGGTGTTCCGGGCCTCCGCCGCACTGATCTCGCAGCATGACCGAGTTGCTGTCCAGATTGCCGTGGCTCAGCGTTGCGCCGAGTGCTCTCCCGAGAAGCCCTGCCGTAAATATGATCACCGCGGGATCATCGGGTTTGAGGTCCATTGCACGCAGACGATCGGAATAGTCGGACTGGATGTCCCCGAACGACACAGCGCCGGCCGCCGGCTCAGTGCTCACCACGGTTTGCAAGTACGGCGCCCGGTCCTTCAGGCTCTCCAGCTTCGAGAGCTGATCCTGCTTGCAAATTATCGCCCGAGGTTTGCATTCGGCAAAGCAGTGCTCCAATTCATGAACCGTGGACACAGGATTGAGTGTGACCGCGATTGCACCTATTCTCATGATTGCGAAGTAGCTGATCACGAATTCGAGCCGGTTCCCCATGAGCACGGCCACGCAGTCTCCTTTGCGTATGCCTGCCTTGATGAGGAAATTGGCCAATCTGTTTACGGACCTGAGCAGTTCCCCATAAGTCATGCTCCGGTCCTCGAACACCAGAGCTTTGTGATCCGGCATCTTTTCTGCAAACAAATCAACAATCTCGCTGAGGTTCATGGTGACTCCGATATCAAGGCAGATGCGAACCGATCCAAAATATCATGCCAAACCAGCAAACACAAGGGTGGAAAAGACTTCGGGGAAGGTGGTTGGTGGAAATTTCTCTATTTGGCTCTCAAGAATTTCTGCGGTGTGAACGCGGACGCTTATCCTGATCGGTTACGACACCCGGCGAAAGCGCTTGGATGGTAGGATCGGCATCTTGCCGGTCATTGGACAGGGAACCGCGAGGGGGACCTATACTGCCGTAACCGTAGGGTGCGGCGGCCCGCTTGAAGAATTAAGGGCGACCGGCCGGTCACCCCTATCACTGCCCCGAGGCAAGAGTGGGCGCTCGGGTTATTTCGTCGCGGGGCCAGAGTCTCGCGCACTCGACAGGCGCGTCCCTTTACTGCCTCACCTTGCGCACTTTCCGGGCAGGCGGTTTACATTGTTCCTGAACAACAAACCATTGGGGCAGCATCACTGGCCTGGTGACTGTACGAGGCTCCGGCTCTACGGATGGGACAGGCACAGGGAGCACGGCCGGGGTCGGGCATTCCTTAACGTCGGGCCTGCACGAGGGCTGAGGATAGCACTGAATGCAAGGCCCTGCACCTTCCGCGCACCCCACCGGAGTCTCCGTTACGAGAATCGGCTGCCTCTGACCTCTTGGAACGGGCAACGGAAATGTGGTCACAACCCTCTTGGCCCCCACACACTTTGTCTCTATGCACGGAACCAGTTTTTGGGTGTACGTGATACAGGAACACGGATCGGGCTTGATAAAGAAGGTGTACTGGCCGGTCATGGCCAGCATGTCTTCGCCCACTGCGAGGGCCGAGGTTGCGAATATCAGGCAGGCGAGGCCGGCCCAGCCAATCCGGAGAACTATCCTACGCATGACATTCCTCCAATATAATAATTTATTATAACAGGTTAGCCAGGTTTTATCAACAAGTTTATCAATCGCGGGATTTCCAGGAGTTGCACACCAATGGACGACTGTGATATGGTGGGCCCTGATCGAAACCGAAAGGGCTGACGCATGCGGCTACCGAGAAACGCTATTCTGTTGCTGCTGGGGCTAATGATCTTGGGCGCGGCAATGGCCGCTTGGGGTGGCCAGGTCTGGACGAAATGTCACATCACCTGTCGGTGTCTTCAAGACAACCAGGTGGGAAATTTCAAATTCGTCCTCCCGTTGGACGTGACACACGACATCGGGTTCCAGGCGGACAAGGTCTGCAAAGTTCAGGGTCATCGCGTGTGCCTCGAGGGCTGCAACAGCTACAAGTTCTCTTATACGTATCAGGTTACGAGTCCGTGAACCGGTAGGACTTCTCCACTTAATGGTGAAGCGCTGCCTTGCCGTTGGGCTCGCGGCCGGAGCGCGTATTCTATTCCGATCTCCCCCCTATGAGAATCAGGATTGCTGCGATCAGGAGGAGGCCTGCCCCCCACATGGCTTCCGTGGTCCCACCATTCAAGTGGAGCAGTACCAGGGACCCGGCGGCCGCCAGCAGTATTAGTGCCGCGAACCAGTTGCTGTAGAGAATCTTCCTTATCATGGAGAGCCATTGCCCGTCGCCGGGGATGCCGGGATCATTTCGCCGGCGCAGAGGATTCGATCTCTCTGGATTTCCGGAGCTCCTGAAGATATCGCAGGTAATCGTGCCTCTTGAGCGCGGCAATTGCTTCGCTCAGAGACTCCTCGGCCTGTGCTTTCTCCCCCGCAGACTCCAGCAACCGCGCTCTTGCGGCCAAAAGACAGGCGGCAGAGCGCGCATAGTAGTCTGAGGCTGCAAAGGCCATGCCTGCTTCCTCGCAGAGTCTTCCCATTTTCAATAGAGCCTGGACTTCGGACTGTACATCCCTTTTCATCCTGGCTTGCCACAGAGAACCCAGCGCTTCGCGGGCGGCCTGGTAATCCAGACCTGCCTTCCCCGCGACTTGTCCGGCTTTCTTTTCCACTGATTTCTTGAGAGTCCCTTGGCGAGCGTCGTCCAATAGGGCCAGACAGTGGGCGTAATCTTCGAGGGCTTCCAACGGCTTCCCCAGCTTGGCTCTAGTATCACCGGCCATCAACAGCACCTTTTCCATCCCCAGTGTCAGTCCGCGCTCTTCGCGATATCGCAGCGCCACGACCAGAGATTGGAGCGCCTTCTTGTGGTTGTTGGCTCGTTGGTATTTCTCCGCAAGCCCTTCGAGAACGGGGATCATTTGTTCCTGCTCTCCCTTGGCCCTTAGATCGCGCAAGAGAGAAAGACATTGGTCAATGCTCTTCTCCGCTATGCGAGGTCGGTCTGCCCAAAGGACTTCACGACGAGACTGAGGCGCTGTTTGATGGTCTTGCGGCTCGCGGTCAACAGACGCAGGCTTGATTCGAACCACGGTCTGCGCGGCCGGGGACACCGGCTTCTTCTTTGGGGAGCCGACCAATTCCCGGGGACCACTGCCTTCTTGGGACAGGTTCTCGGGGGCTGCCGAGGGCGGGGCTTTCTTGAGCTTCTGCGCACGTGGGACCTCTGCAGGCCGCCTGCTCCGACCGACGCTTCTCGAATTGCCCAGGCCTGTGATCGCTTGAGCCAATTTGTCATCACCTGCGCCGGCCGCTGCGTTAACCGCCTCCTTGTAAATCGCCAAGGCTTCCTTTTGCCGGCCGGCTTTTCTGTGGGCCCCAGCCAGCTCTACCAAGGCCAGGATGGCTCCTTCCGAGGACTTCGCCTTCTGAAAAAGCTCCACTGCCTGCTTGAAGCAATGCTCAGCCTTGAGATAATCTCCCAGTAACAGATGGACACGGGCTATTTCAACGAAGCTCCAGGCCATACCGTAGGAATTACGGTTCCTTCGGGCTAGTTGAAGAGCATCTTCAAATCCGATCAGGGCCTTGCTGAAATCGGAAGCGGCCAGAAATTTCCTCCCCTGACGGTAAATCCGTGCCGCGTCCTTCGCGAATCGTTCCAGAGCCACGGATCGGACCTTGTCGTCAAGAGCCCCCAGCGATTCCGGCCGGGCGCCGGGCGGTTGGGAAGTCTCGCCGGAGCTGAGACTCCCAGCATTGCTGCCCCAGACCAGACGGACCGGTTTCTCACCTGAAGACCCAGGAGGGGCTTCCCTTTTCCCGGAGGCCCGCGGCGTTTCCGTGGCAACGTGCCTTGCCGCCGGATGTTGGCGGGTCTTGTCGAAAGGTTGCATGCTCCGTCCAAGGGTCTTTTCCAGTGCAGCAATCCGTTCCTCAATCCTTGCGACCGTCTTCCTGTCTTTGACAATCTCCTGCGCGAGCTGGTACATCTGAAGGGCCTTGTCCTTTTCTCCCGTCAATTCCAGGGCTTCGGCCAAATAGAGGAAGGAACGCACATCAAGGGGCTTGCAGGAAATAGCTTGTCGGAAATCGGCGATGGCCTCTTTGTATCGACCCATTCGGGCATGCGCGAGGCCACGATTCGTGTAGATTGTTCCTTTTGGGCCGGACCCTCGCAGGGCATCGTCAAAATCCGCGATAGCCTTATCGTATTGGCCGGATTCAGCGTAGGCCAGCGCCCGATTGTTCAGTGCGCCTACGAAATCGGGATCTATTGCCAGGGCGGCCGTATAATCTTCGATGGCGCGATCAAGTTTTCCCGCCCTCCGGAAAGCCACCCCCCGATCGTTGAAGTAGCGAACGTCCGGAGGCCCCAGTTCGATCGCCTTTGAAATAAGCTCGATAGCCTGTTCGACATTCCCGGCACGCAGAGCCTTGAGGCCCTCTTCGTGCAAGTCCCGGGCTCCGGCCGCCCAGGCAGTTCCCGAGACCATAAGCCCAACCGCGAACATGCAACTCAAGATTGTTATTCTTGCAGGCCTCATTACGGCCCCCTCGGACATCTCGAACATTGAGTCGGTTCCGCGAATTGCCTCTTCAGGGAGTCTTCTTCTCCACGACGCCGAACTGACTGAGAATATCCTTTACCAGTGCCGCGGCAGCGTCGAGGTACTCGGGATACTTCTGCACAGCCGCAGCTTGTTGGAGCGCATCGGAGAGGCTCCTACACGAGGCATCCGTGTAGGGCGACCTGGGACCTGGAGCCGCGTCCGGGCTGTAGCGTTGGTAACCGGCAGCCATGACGAGCCCGTTTGCCGCGACCAGTACCGCCAGGATCATCGGGGCCAACCGCATACAGTATCTCATAAGGGACCTCCGAAGCATTTGGGCAATATGTCGAGTTCATTGTTATAATTATAGCATAACTTATTGAAAAAAGAAAAGCCATTGTGGGGCTGGCGTTAGGGCATCTCGTTGATGATGGCTGGATGGGGCTTGCAGGGATATTGCTCCCGAAATGGCATCCGGATCTCCGGGTGGGTAGGGGCGAACACTAACGCCCGCCCCTAAAGGAGAATATCAATAGTATTCGTGGACGGTCACTTGCCGTGTTTTTCACTTTGTCCGACAGCAACTCGCCATGGCCGTTTCTCAGAAATCCGGCGTGAGCACGATGCGCTTGAGCAATGTGCCGCGGTGCGCTTCGTCGAAGGCCTGGGCGATTTTGGACATGGGTCGCTTTTCCAGGAGGGGGTCGATCTGCATCTTGCCCGACTGCACCATATCCAGGACCTTGGGATAATACTTGGGCAAGCATCCCCACGTTCCGATGATTTCGCCGTCAAAAGCCATGAGCCGGGAGATCATGTAAGAGTTCTTGGTCATGCCGAAGCCGACCACGACCAACTTGCCGATGAATCCCAGAAGGCCCAGGGCCGTGTCCTGCATGGCGCCTACGCCTGTGCACTCGAAGATCTTCCAACCCACGTTATGCTTTGCTCCGGCCGCCTTGGCCATGCCCCTGAACTCGTCCTGAACAGCCTTGAAATCCTTGTCCTTGGTATTGATGACGTAATCCACGCCCATTTCGAGCGCCCTCTTGAGCTTGTCCTCATTGCGGCCAAGGCCTATAACCGGCTTCGCCCCAAAGGCTTTTGCGACCTGGCCCATGTATACGCCGACTCCGCCGGTAACTCCCGTGATGATTACAGGATCGCCTGCCTGGAGATCAGCCCTTATGGCCGCCTGGTACGGAGTGGTCACTGCGTCGGCTATGACCGCGTAGTTTGCAAGAGGCCTTCCCTTGAGGTCCTCGATTACGCAAAGATCTTCCGCGGGTACTGGAATGTGGCTGGAGAAGCCTCCGTAAATGCCGAGTGAATTGCCGGGCATTTTCTGAGCCAGGCAGCGATTGCCGCGGCCTTTGGCGCAGATGTCGCACTTGTTGCAGGGCATCACGGCCGGGACGATCACGTTCTTGCCCACCCATGACTCTGCTCCGGGTCCGGCTGCCACAACGGTTCCGGCTATTTCGTGACCCAGGGTGAGCGGAGGTTTGGTCACGGTCGGAACTCCGTCGTAGAAATAAGACATGTCCGTGTGACAAACACCGCAACCTGCGATTTCAACCAGCACTTCGCCCGCTGCCAGTTCGGGCACGGGGACCTCGGTTTTCTGAAGTACGCCCGGCGCGACTACTTTCTTGGTCTCCGGGTCAAAAGCGGGGCCTTTTGCCATCTGCCATGTTTGAATTTTGTCCGGAACGCCCATTGGTTTACCTCCTGTTAATGGCGACGCGGATCGCCAAGGTTTTCGTCCGAATGAATCAGCAATACGAGCGGTTCTTATACTCCCGCCGTGCAGAGGAATCGGACATTTCTTTCGTTAACGGCTACAAATGGCTTGAGCGACTAACGCGCTATGATAATTTACGATATTCGCCTACGCGAGCGCCGCGTGTCAAGGGAAATAAGGGCGTGGAAATTCAGCGGGGAGAAACCTTGTTGCAAAACGCGGCCTTCGGCCCCAACCGAAACCGGAGAACCACAAAGACACCAGGACACGAAGAATTCAGGGATCGTGTCTTTTGCTGTCTTTGTGCCTTGGTAGTCGGATTCTTGTTGTGTCTTGCGAATCACGCCGTTTGCGATGGCAAAGGAGCGGGCTCAGTAGGCTTCAAGGTAATTCCTGAAGAGATCCATCACGAGCCTCGTCACAGGCCCTGGCTTTCCGTCCCCGATTACCGACTGGTTGATTCGAGTCACAGGGAGGACTCCCCGTGCGGTCGAAACAAGGAAGACCTCGGAGAGCGCGGAGAGTTCGTCGAGGTAAACCGGAATCTCCCGGACAGGTCCGCACGAGCGATTCCGCAGGATTTCGAGGATGACGCGGCGAGTGATGCTGTCAAGGATGTTTCCGTCCAGAGGCGGTGTGAGGACTTTGCCTTGTTTGTCCACGAAAAAGACTGTGAATGTGGATCCCTCGAGGATTCTCCTGCCGTCCTGGGGGCTCACAAAGAGCACTTCAAATGCATCGTTCCTGGGGACCACCGTCTGGTGCGCCACAATCGCGCCCACATAGTTGAGGAGCTTCACATCAGGGCACATGCGCTGGTGAACGAAAGTGGCCAGCGCAACGCCGTTCCGATACAGTTCCTCGTCAAGCTCGACCAGTTTGTCAACTACAATGTAGAGAAATGCCCCTTTCCCGGACTGCCTCATGGTTTCGCCTTCAAGCCCGCCGCTGAAGATGATCTCGATTCGCAGGCTGCTGTTGCCGGCTATTTCCGAATTTCTGCGGAGCACCTCGGTGAGCAGTTCCCGGAGTTCATCCGGAGAAAGAGGCGGCTGCATGAAGATCCCGGCTGCACAGTTGTACAAGCGCTCCAGATGGTCTTCCAATCTGAAAATCTTTCCGTTGACGGTGCGGCAGGCCGTGAACACACGGTATCCTCTAATAGTGCCGCCGATGTCCTCTGCAAAAGGAAATGTCAGCTCCGAGGTGGGTACGAAATGGTCTCGCTGATAAGATATAATGGTGGTTCCTCCTGCCTGGGATCAGGATCCCGGGGGGATTCGGACAAACAGTCTTCTAATAGCGCAAAATGATGGACGAAGCAATAGCCGCCTCGGTTCATAAGGGCCCGGAGGGCAACAATACGGCCAAATCAACGGATTGGATCACGCGGCGCAGTATTGTTTCACCACCGGACACAGCGGCACGAAGAAGGGATTGATCCGGGAGCAGGTCGCAAAATAACCCCGGACTCCATTTGGTCATCGGGTACCGGTAGGGGCGACCGGCCAGTCGCCCCCACTTCAATCGACCGGTCACCCACTCGCGAACCCACAAAAACCCTGGGATACTTATTTCGCGGCGGGCTCTTGCAGCCCGCCTTGCTCACTTCTTTCCGCAGCACTTCTTGTATTTCTTTCCTGATCCGCACGGGCAAGGGGCATTGGGGCGGATTTTTTCCGTCTTGCGTCTGATGGGCTTGGCTTTGACCCCGTCTCCATCCTCGCCCCCGCGGGAGAGCATCATCTCCTGTTCCCGTGGCGCGGCCAGTTCTTCGAGTTCGCGTTCGGTTCTGACCTGCACCAGGAACAGGTTGCGCACGGTCTCTTCCTTAATACGGAAAACCATGTCCAGGAATAGCTCATACCCTTCCCGCTGGTATTCCTTCAGGGGGTCTCGCTGTCCGTAACCTCTCAGTCCTATACCCTCCTTGAGATGGTCCATGCTGAGAAGGTGGTCCTTCCACTGGGAATCAACGGCCTGGAGCATCACGAACTTCTCCAGTTCCCGCATCATCTCCGGCCCCAGCTTTTGTTCCTTCGCGTCGTACGCCTCCTTTGTCCGCTGTTTGATGTAATCGGCCAGTCCGTCACGGTTCTCCTGGTCGCGGCTCAGCGACCCGAAATCGAACCTGATCCCTAATTGTCCCCAGAGCGTGTCTGCCAGCCCGGCAAGATCCCATTCCTGGAAAGGCAGTCTATCGTTGGTTACCCGTTCCACGATTTCGTCGACCACATCCTCAATCATATCCACGATTGTATCCTTGAGAGTCTCGCGGGGCTCCTCGCTTTCTTCCGCCATGGCCGGTCCAATTGCCTGCAGCTCATGATTTTCGCCTTCCAGGGATGTGCGCTGTTCGTCATTCAAACCACCGCTCAATATGAATCTGCGCTGAGCGTAGATCACCTCTCTTTGTTTGTTCATTACATCGTCATATTCCAGAAGGTGCTTCCGAATGTCGAAATGGTGTGCTTCCACTTTTTTCTGGGCGTTCTCGATGGCTCGCGTGGTGAGCCTGTTCTCGATGGGCTGGCCTTTTTCCATACCGACCCGTTCCATGATCATTTTGACCCGCTCGCCGCCGAATATGCGCATAAGGTCGTCTTCCAAACTGAGGTAGAAGCGGCTTGAGCCGGGGTCGCCTTGCCTTCCGGAACGCCCTCGGAGCTGGTTGTCAATGCGTCGCGATTCGTGACGCTCGGTGCCGAGAATGTGCAGTCCGCCTGCGTCGATGACTTGGGCCTTTTCTTTCTCGCATTGGTGCTTGAAATCGTTGAGCAGGGACCGATATTCGTCCGAACCCTCTCCCTTCTTCGACTTTGACCTGGCCAGGAAGACGGGGTTGCCGCCAAGGATGATATCCGTGCCTCGGCCGGCCATGTTCGTGGAGATGGTCACCCCGGCGTACCGACCGGCTTGTGCTACTATTTCGGCCTCTGCCGCGTGGTTCTTGGCGTTGAGCACGTTATGTGGAATGCCCAGCTTTTTCAGCCGCTTGGCAAGATACTCGGATTTTTCGATGGATATGGTGCCCACGAGAACCGGCTGCCCTCTTTTGTGGAGATCGATTATCTCCTCGACCACCGCATCGAACTTTTCCTCCTCGGATTTGTAGATCACGTCGGCGTGGTCAGTACGGATCATGGGCAGATTTGTGGGGATGATAACAACTTCAAGATTATAGATTTTCTTGAATTCTACGGCCTCCGTGTCCGCGGTGCCGGTCATACCGGCGAGCTTCTCGTACATTCTGAAGTAATTCTGGAATGTTATGGTGGCCAGGGTCTGGTTCTCGTTCTCGATGGTCACGTCTTCCTTGGCTTCAAGGGCCTGATGCAGTCCGTCCGAATAGCGACGGCCGGGCATCAATCTGCCGGTGAATTCATCCACTATGATGACCTGGCCGTCCTGAACGATGTAGTCCACGTCCTTCTTGAAGAGGGTATGAGCCTTGAGAGCCTGGTTGACGTGGTGGAGGGTCTCCATCTGAGCCGGATCGTAAAGATTCGCCACACCGAGAGATTTCTCAACTCTGGCGACACCTTCCTCGGTGAGCACTACGCTTCGCGCCTTCTCGTCTATGGTGTAGTGCTGCTCTTTGCGCAGGCCGGGAATTACGCGGTTGATTTTGTAGTAACGATCGGTGTTTTCGTGGGTCGGGCCGGATATGATAAGAGGAGTCCTTGCTTCGTCGATGAGGATGCTGTCAACCTCGTCAACGATGGCGTAGTGCAGTTCCCTTTGGACGTAGTCCTCAAGGGAGAACTTCATGTTGTCCCTGAGATAGTCGAAACCGAATTCGTTGTTTGTTCCGTATGTTATGTCCGCTCTGTACGCCTCTCGCCTCTCGTCGTCGTCCAGGTCGTGCACGATGACTCCGACGGTCATGCCGAGGAACTTGTAGATGGTTCCCATCCACTCCGCGTCCCGTCGGGCAAGGTAGTCGTTCACGGTTACCACATGAACGCCCTTGCCCGTGAGTCCATTGAGATAAACCGGCAAGGTTGCGGCAAGGGTCTTTCCTTCGCCGGTCTTCATTTCTGCAATTTTCCCTTCATGCAGGACTATGCCGCCGATGAGCTGAACGTCGAAATGCCTCATGCCAAGGGTCCGCATCGACGCCTCTCTGACCAAAGCGAAGGCTTCGGGCAGGAGATCGTCCACAGTCTCGCCCTGTTCGAGCCGACTCTTGAATTCAGCCGTCTTGGCTCTCATCTGCTCGTCGGACAGAGCCTTCACGCTCGGCTCGAAATCAGTGATCCGGCCGACCAGAGGCTGAATCCGTTTCAGCTCTCTTTCGTTCTTGCTTCCGAATATTTTTCTGGCGATTGATCCCAGCATATTAATCCCTCTGCAGTGCTGTGGCGGGCATCAGTCGATCAAAAGGGCCGGATGGGCTGTGGTTCGTGGCCCGGCATAACATTCCCGCCCCTGGCGGTAAATACGAGAGAGGCTGTGCCGCTGCGCTCCATCCGCCTACCGTCCAATTGGTCGTCCGCCCGAAAGGCCCCTCCGTCTTATCCGCAATAGACAACAATCCCGGCCGTTGGTTCTGGTCTCCATCCGGTAGATCAACGCAAACACCCCGATCGCAAGCCCGAACCGAGTCGGTCTCCTCGCCGGGGCAGCATCCGTTCCCTCCGGATACGGACATGACTGAGGCATTGTCTATCACAGGGGCATGGGGGAGTCAACAACGGCGCCGAGCCGCTCAGGACGGCGGTTGTCCATGTGCCACCGTTATTCCGGGCAGACACGCGAGTCTGCCCGCACGATAAGCTCAGGAACGGATCGTGACATTCATTTCGGTAAGCACCCTAGATTTGGCGGGCAGAGCCGCCCTACCACGCTTCCAAGCCACGACCGGCTGGGTTCCGTGATGCTGCGTTACTCCACGATATGCTTTCTTCGTGTCTTTTGTCATTGTGTATGTTTTGCCGGAAAAGAGGGCGAATACAAGATTCGCCCCTACGTACCTTGCCTGCAGGTTATGTAAACGCGGATGGGGGCCGTCCTGTACAAGCGATCCTTGCGATCGCCCTCTTCATTCACTCCGACTGGCCACAAAACAAGAATGCAAGCTCTAAGACTCGAATTGAAAGGGCTTCTGAATTCTTCGTGTCTTGGCGCCTTGGTGGTTAATTCTTCATCTTCATTGTAGCCAAAGACCGCGTCGTGCAAGAAAGCGCCGCTCCGGATTGCGCTCCCTACGCTTTTTCCGCGAGCGCAACGTGTGGTTGGTTACCGTCTTCATTGTTTGGCAACCCGGAGCGGCTATCGAAATTGCTATTCATATATCGGCCGGACCTCGAGGGCAGGGCCTTCTTGGCACTCTGCACCCAGCAGACCGAGGCCCGGTATTGCGGCAAGAAGCCTGACGTAGGCCGGCCATCCCATGCCGTCTCTTCTCGACCACCGGAAAACGGCCTTTCATATCAACCATTCCGGAGTGACGGGGGGAATCTGACAAGAAACGCGGGAGGGAGGATGAACTTTACGCTTGATACAGAGTTGCGTTCGTACGGACACAATGCCCTAGTACACGATGGTCCCAATGCTGTGGCGTATTTCTTTGACCAGGACACCGCCCTGGAAATCAGGTCCGATTCTCAGAAGCCGTGAAGGTACTGGAATCATGCGTGCCGGTACTTAGACCGGTCCAAGTAGCCCGGATGTTATACGTCCGGGCCGCGAAGCGGCAGGAGGATATTCCCCGGGTCCAAAGGTCAAAGCCAATTTGCAGAAGCAACCGGATTGCCTTCTCAGACCTCCTGTTCCTTCGGAACCCGGATCCAGCGGCGTTGGGACTACCCGCGTGGTGAAATACCTCCGAATACGTCACCGTGATTGCGCGACGCAGTACCCGGTTCAGGCATTGTCAACGGAGGAATCCATACTGTCCGCTGGATTCCTCCGTGGGGGAAGGTTTTGCTAGCCGGTCGTCGCAGGCTCTTCTTTGCTGTGCTCTTCGATGTGCATCACGTGAGAGAGCACGTCGTGCAGGTGGGCGTCAAGATCTCGTACGTGTGTTTTCAATTCGGAGAGATGATGGCCGCAATCAGGCTCGCATTGCTCGAGGTCCTTTTCCAGGTGTTCGGTGTCTGAATGAACATGTTCCAGATCCGTCCGAAGATGCTGCAAATCGTCGCGAAGCAATCCCATACTATCACTCCTTTTCTTATTAACTTATGCTTGAAGAGAACTGTTCCAACGGTTGATTGGACCTTGGGCAGGTTTCATTTCATGTCGTGAGCCTGCACCCAAATCACTGCATCCAGAGAAAGCGGTTTGCCGTCGTGTTTGAGATCTCCGCCGGCGCCCAAAGCACAAAAACCCCACCAGCCCGCCCGCGGGATTCCGTAGGCGAACTCCCCGTTCTGGTCGGCGAGGATCGTTTGAGTGACGAATGCGTCTTGCGGAGCCTTGGCCGCTGCTTTCTCGGCAAAAGCGTGTCCGTTGACCGAGTGATTCAAATACTCCACCTCTATCTCAGCGCCTGGAACGGGGACATATTTTTCACCCTCTTTGCGTACGACAATGCCGCGAAAGACATTGCCGGTCCACAAAGCATAGGGTTTGTCCAGCGGGAGAATTTCTACAGGAAGGCCTGCAGGCTTCCCCCAATCCGTAGGAGCGCCGCCTTTATTAACGATCATCTTGGCGCATTGCTGAATGTAAGAATCCTCAGATTTCTCGAAGTACGGGCCGGGATCCAAATAGAACACGAAGTCGCCCATACCCTTGAGCGTGAAATCGGAAAGCTCGTACCCCTTTCCCTCACTGGAAAGACTTTTGAAGGTAATCGGCTTCAATTGCGAAAGCAGATCCGCTTCCTTGCCCTTGTTTTTCACGCCGAAGACTTTGGGAGGATGAATCTTCCCGGCTGCATCTTGACCCATATTCATGGTGAGTCCGGCCTCGAAAGGGTGCGTGAAAACCAGAAGCACGTTGATCTTGCTTGGATCCTCCGGTGTGAGTGCCGATTTGGGCGTGTATAGCATCTGGAAATGTGCTGAAGCCGGCAAGGCTATGAGCATCGTGAAGAGTGTTACGACAAAGACCGCTCCTATTGTCCTGACTGACTGCATTCGAATCTCCTTCTGTTTCCACCGGCAAGTTTCAGATTGAATTGCCGTTCAAGAAGAGTTAACCTAGGGTTGTTCGGGAAATGATCCGCCTACTTTCACCGCAATGAGTTCGCGGATCGCTCTCGTTCAAGACGGGTCGACATGCTCTCGCAACGTGAGCATTTTGGCGCCGGTCAACCTTTTGGTTAGCATGTCGTTGCCGGCATCGTCGGCCTGTTTGCTCCCGGGCAGAAACAAACATGCTCTTAGGTACGCCTCACACCTCCTTTCTTCGACTGACAGCGCCCGATGATCTTCCCATGGTGTAGCCGACATAATAGGCAGCGATAACCACAAGGGCGATCAACGCTACGGCAGTGACAATCTGTGTGATCATCATCATTTTGAATGCCGTGAGCATTCCGGGACTGATCCCGGCCGCCGGAGAGGGAAGTCCGGCTGTGACGGGCGCAAGTTCCGACGGGGGACCGGGAGCGGCAGGCGGCGTCACGGGCTTTCCTTGGGCGGCTCCAGACACGGATTGCCGAGATTCCAGACCGGAAGCGGGCGCCGGTTTCTTATCCGGGGCTACATCGGCCTTCGCGGCCGTTGCGTCGGGAGGAGGGCCATCTACGGTCACGACGTGACCTGGGCCCGCATCGAGGGTTACCGTGTACCTGACGGTGGGTTTCTTGATTTCGAGTGTGCCGTCCTTACCGACGCGGTGCTCGGAAAGTACTTTTCCGCCGTCCGACTCCTTCATCACGATCTTGTGTCCTGCGGCGGAGGAGCCGTCCGAAAATCCCGCTTCGACATGAATCGTGCCGTCCCCGTTGTCCTCCACAGCGAGCAACGGTTTGTGCGCCCTCGCAGACTGGGTGCATAGCACAATCAGGACGGCCGCCGCGGCTGCCGTCATTACACAACGTTTTAGCATCAGAACCTCCTGATGAGTAATATGGACTAGAGAAAATGAGGGCCCACCTGGTAAACGAGGCACGCCAGGATGAAGCCGACAACGATCGGATATGCCGTTGCAAACAACATCCAGCCCGTGCTTTGGGTCTCATGCCTGATCATAATCAAGGTTGCCAGGCAAGGCGGAAAAAGTGCGACGAACACCAGTATTGCCAGTCCGTGCCAAATGGTCCAGTCGCTTTCCGCTTGCTGAATTGATTGTTCAAGGGTGCCCGACTGTGTGCCCTCTTCTACGCTGTATATTGTGCCGAGCGTCCCGACAAGGCTCTCCTTTGCCGCAAACGAGCTGATAATAGCGATGTTGATCCGCCAATTGAAACCCGCCAATGAACTCACCGGCTCAAGCGCTCGGCCTGCTTGACCGGCCCAACTCGTATCGACTATTTCCTTTCGTCTGTCCCTGCTTATTGTTCGGACACTCCGCTCGAACCGTTTCACTGCGGAAGCCGCTTTCCGAGCTTCGTCGTCCACGGTTCCATCGTTGGCCACTCCGTCGTTGGCAAGGATGAACAAAGCCGGATTCTCGGCCGCAAATTTCCGAATGACGGCGCTTAACGCCTCGCGGTCTTCCGCAACATTCTTCTGAGCCTCCTTGAGGCGAGTTCGAAAATGCATGAGTTCCACGAGGTTTGTGCCCGATAGATATCTACGGTAAGGATTCGACGGGGAGACGCTCTGATAGAGTTCTGCGGCAGCTTCGGCCAGGCGCTCGTCATAGTACATTTCGCGCTCAAACCCAATCCCCGGAAATGTCACGAAGAACCAGACTCCGACCATCACCGCGGTGACTATGGTCACGATCTTCTTCACAAACAGCCAGACTCTCTCAACGGCGCGTCCGAGTACCCCTCGGATGGTCGGCAGGTGGTACGCGGGCAGTTCCATGACGAACGGAGCGGGTTCGCCTTTGACCAGAAATCTGCTGAAGAGCTTGGCCATCCCTAATGCCACGACAAAACTGAACAGGGAGATGCCGAACAAGACCAATCCCTTGTACCATGTGAAGAACAGCCCGACCATAAGCACGTAAAAGGGAATCTTTGCCATGCAGTTCATCAGCGGCATAATGAGGATGGTTATGAGCCGGGCTTTCTCATCCTTCATGGCTCGGGTCGCCATCACGCCCGGAACTGCACAGCCGCCCACCACCACTCCACCGAGGATCAGAGGAAGGGTGGATTGGCCGTGAAGACCGAAAGACCGGAGAATCCGATCCATGATGAAAGCCATGCGCGGCATGTATCCGCTGTCTTCCAGAATTGCAATGAGTCCGAAGAGAATCAGGAATATCGGCACGTAGTACAGGATTGCGACAATTCCACCCACCAGGCCGTTCACTGTAAGCGACTGCAACAACCCGGTGCGAATGAGGTCCGGCGACATAGGGAAGAGGTCGGCGGCGCCATCCTTGGCTGCCTGAAACAATGGGAAACACCGATCGGCCAGGTTGGCGCCGTAGACCATGGTGATTTGATAGAAACAAAGGAGTATGCCGGCGAGTATGATCGGGGCGAGCACGGGCTGAAGAACTATCGAATCAATTCTGTCGGTCATCGTTCGCGTGCCCGCCCCAAGCCCGCCAACCACCTTTCGCACGATTTCGGCTGCGTTATTGTACCTTCCGGCGGCAATGACTTTTTCCGGGGATTTGCCGCTGCCTTCGACGAACTCTTTGCGCAACGCCTCTACATAATTGACCAACTCCCGGCCGGCCTCGTCGTCCGAAAGCTGTGTGTGTTCCAGAAGTCTCCTGCGCGCCTCGTCATCGTGTTCCATGAGCTTCACCGCCAGCCAACGGCGAGGAAGCGAATCGATGAGATGGCCGGCCTCGTCCAGTCGGGTCTCCAGTCGTTCCAGCAGGCTTTCGAATTCGTCGTCGTATCGAGGTCGTAGCCGCGCTTTCAGGGCCGGCGCCGCAGCTCGCTCCACGGCCTCCATCAGTTGCCTTTTGCCAATCCGCTTCGTGCCTATCGTAGCGACAACCGGCATGCCCAGCTCTTCTTCGAGCGCCTGTACGTTTATTGCCATGCCCCTTGATTCGGCCGTATCCATCATGTTGAGGCAGAGCACAATGGGCAGATTCATTTCCTGGAGTTGAAATACCAGGTACAGGCTGCGCTCCAGGTTGGAAGCATCAACTACCGCTATCAACACTTGGGGTTTTTCCGTGAGGATGAAGTCCCGGGCTATCCTTTCTTCCTGGGTGTACGACGTGAGGCTGTATGTCCCGGGTAAATCGACCAGGCTAACCTTGTACTTATTCGTCTTGAAGCGGCCCCATTTCTTTTCAACCGTAACTCCAGGGTAGTTGGCAACGTGCTGCCGTGCCCCGGTGAGCATATTGAAAATCGTCGACTTACCGCTATTAGGCTGCCCGGCCAAAGCAACGAGAAGATCTTGAGGGAGTTCTTTCATAGCGGTTCAACCTTTACTCCGCGGGCCTCGCTTTTCCTTACGGCAATCAGAGTGCTGCGGATGCGCACATCCAGGGGGTCCAGAAGAGGCGCATTTCGAATTACCTCGACCCTCACGCCTTCTATGAAACCCATGTCCAACAGCCTCTGAAGGACGGCGCCGTCTAGATTCACATCGCGGATAATACATTCCCCGCCGGGCAATACTTCGTCCAGAGTCATTCCAGTCCTCCTATGATTGCACGTTCCCCGCTAGTCGGGGGCGACCGCGACCAGTATCTTGCAGGCCATGCCGCGACCGATAGCCAGCCGCGTTCCTCCCACAGCTACCAGCGCCGGCCCGCCCCTTCCGTTCGGAGACCGGATGATTTCCACTCGGCTTCCTACATTCAGTCCCATATCGACCAGACGGGCTTGGAAACTCCCACCTCCTGCCAAGGCTACGACCAACGCCTTTTCTCCGGGTTTGAGCCGGTTAAGAGGCGTCACTGCGTTGTCATGCATCTTTTCCTCCTGTAGCGACCTTGTTTTCCCGGGAGTCACCCCCCCGATCACCGGATCCGATTGACTCGCCGCCTGTTCCGCCGGTCGATTCGGGCATGCACATCGAGGCTCCACAGCCGCATCTATCACAGCCGCACGGACAGTTCGAAACCGACGGGCCCTCGTTCCCTCCAAAACCGTGAAGGATTCTCCTGATCACGATGAGCAATGCCCCGATAACGAGTGCCAACACTAAAGCAAGTTCCAACAACTCCGCCTCCTCGAGTAATCCCACCTGACCATAAAGGCTCACATGAGCCCCTGGCCGGGGCTCATAACCGTTACTGACCGATTCTTGCGTGTAGGCCCGTTCATGCCACTTGCAGCTCCGCACAATGTTCCTGTAAGGCTTTTCTCAAACCGGAGAGGCTGGCCGATCTCGGAAAACAGCACCGCACTCCTCTGGCTTTGCAGATCCTCTTGACCGACTGGGCGGCATTGTGACTGTTAACCTCCACAGGACACACCACGAGGTCCGAGCCTGAGATACAGTCTTCCAGAGCTTGCTCTCCTCCTCCACAGCTTCCGTCATGACGGCGGAATTGGCCCCCTGCGGACTCGATGAGCTGCCGGTACCAGCATTCCAGACTCTCGATTCCGCCTACCAATGTGACCTTTTTCCCTTTGAGATTGCGGGCGAACGGACAAGCGCCGTCAGAGACTGATGACGGCTTGTCGGCAAGCACATCCTCGTACCGATTCAGTTCCTCAAGGAGGCCGGCAATTTCCTCCCTGAGTTGAGCGTTCTCGTCTTCCAACTCACAATTGCAGTATTTGGTCTGGGCCAGGAGGGCCTTCAGGTCTTGTATCTTACGGTTCTTCGGGCATTGAAGGCACTTCGCGCTTGACAGGCCTGAGTCCGCAACATTGACTGGAAAACGTTGTGCGGAGGCCGCTGATTCAATCTGATTTCTCATACCTTCGATAATCTTCTCAAGTTTCCTGTTCGCCCACTGCATGTCGAGGAGTTCTCTCTTGAGGGACAGGATCTCGCCGTCCTTGCCCATTTCCCGGCCTGCCTCATCGGCTCCGGAGTGGAGCGAGCGCCAGTGGTCCCTCAGCAGCCGGTGTTCCATCATGTGAATGCACCCAAAGAGCGCAGCCTCGATCTTCGCGTCTGCCAAACGACCACGAGTCGCGAGGCCCCACAGTATTGCCCAAAGAGGGGCTCGGACATCTTGAGGATTCTCCTGAACTCTCTCAATGGTTCGAATGGGATCCTCAAGCGGCACTTTCTTCCCATGGATCAAGAAGCGTTTTTCGATGAGCTTTTCGGTAAAGCGGGACACAGGGTTGTCTCGGCTGCACAATTGGACCATCGTAGTATGAAGCGCGAACTCTTCATCCAAGAGAGGATCGCTGACTGAGATACCGAACTTTCGAGCTATTCGTTGCAGATCCTTCAGGAGCAATCCCATCCCGACTACCTTGCATACGGTTGAACTCTGCAGTTCCCATATTCTTTTGCACGGCTTGACCACCGGGCGCCTCCTTTTCTGAACAGTCTGATGAACCGGCGCACCATTCCATGAAATCGCCTGGGCTACGCAAGATAGGGTCTTCTAACATGGCTAGAATGATCTGTCAAGTCTTTTTTTCCACCCGCATAACTCCTTCTTGGGCAGAGAACCGGAAGGCCGGGCCGCCGCGGACAACTCCCAACGACTATATTTGTGCTGAGGTCTTTCGGATTGGATGGCTTCGTGGAATTATAGCATTTGGCAAAAGTTCTCTCCGAATGGGTTTCGCGGGAAGGGCGGGTTTGAAACTCGCCCCTACCAACGAATCGGCAATTTCTTTTGGCAGCGACTATACTTGGCGGGATCTGTGATATGAAACGGACGCCGGCCGGCAGTAGCCAACGGCCGAACCGCGCACGGGTTCTCGGGACCCCGGAAGAAGGCTATGGAACGATGGCCTGGGTGATGTTCAACTGAACGGGAGTTCCGGAGAAAGCACTTGTGGATTTCCGGGGACTTTATGAAAACCGTTTGAAAGAAATCGTCGCATTGGTCCGACCGGGCTTGAAACGTCCGTCGACGAGTCGGGAGCAGAAAAAACCGGCAAAAATAACCCTCCACAGTTCATTGTGTGTTTACGCCGGTCAGAGAGCCGGTCAGCGGCCCGTGAGCGTTACTCGTCGAGCCACGCCTCGGCCTCTGTCAAACTCTTGAACGATCGCCTTATTTCGGCGTATGTGCCGCCTTTCGCCTTTTGGGCCAAAGAATCGATCATGAACTTGGCAAAACTCTCTTCGCTCCAGACAGATGCCACTTTCCGCACACCCGCCTCAAGCACCATATTGTGAAGCGTCCGAACCAGGTCAGGTAGCCCGAAAAGTTTTAGGCCGGTAAAGTCTGCCAGAAGGGTGAAGCCTGGTTTGAGGGAATTAAGAGCCTTTTTCATATCATCGAGCAAGCTGGAGACGCCGGAATCGTTCAGTGCATCACCGAAACTGTATAGGTAGGCGCGGTTCTTCGGGACATCGACTGCAACCCTATAATTGGGCCCTGAACCTATTTCCCGCATGATATCCTCCTGTTGGATCGCTATTGAAGCACCTCATCCGATTCTTCCTCAAACGCGCTCTTCACTTGAAAGGGCGATTTGGAGTCTTGTCCCCTGCTCCTGATTCGCAATATCCTAGCGAAAGAGCGGAGATGATCGGATTTGCCATTGAATCTTATCACTTGACCATGGCACCGTCAAGTCCGCCGGAACGGCAGCCTTACCTCCTCAGTTACCGGCTGCCCGGAGGCGCCTGCTCTGCTTGGGATGACGAGTGGAGAGGAGCGTCCTTAGGCAGGCCCGGCTTCGCTGCCCGGGCAGGCGCGCTGCACCGCATTCCGATTGTCCCGCCGCGGAGCAAAGCCTTGCCGGGAGGCACTGCGCTTTGTTGTCTGCGATTCAGCCTGAAGACGACTGTGTCCGGCTCTCGAAGCCAAGTGACTTCATAGCCAAGGCGTTTCACTTCCTCGATAAATTGCTGCCGCACTTTGTGAAGCCAATAGACTATGGCAGGCTTGCCTTGTCGCAGAACATATCGCGAAACGTTTCCGCTACGCCCTTTCAGCACCCCGACGAGCCCGCCATTGTGCTTCAAACCGAACCCCGTTCTCGGCCCCTCCAGCCGCGCCAGCTCCGGCTCAACTAAGCCGTATGTATCGAGAAAGACGAACCGCTTGCTCGGATGCAGCGTTCTTAGCATATATGGGAAGAAGCCCGCCTGGCCGGACAGAACTACCGGCGCCCCCTCCGCATCGGACAGGTCGCGAAGGAATTGGTCCCGGATATAAGGCATAAGCCTCATCAGGTCTCTTCTTTGGGCTCCGTTGAGCATCATCAGTTCCTCGACACTGCCGATGTTCCACAATGCAGGATTTCGTATGCCGAAACGACCATCCAGCATTCCATAGCATACAACAGGCAACATGAGCGCGCAGAGTATGCAACCTACCCGAAACAGGGACGATCGGGCGCAAGTTACTATTGTTGTTGCTCGGGCAAGCGTAAATGCGAGCAAAGGCATGATGGGAGCAAAAAACCTGCCATGGGCCATCCAGTCTCCTCCGGCAAAGACGACAAAGCAAACCCAAGAAACAATCACTGACAACAAAACTGCATACACCGGATCGAATATTCGCGCGATCGCCACACGCTTCACGAAATCGTACAAGAACAGCAAAAGGAAGAAGGCGTTTGCCGTGAGGAACCACTGATTCCTGACGAATGTACTCAGGTAGTCCCAACCGCTGCAAACGGTTGAGACCGACAACTGGGCCTTGGCGAGCACCGGAGTGGGCCAGAAATTCCCGAAGGCGGCCATTCGGGCAAGTCCAAGGGTCACAAAGGCGCACGAGAGCAGCAGGAAATGAACTGTCATTTGTACGGTCGGCCTTTTTCCAAGAAACAGCAAAATGGCACAAAGCAATACACCTGAAGTACAAATCACAATAAATCCTTCCGGCCGCGCGAGCATGACCAGGCAGCCTATCAATGTCGGGGCGAACCACACCTTCTTCGTTTCCAGTGCCTTCACAACCGCCAGGCAATAGAGCAGGAAGGTCAACGCGGCAAGTGATGTTTCAAGGCCGCCGAAGCACCAATACATGAAAGACAGGTTCGCGAGCAACAGAAGGCAATAGTACGCGGCCATTTCAAGGCTTTTGGAGGCGGACGCGCCCACTATAAAGCAAACAACACCGACCGCGACGCCGAAAAACTTGCCTATCACATACATGTCTATGGAAAGCACCTTGTAACATATTGCCAGACAGACCACGTGAAGCAAGCTCGACGACGTTTCGCAAGGCACGTAGTTATAGTTGACGAGGCCTTTGCCTTGTGCAAGCTGGAGGGCCGACCAGTAGGTCATAAAGGGGTCGTCGACGCCTGCGCCGATACAATAATAGAGTCCTATGCATACAAAAGTCACCGCCGCTGTTGCTGCGACAGCAATCCTTCCCCAAATGGGCCGCATGATTCCTCCTCCCCGTTTGGCCCCCCGGGCGACGAAACATCGTGCACAAACGCCTTTTCGGTTCCCGAAACAGGCCTTTGTTGCTACGATTAGCCCAACTTGCACGTGCTATTGGCGTGCCACACTCATTTGGGCAGCGATTACAGTAACATGGTGCGTAATGGAACAGCCATTTTGGCACTACAATAACAACCAAACTATTTTCTTGACACACTGAGCACAATATGAAATCAGGTTTGGCATGTCAAGGCGAAACAAGCGCAAAATAGCAGACCTGGCGGTCCATACGTATCTCGAAGCATTTCCCCACGGTTTCGCAGCGTAGTGCCAAAACTCCCTCGTAAGGTTCTGATAATACTGAGCGCGCGGTCATTTCTGCGAAAGTTGGCTTAGGCAGTGTTCGTTCCATACGGTGAGGTGGGTTGGTATTTTCCCGAAGAGAGGACTTCAGGCTGAGTTCCGACCAAGAGGAGTGATGCCTTTCGTTCGGCGCAAGTCTCAAGAGAAGATCAGCGACTTGGTTCGCGACATGAGGTGCATTCCATGCCAAGAAAGATTGATCCGGACAAGAAATACGGTGAGAAGCTCATTCAACTCTTTGGGCGCCTGTTGTTTTCCAGGCGTCCTCATTTTCTGACGGAGCTTGCGGAGGTGCTCTGTTGTTCCAAGCAGACCGTCTTGAGGCTCCTGAAGGACATTGAAAACTCATATCAGGTGGAGATTAAACGGACCCCACGCGGCAGGCAAGCCACATACGTAATCAAGACGCGCAAACCGCACGCAGCAGCGTACGTGTCAAAATCCGAGATGGATGTGCTCCGGATGTGCCACGCCTTCACGGAGAGGCTCCTGGGGAAGGGACTTTTCCAGGAAGCAAGGCGGCCCTTGATAAGAGCCAGGTTCTTCTGAAGGAAGACCCGCGGCCTGTGATGGATCACTTCGCGTCCTTCTATCCCGGCGCCATCGACTACACTGCGCACCAGGACACGATCCGAACACTTATTGAGGCCATGAACAACAAGCGGGTATGCAAGGTCACTTACAAGTCCGCTGCCGGCCAGCGGGCCAAGACGTTCCACATCAAGCCTTTGAAAATCTTCTCGTACAGGGGCACCCTGTATCTTCATGCTCAGCGGGCTAAAGATCCGTGGCAGAAGAAGTGGGTGGAGCCGGAATTCAACCCCCTTCTCGCAATACACCGCTTTAAGAAGGTCGAGCCCGCGGATCGAACCGTCTCGTTCGAGGTCCCGAAGAGCTATGACTTCGAGAAAGCTTTCAACCGCACCTTCGGCATCATGAAAGACGAGAGCTTCCGGATCGAGGCCGAGTTCACCGGCTGGGCCGCGGCGTACGTGTCCGAGAGGGTTTGTAGCCTGGACCAGGAGGTCGAAAAACACGAGGACAAGGTGAGAATCAGGTTCACATCTTCGTCACAAAACGAGGTGCTGTCCTGGCTCTTGTCGTTCGGTGAAAAGGCCAGGCTGCTCGGGCCCGAATCACTGGTTGATGCTTTGAAGAAAAGGATTCGCGCGATTCAGAAGAATTATGCAGGCGGTGGTGGAAGGCGGGGCTGACATATTGTGAATGCTCTTCGCCGGGGGTCAGGGTGGAGTGTTCCACCTCAAGAAAATGCAGTTTTCGTCTTGACGGAGGTGGCCACCTCAAATCGCCACCCGTTTCCGTCAGCGCAATTTCAAAGCCTGAGCCGCATTTTTCTGGAGGCCGGTCCATCGGTCTTAAAGACCAAGACTGAGAGAAAGTTGACCATATTCGGAAGAGTTCCGGTCCGGCTTTCTAGGGTATGCTTCCAGGCTTGCTTCAGGATTGAGTTCTTTTGCCACAGCGTCAAGGTCCAGCCGACGCAACAGAGCTGCCGTAACCGGGCGTTTGGAATCCCAGAAAACAAGAGAAGAAAAGAATTCCTTGGCCACGTTGGAGTTCAGGAGTCTGGCCAGCAGTTCGGCTTCGTCCTTTGTTTGACATGCAAGGAAGTAACATGTGTCATCAAGAACTATCGGCTTCCCTTCGTGAGGCCCAACCACTTTGAAATCCAGTTTCTTGTACAATCCGGATATCGCCACTTTCCATGGCGCAAACGAGTAGTCGCCGACTCCGAAGACGGAAAACCGAGGCCGGTTGCGATAAATCGAACTTGAGCGGCGGTCCAGAAGGTCCGCGTGATCGAGGAGGTATTGCCACGTCCTGGGCGCGTTGTGCATGATCCGATGCGTATCCTCTCCGACTGTACATTGCGTGACAAGCATCCAGCGCTTCACTCTGGCTTCCGAGGCGTTGGCAACATCTGCGCTCTTCAGCATTGGATAAAGGTAGGAGCCTTCCAGATCGACCCTCTCTCCCAGCCCGTTTCTATAAATCCCCTGCTCCTCTTTCAATTCCATGACCTTGGAGCAATCATGCTTGATTCCGGACCGCCACTTGCGGCGTTCCTCGCCCGCCAGGTGTTTCCAGTGCTCGTAGGTACGCACATCGGCTACAAGATGATTTTCCCGGAATCCAAATGCGCCGCGTGGAGGCTCTTCTCTAAGGCTGTTGTGGACCTGGCAGTCAAGGTTCTTTTCAGAAGGGGAACTCTCTACCACCAACAAGCAGGCCTCCACTGCGGTGCCGAAATGCTTGACGGCATCAATCAAATAGATGTCCGACCGCCTCAACCTGAGGCCGAACCTCCAGGCATGAAGGAGAACCTTTCTTGCAACCGCGGTCTTGCAAAGCATTGCCACGGTTCCTCGCCGTCCGATGAGCCATTCGAGACATTTGATCAGCATCCATTCGGATATGTCGAAATTTCCTTCACCGGTGATAGCGTCAATCCCTCGATGATACTGGAAATTGGACTTGTTTGGAAGGTTGGAGCTTCCGAGAGTTCCCAGTTTCGCATTTGTTACCCATGGAGGGTTGCCGACTATCAGAATGGGCTCAGATAGCGACTCCAAGATGTCTTTCCAGTGTACCTTGAAGAAGTCTTCGCGCCTGATCTCGACTCGACCTGGACCGGCTATCCCTTGCAGGGCCGTCATCGCCGCCTGGACATAGCCTTCATTGATCTCTACTCCGACGGCCCTGCTCACTGTATCAAATCTTTGAAGGGCTGCAACCAGAAAGCTTCCCAAACCGCATGTTGGTTCGAGGACCGAAGCCGGCTTCAAACCCCGCCGGCTGAGCAGGTTGCAGACTTCCCTAGCCATGTCAATTGGGGTCTGAAAATCACCAAATTCAGCCTTCTGCCTTGTTTTCAGTGCTCTTGCCATGTTGCTATCGAACCCTCACGATCCCTTCCACAGCACCTGCCGCCTCTATGACTCTCTTATACTGCAGCCTCCACTGCAGGGCATTGGAAATGGTCAGGTAGCCAGCTTCCGGAGGATTTTGAAGCAGCTCCCGGGCCAGCTCAGCAGCCTGAATATCATCCACAGGAAGCATGCGTTCCTGCATGAAAGCGATAAGGTCGTCCTCATTTCCGTCATTGTCCAAAATCTTTCGCAATCCGGCAGTGGTCTGAAAATCGCCCGTCTTGTTCTTGTCCACAAAGATGGTGTGAAGAATCTCGAGTCTTGCCGCCGCGGCCTCGTGATCGTCGGTCTTCTGATAGACAAACACCAACAGAGAATAGCCAAGTCCATATATTTTCTGCCTGGCTGATTTGAAAGGGGACGATGACTGCGGTTGTTTGATGCTTGTTACCTTGATGTCAACGCGCAATTCCGGGAAATCAATGCCCTTGGCCGAGCTTCCTGCCTGATATTCTTGCTTGTCTCGCAGGCGGGCTTGAAACTTCTGCTCCAGGTGGGTTCCAACTGCCTTTCCGTCAGAGGCACCATATAGGTCCGGTTCCAAACGATTCGATTCCTGTCAGCAAAACGTCGGGACTCTTCGCAGAGAGTCTCGACAGTCAGATTCTTTTTCACGATCTCTCTCCCGGCGCATTGGCAGAGAACATTATACACCAATCCCGAGATCCTTGTTTCAAACACGCATTGCCGGGTTTCGCTCGGCCGTTATTTGAAATACCGGCCTACGAATCTTTTTTCACAATTTCGTCAGTCCATTTTGGTGGTTCCGGCTGAGTCGGTCTCCAAGGATCAGCTAATGCGTGGGCACCATTTGGCTTTACCACGTCCTTTTGGAAGCGTGGCACGTGTATCTCTTTTTCCCACCCTCGGTCGTCATCCGTTTTCATTATTTCTTCATCCTGTTCAGAGAATTGGCACCTATCTATCTGACACGACGCCAATTGTCAACCAGAACGCAGCGAAACCCGCAAGAATCCAATTGCGCGCAAGTTGGGCTAAAACGGGTAGGAGCGGTCAAGGAGCAACAGTAGCATATCACCAGCTTCCCTGAACCCGGCCTGTCTTTACTTCATCCGATTTTTTAGATTATTGCCCTATGTGAGTTTGGAATGGA
>DYLG01000238.1 GCA_020722215.1 Desulfomonile tiedjei
TGGATCGAGAAATCGCCGGGATTATCGACTGGGATCTTCATCCGTTCGACGCGGTGACAAGGTACCTTGAATGGGGCACGAACTGGTCTCGGGGCCTGGATCATGCCAAGAGCTGCAATGAAGCGGCAGCATATTTCAAGATCAACGCGATTGCGGACCCTCCAAGACTCTTGCTGGTCCGGCAAAGCCACCACGACTATGACGTGATAGCTGAAATTGACGCGCCCCAGGAACTGATCGACGCTTCAGTGGCTTTCTACGCATGCAGGAACAGGGCTTGCGGGATTACCGACGAACTGAAGAACTGGCTGAAAAGGGAAGCCGGCATGGCTGCTTGACCGGACCCATGCTGCAAACCGCCCACTCGAAGCCCAGAGATTTTCACTGCTTCTTGTAGTTCAAAACGGGCGGGTTTGAAACCCGCCCCCGCAGTTAATCGGGACATTTCCTCCTGCAACGGCTATAGCTTTGATTGAATCCTTTTTTTCGGGTGGCATCCACTCGGTTGTATGCTATGGTTGACACCTGCCCGACAAATGAACAACCAAAATTGGAAGGAGAATGTTAATGAGAGAACAAGTACAGGCAGCCCTGGATATAGTCCGTCCCCAGCTCCAGGCAGATGGCGGTGACGCTCAGCTTATCGACGTGAGTGATGACGGCGTCGTCAAGGTGCGGCTTACCGGCGCGTGCGGCGGATGCCCCATGAGCCAGATGACGCTCAAGATGGGTATCGAGAGAATTCTCAAGGATAAGGTCCCGGGCGTACAGAGCGTTGAAGCCGTAATGTGATTCGCTCCGGAATTCTGCGCCTATCCGCCGGGAACCACCCCCCTGGAAGATTGCCGGATAGGTGCCGGGACGAAAATGAAAACAGCTCACCCGGGAGAGGCGATGCACAGCTTGATGCGCTGCCATATGGGCATCCTCTTGGAGGGTTATGCAAGCAGATTAGGGACAGGTTCATTCGCTCCTGTCCCTTTCTTGTTGCTGCTCACTGCCGCGGGTACTGTCCGCGCTTTCCGCCGCAGACAGGTTGTATGCGGAGATCGTTTTGGGGGCCGGGAAAATGAGGCGATTCTGCTGGTGTTGGGTACTGACAGCAGCACTATTGGTCCATCTGACAGCCGCTCTTGTTTGTGCCCAGGAGGAAGGAACCGATCTGTTCGAGGAAGCTAAGAAGCTGAGCTATTCCCAGTCCAAGCAGGACAGAGACCTTGCCATAGCCAAGTATCTCAAGGCGATTGAAATCTTTGAGAAAACCAAGAACCACGAGGGGGTGTACCGAGCAGCCAACGATCTGGGAGCGCTTTATGGAGAAGCAGGAAACCTGCTCAAGGCCGAGGAGATGTTTCAAAAGGCCTGGGAAGCTCTGAAACAGGCCAAGGGACTTGAGTCCGAGAAAGAAGTCAAGCTGCTCCACAATCTGGGCCTTCTTCTCACGAATCTGGCAAGATATAAGGAGGCCGAGGAAAAGCTGGCACGCGCCCTCACGTTGGCCCGGGAGATCGAGGATGTTTCTCTGGAGCGAAGTGCGCTTATCAGCACAGCGTCGCTGCTGTATGAAACGTTCGAATATGAAAAGGCCGTAGACTTTTACAGGAAGGCCAGGGACCTAGCAAAGAAGGGCTCGTCGGACGAGGCCCGGATCCTTATCCAGTTAGGCATGGTGTACATAAGCATCGGCGAGTACCACATGGCCGAGGAAAGCCTTTTGAACGCCATGGGTATCTGCCGAAGACTGGACAATGATTTCTGCAACCGCGCTGTTTTCACAAACCTCGCATGCCTCCACGAGTCCGTTGGCCGGATTGGCAGGGCCATGGATTACTTCAAGCTGGCGCTCGAGCTGGCCCGGAAAACGGGGAGCGAAGAAGCGACCGACTTGTACAATCTGGCGCGGCTTCACGAACACCAGTCCCTAAGAATGGCGGAATTCCCCGAAAAGAGCAGAGAACACAGTGGGATTGCCCTTGACCATTTCATGAGAAGTCTGAGGATCTATGAGCAGTTGGGAGACACCGTTCACGCGGAGCTGACAAAAAAACTACTCGGATACCACTATCTGAACCAGTGCGGAATGGATCCTGAGAAGTGCCAACTTGACCAGGCGGAGCAGTTCGTGAAAGAAGCAGGCTTTCCCGACGGTCTGGCAGCGCTGTGCCTGGTAACGAGGGACTATAAGGGCGCTATCGCACAATACGAACAGGCATTAGGACCAAACTTGAAAGCAAACGACTCCGACGGCATCTTCACTTGTTGCACAGGGTTGGGAGTGGCTTATGAGAAACTGGGCGATTATGCTCGCGCAGCCGAATATTACCGGCAGGCGGTGGACCATCTGGAGAAACTGAGGTTTTCCTTAACCACCGCAGAGAGGCAGGGCTTCTTCGACTACTGGGTGGCCGGGTACTGGCGAACCGAGCCTTACGAAGGCCTCGCAAGAGTGCTTATGAAAAGCGGCAGTAAGCAGGACGCGCTCAAGGCATCGGAATTTACCAAAGCGCGGTTGTTCTCGGAAGTCCTTTCAAGGAAATCCGAGTCGGGTTCTTTCAACATACCGCAGGATGTTCTCGCCGCGGACACCACCCTAAACGAGAAACTCGCTCGTCTGAGAAAAAAGTGGGACAAGGCGCACAGGGTTGGCAACAAGCACTTATTGGAAGAGGTGGAGCCCCGGATCAGGGCTGCGGAAAAAGACCTGTTTGATCACATTGCAGCACTGCGCAGGCAATATCCGCAATTCGCCCAGACCAAGTACCCTCAGCCGATGGACTTGCAGGGAATGGCCCTGACCGATCACGAATGGGTGCTCTCTTTTGACGTGACGGACTCGGGTACGTTGCTCTACCTCACAAAGGGAACCGCTCTGGTTCATGCAGTCCTCGAGCCCATATCGAGAAAGGAATTGCAGGAACTTGTCGCCAGATATCGAAAGCCCCTTGAAATAACTCACAGCGGTGAGGCGTTCACGAAACTTGAGTCATTCGACGTCGGTGCATCACGAAAGCTTGCAGATCTGCTCCTCGGCGACGTCCTTCAGTTCATTCCCAAAGGAGCGCCTCTGATCATTGTCCCTGACGACTGTCTGGCCGTGGCGCCCTTCGAGACCTTGCTTCTTGCTGACGGCGCGGTAATCGACGTTGATAAGTCCGCGTTATCATTCCCTCAAAACCTGCCTCGCGTCAAGGGCGGCGAATTCCTTGCAGACAGGAATCCCATCGGCTATTCCCAGTCCGTTACTGCTCTCCATATCATGAGAAGTCTTGCCGCACAGGCGCACCCTAATGGCAAAATGCTCACCATTGTGGATCATCTGGAGCCGGATATGCTCGAGGAAGGGAAGAGGCTCAAGGAGATGCTCCCCTACCAGGTGGATCTCTGTGAAGGCCTGCCGGATCTGAATTGGCTGAGGACCCCCGAAGGGTGCCTGCTGGGCTATAGACACATCACGTTCCTCACCCACGCAGTGGGTAAGATTCCCGAGCAGCCTGATTCCGAGCTTTGCCGACAGGAAACACCCACTGAGCCGTACATAAGGGTCAGTCGGGCGGACCGAAACGCAGGCAATTGCAGGATGCCGTTGACCATGTCCGAAGTGATGGGCTTGAAGATGAACGCGAATATTGTGAGCCTTATGTCCTGCGAGTCGGGACTGGGAAGCCGATTGCCGGGCGAAGGGGTTATGTCCCTGGGTAGAGCGTTTCAGTACAGCGGTGCCAGGGCAGTCCTTGCGAGCCTTTGGAGCACCGAAATGAAATCTACAACCTGCTTCGTAATGAACTTCTTCCGCCTCCTGCAAGAGGGCAACACCAAACTTGAGGCTATGCGGCTGGCCAGAAATGCAGTCCGGGACGCAGGGTATCAGCATCCGTGGTTCTGGGCGTCATATATTCTGATCGGGTCGGTCGACTGAACGGCCGCCGCCGGAAAAGTGTTGCAACCGCCTACCGCAGCGGTGTGGGGGCGAATCTTGCATTCGCCCTTCTTCACCTCATTAGCCACGAATCGCGCCTCGCATCTGACAAAGGGGGCGATCACAAGGATCGCCCCTACAGCAGGTCGGACATTCTTGTTGGCGATGGCTGTGCGTGCCTAGACTCGTTCGGCTATCACTTCGGAAATGTCCAGCACCTTCAACACGTCCCCTTTTCCCAACACATTGCACGAATCCTCAAGCATGGTGATGCAGTACGGACAGGCAGTGGCTAGGGTTCGAGCCCCGCTATCCACTGCCTCATTGATACGCAGCTCTGCGAAGCGTTCCCCGGCTTTGGTCTCCATCCAGACACGACCGCCGCCGCCTTGACAGCAGAGGCTCTTGTTTCGGCGCCTGGCAAGCTCTCTCAGGTCTGAGCCCGGAAGCGCCGCTAGGAGTTCTCTGGGAGCGTCGTAAACCCCGTTGTGGCGACCGAGGTAGCAAGGATCGTGCATGGCTATGGGCCCCACTTCGGCGCCGGACAGCTTGAGCTTGCCGTCCTTAAGGGCCTGCGCCAGTATCTCCGTATAGTGGAAGACTTCGTACTCACCTCCCAGCGCGGGATACTCGTTCTTAAAGGTGAACAGGCAATGGGGCGAGGTCACGATGATTTTCTTCACGCCCTTGCTGTTGAAAAGATTGACATTCGATTGGGCAAGATTCCGGAATAGCGCCTCGTCGCCGATCTTGCGGATGGATTCGCCGCAGCAGCTCTCTTCATTGCCGATTATCCCAAAGCTCACGCCTGCAGCGCCCAGCGCTTTGGCCACGGAACGCGCGATCCTCTGGCTGCGAACGTCGAAACACGAGGTACAGCAGACAAAGAGGAAATACTCGGTGCTGTCGGAAAACGCAGGCACTTGCGCATCCTTGATCCAGTCGGTGCGTTTGTCCCTAGGCCCGGACCATGGGTTGCCCTGGGCATGGAGGCTGCCCGCAATGGGCTTGAGGCTCGGCGGAATGGTTCCCACCTCGGCCAACATGCTGCGCATGCCGCGAACATTGCCGATGATGTCCACTCCTCGCGGACACACGTCAACGCAAGCCCTGCACGTGGTGCAGGCAAACAGGCAATCCTCGGACTCGAAGCCTTCCAGCCCGAGCTGTGCCATTCGTTGGACTCTTCTGATATTGAACTCTTCCGAAGCCGTGCCCGGGACAAGACGGTACGGGCACGTGCCTGTGCACAAGCCGCACTGCATGCACCAGTACAGGGTCTCGGCCCCTGACATTACTATTGCGTCACTCACTTCCAGAAAAGGTACTCTAGTTTCCATCACGCATCCTCAAAAAGTGAAACCATTTTCAGGTCCTTCAAATCGTCGATTGCTCCAGCGGCAGACTCTAAACCAGTCGTCGAATGCTGGGCGTCAACCCATGCCCTTCTAATCCTCAGCAGCTCGCTAGAACCCCTTGTATGGGTTCGGACCGACTTGCTCGATCCTCTCGGTGAACTCCCGGACAATTTGGGGAATTCGGTCGTAATCATCTATGGCGAGCTGCTCAAGGCGTATCCGGTCCGACTCGAGCATTAGGCGGTCAAGGGTCTCCTGGACCTTGCTCATTCGGGTGTTGGCAAGCTCGCTGCCATGAACAAAATGGCACTGATAGTCGTCCCCGAACTTGCACCCGAAAAGCAGAATCCCGTCGATGCCTTTGGATAAGGCGTCGGCAATCCAGACCAGGTTTAGCGAGCCGAGGCATCTCACCGGAATCCACCTTACCCACGGCGCATATTGCAGCCTGTTGATCCCCGCCATGTCAACAGCGGGAAAGGAGTCGTTTTCGCAGATCAGGGCAACGATGCGCGGCTTTTCTTCGTACTCGTCAGGAACGTGAATCTTCTTGATCATGGAACCGATCATGTCCACGGAATAGTTGCTGAAAGAGATGATCCGCTCGGGACAAGACCCCATGCAGATAGCGCACCTGCGGCACCTTGTGGGAAAAGGCAAAGGAGTGCCCTTTTCGTCCTCGTTGTACATGCCGAAGGGGCACTCCTCGGTGCAGCGCTTGCATTGGGTGCATCGAGTAATGAACAGTTCGGGATAGGACATATCTCCGGCCCGCGGATGTACCGCCTTTCCCTTCGAGGTCAGCTCAACGCACTGGATGGCCTTCATGGCTGCTCCGGTGCCGTCCTCCGACGCCCGGGTGGAAATCATCGGCTGCCTGACGCATCCGGCCGCGTAGATTCCCGTCCGTCTTGTCTCGTAAGGGAAGCACACGAAATGCGAATCGGGAAAGCCGTATTTCAGCTCGGGCATGGC
>DYLG01000010.1 GCA_020722215.1 Desulfomonile tiedjei
CTGAGCCCTCGCCTCCGCCGGCATTGACGCCGCCTCCGTCCTGCTCCCCGGCATGCAGAGCATGCTTCCGACCGTCCGAACCTCCGCCGTCCCCTCGCCCGCCAGTCTCCGTCCGCCCGGCACGCTGCCGCTCCACCTAATGCTCGGAGTTTCTTGCGGAATCAGAGGTCGATCGCCGCATCCGGTTGAGGGCGGTATGCGAAAAGCGTGGCTTGCCCCCGCCATAGGTGCGATGCCCCCGGCCGAATTGCCCTTGGGCAGAGCGGGCTTGGGTTTCGGTCGACCGCTTCTTCTTATCACAGGTTGCACTCCTTTGTCAAATCCATTTTGGCGATTCGCCCGTCTGAGCTTGCGGGCCGCTTCGAGTTGTCGGTCTCGATCCCGCAGGGTGCTGCTATCCCTTGTCAGGTGGCAGCAACCTCTTGGACAAATTCTGCCCGCTCACGTGATTAGCCCGTATTGGTACAGAGTTGACAACCGCAGTCCCTGCAAAACAAGACACGAGGTGCGGAAACGCCGTGATGCAGCAGGATATAGCACAGCCCTTTACGATGGACAAGGCTCTTTTCAGCGGCTGCTTGAGCGCTGCAACCAACCGCGCTATGCGCGCGAACCTGACCGTACAAGAATCAGTAACCTACTGATATTGTTAACTGAACAAACCTGCCAAGCACCATTTCACCGTTAACCTGAGTCCAGAGTCGAGATCCACTTGCGCTCGCCAGCCGAGCATCCTCTCGGCCTTGGACGTGTCCGAGAAGTTTCGCCTGACATCCCCGAGACGAGGCTCAGTGTGTATCAACTGAACGTTTTCGATTCCCGCCTCGGCCAGAAGCTCCCTCAGTTTCCCGGCGATCTCCGAGACAGTCGTTTCCCTGCTGGTGGCTATCTGAAAAACCTCGCCCCCGACATCCTCGGCCCTGGCCGCGAGGACTATGGCTCTTGTAAGATCCTCGATGAAGATGAAGTCCCTGGTCTGGTTGCCGTCCCCATATATTTCGAGAGGCTCGCGTCTCATTGCCCGACGGACAAACTTAACCACAACGCTGGTCTTCCTTCCCGAGCCCGGCCCGTAAACATTGCCGAAACGCAGGGCCACAGTCTCAAGGCCAAACGTGCGAAAATAGGCTGAACAATAGCCTTCTCCGGCGAGCTTGCTTGCGCCGTAGGGCGAGACCGGGTGACAGGCCAGTTCCTCATGGATCGGTGGTTCGCAATCTCCTATAGGCGCCCCGCTGGATGCGAATATGAAGCGCCTTACGCTGCAATGCCGGGCGGCTTCAAGGTAGTTGACCAGGCCGATTACATTGTTGAGACAGTCGATCTTGGGGTGCTCCACGGAGAAAGGCACTCCCGTCTTGGCCGCCAGATGGACAATGATGTCCGCTCCATTGGCGGCTTTTAGAGCAAGGGCCTCGTCGCAGATGTCCCCGACGACCAGTTGCACGGGACCAGCCGCAGAACTGCCCGGCCAATTTGGCCCGTCGGTCAGGGATTTTTCTTCAAAGAGGGCAACCTGGCGCAAGTCTTCGCGGGTACCCACGCTGAGGTTGTCAACGACGCGTATGCTGTGACCACCCCCTCCAGCGAGGTACCCGATAAGATTTGTCCCGATGAAACCGCAGCCTCCGGTAATCAACCATTTCATGTGCATGCCTCAGGCGTTGTAACCTGCTCCCCGGTCTACTCCTACCAGATACTCAACAGGCTTGCGCGAACCGTCCCACCTTATGTCCGGGGTTAGCGCCTCGAGTCGTGCCTGAATGCGGCTGCGGTATCGGATGAGGTCGGAAAGCGTGAGGCGCAATTCTTTTTCCATCTCATGAGTGGGCTGGTAGCCGAGGTCCGGAAGATGCTGGTGGTCAGGACGGTAATAGTGTTCTTCCATTTCCATCCTTGGATTTTCCACGTTTCTCACTTCAACGTTCAGTCCGACTTCCTTGCCTATCTTCTGTACTTTGAGGGCGACTTCGGTCAGATCGTAGACTTCTTCGAACTGATTGAAAACTCTGTACTCGCCTGCCTGGGGCGGATTCTCCACAGCAAGGGTCAGACACTGCATCGAATCCCGAAGAGGGAGAAATCCCCTGCGCTGATGGCCTTTTCCATACGGGGTCAGTGGCAGCCCCACAACGGCCTGGGCACAGTAGCGGTTAATGGCCGTGCCAAAGCACTGATCAAAATCAAAACGGGTCAACAGACGCTCATCGTCTCCCATCTCGTCGATGCGGGTTCCGAAGACCACACCCTGCATGATATCCGTGGAACGGAGTTTCCAGAGCCTGCAAGCCATCATGACGTTGTTGGAGTCATGCACCTTGGTCTGATGATACCATGATCCTGCCTGCCGAGGAAAAGGCAAGGTATCGGTTCTACCGCGGTATTCGATGGTGAAAAATCCCTCGGGAATGTCCACATTGGGAGTGCCGTATTCACCCATGGTTCCCAGTTTTACTAGATGAGCCTGCGGACAAATGTCCCTCATGCAAAAGAGGATGTTCAGTGTGCCGAACAGATTGTTCCGATGGACGAAGATCGCGTGGTGAACGTCAATCATGCTGTACGGAGCCGACGGATTCTCGCCCAGATGCACAATAGCGTCAGGTCTGAAGGTGCGGAAGACCTCATCCACAAATGCGGCGTTTGTCAGATCTCCTCGAAAGAATCGGAGGTTTCTGCCGAAGGTCTCGCGAAAAGCTTCAATGCGTTCTGTCATTCGGCGAATGGGGGTGGCGGACTGAGAACCCATCTCTGCCACCCAATCACGCCTCATGTAGTTATCCGCGCCTGCCACTTCGTGACCGCGCTTCGCAAGATACTGGGCAAGCGTCCAACCCAAATATCCGTCAACTCCTGCTATGAAAATTTTCATATGGTTCTCCCTGGAAAAGAATCAAGAATGGTAACCATTCGGTCTTGGGGGTGCGGGACATGGGCGCCAAGGCTACCGCTTGCCTGGAATCAACAATGATCTTAGGAAGCCTTTGGTAATGCCGGCCAAGTATCCGGCTCTCTTTGTGAGTTCCACTGTTCGTTTGCCGAGTCGCCTGCGGGCCCTTTTACCGGCGATATACGGCCGCATCAGGCGCAAAAGAGGGACTAAACGGCCTCGGAATTCGCGGCCGAACCTCCTCCAGGTACGCTTACGTCGAGGAATGAGTATCTCGGCCTTTGCGGCGCCCAAGAGATATTGTCTCTTGAAAATGTACCACAGGCGCATTTTGTGGGCAGGAGAATGGTGCAAGACCCAGCAATCCAAGCTGTAGTACACTCGCTGTTGATCCGCCGGGGTGACCTCGCGATAGGTGTCCAACACCTTGGCTTCCCCTCCGAATCCCAGTTTGGTTCCTCTCATTCCTATGGCCGGGTCAAATGCTCCCAGGCTTTCCAAAATGCTCCGCTTAATTATGAGATTCCCTCCGGATGTGCGGCACGTTGTGGAGAAGCCCGATACGTCGGCCGACTGGCGAATCTCGATTTCATCCTCGAACCAGCCTGGTTTGGCATCGGTGTAGTACGGGTATATGGGACCGCTGAGCAGATCCGGTTGATGTTTCCGGATCACGTCGTAAACGTTGGAGAGATAGGTCGGGGGAAGGATCACATCGTCGTCCAGATATGCCAAGTACTCGCCCCGGGAGGCTTTGTATCCTCTATTTCTTGCATTGTTGAGCCCCTGGTTTTCTTCTTTAGCATAAACGAAATGTCCGTGGGTCTTGCAATACGTTTCCACCAGATTTTCTGTTCCGTCGGTGGAATTGTTGTCCACTACCACGATTTCGAATGGTACGCCGTCGGCTTGTTGAGCGACCAGGCTTCTAAGACATTTGTCCAGTATTTTCTCCCGATTGAACGTGGGCACAATAACGGAGAGTCTGGGGCTTTCCGTTTCGGACTTCTCCCGCAACAGCGAATCGGGTCGCGGTGGAGCGTCCGCGGTCTTGTATCCATCGGTCGAGTAATTGTCCGATTCGTCGCCATAGGTGCGGGTTTGAAACCCGCCCCTACTACCCGATGTCATCTGGTGAGGAATTTTGCCAACGGCCGTGATCTCGATTTCCCCGTGCGGGCAACCTGCGCAATCAAATAGGCCCCGGAGCGGATCATTGTGATTGTCCCATTCAGCAGGCTTCTCCCGGAGCAAACCCGCCACAGCGCGGTGCCCGGAAATCTCTGCCATGGTCAGAGCGGTTCTTCCCACACTGTCCCTTGCATCCACGCTTGCGCCCCGGTCCAGGAGCAATTTCACGATCTCTCCGTGTCCTCGGTCTGCGGCAATCATCAAAGCGGTTCGACCTATCCTGTCCGTAGCGTTCACGTCAGCCCCGCGATCGATGAGCCGGCCGGCCAGTCTCAGGGCGCCTTTGTCCGCAGCCATCATGAGAGGGGTTCTGCCGAAGCTGTCCCTGACGCGGGCATTCAATCCCAACCACACCAAGCGCTCCGCAACCTGCAGATCATCGTCTTCCAGAGCCGCAATCAACGCTGAATGGTCATCGTATCTGGAAGGTCTGATCCCAACGTTCTTCAACGAATCCGGCCCGATCGGATCATAGCCTTTGTCGGCCAGAATCTGCGCGACGTGGAAATGTCTCCCTTTCAATGCCGCCACGAGCGCGGTCCAGCCGTTTTGGGCCTTGACGGTGACGTCGGCCCCTTGCTTGAGAAGTTCTTCCGCCACCTTGGCGCGGCCTGTGCCTGCCGCAATGAACAGAGCTGTTCTGCCTCTCAAGTCTTCCGAATTGACATTGGCTCCCCTGTGCAGAAGAACTTCTACAGTTCGGAGATCACCTCCATAAACCGCGGCCATGAGGGGAGTGTTGCCGTGAATTGAGGCTTGGTTGGCATCCGCACCCTGATCCAAGAGGAATTCAGCGACGCGCGGGCTGCCCCTCAGCGACGCTTTGGTCAAGGCGCTCCATCCCATTGCATCCCTGAAATGGATGTCCGCCCCGAGCTTAACCAGCAGTTGAACCACCGACTTGAGCCCCAGTCTCGCTGCGATAAGGAGCATTCTATTAGCGTAGTTTTTGCTCATCTCATCAACCGGAAAACCCTGCCATGAAAATCAGGAGACCCGATATGAAAACAGCCTCCCCGAATGGGGTTCATGTCCCTATCCAATATTCTCAAAAGGCAATCTCGCTCTCCAATCCTCCCCGGTCAACATCCCCCCGACTACCTGCAAGTTTGGACCACACATGGACAAGTCTTGGGGATCGTCACTTTTTCGAGGCAACGAGAATCTTGACAAATTCTTTTGTGAATCCTGCGAGCAAAGCCGCGCGACGGGCCAACTCAGCCTTGCGCTTCCCCACGCGCATTCCTGCAACGACACCACGCGCGCATTCCACCGCTAGACGAGTTACGGGCCGCAACCGACGCCTGGCTTCCCCAAGATACCGTGGCCACGTGCGAGTCTCCTTTGGGAACTTCACATGCGCAATCGCGGCACCCTGGATGTAAGACCTTCTTAGAATGTACGCAATACGCATCTTGTACGCCGGAACATGGTGAAGAACCCAGCAATCCGGACTGTAGAAGACCCTCTGCTCCATAGATGGGGTCACAGCGCGATACTTTCGCACCACCTGTGTCTCTCCCCCGAAACCGAGACCAGTCCCCTTCATGCCAATTCGAGGATCGAACATCCCAAGTTCTGCCAACTTCTGTTTCCTGAAGGCCATGTTGCCGCCGACTATGTCGCAATCCATAGAGAACCCTGGGCTGCCCGTATGAAACAATGTTGCCAACTGATCATCGTACCAACCGGGTTTGGGGTCGGTGTAGTACGGGAATACCGGGGCCCCGATCAGGTCGGGTTTGTGCTTGTCGATAATGGCGCACATGTTGGAGACATATGAGGACGGCACGATAACGTCGTCGTCCAGATATGCGAGATATTCTCCCCGGGCCGCTTGAAAGCCCCTGTTCCTGGCGTGGCTGAGCCCCTGGTTCTCTTCCCGGACATAAACAAAGCGATTGTCACTGCGAATATAACTCTCTACAAGATCCCTGGTCCCATCAGTGGAGTTGTTGTCCACCACTACTATTTCGAATAGCCTGCCGTCAGTCTTCTGGGCGGCCAGGCTTCTCAGACATATGTCCAGGATTTTCTCCCGATTGAATGTCGGCACAATCAGAGAAAGTTGAGGGTCTTCCATTCCGGCCTGTTCAGGCGACAGATTCCGGGCGGGTCCTGCCCTTTCAACGCCCATGAAATCTATCTCACCGTACCGGCAATCTGCACAACTTAATAGGCCACAGACCAGATCATCAGGGTTGTCCCATGTCGGAAGCTTCTCCCTGAGCAGGTCCACCACCGCCCGGCGTCCGGAAATAAGGGCCATGGTGAGGGCAGTTCTTCCCACACTGTCCGTTGCATCGACCGCTGCACCCTTGTCTAGGAGCATCTTCACGATTTCCAGGTGTCCCCTATCGGCGGCCGTCATCAACGCCGTTCGGCCAACCAGGTCTCTTGCGTCCACCTGTGAGCCGGCGTCCAGCAACAGCCTGACCACACGACCGAACCCTTTGTCCGCTGCCATAATCAGCGGTGTGCGTCCAAGGTGGTCTGCGCTTTCCTGGTCGGCCCCGGATACGGCGGCGCGCGCGGCGGACACGGGGTCTTCCCGCTCCAACGCTCTGATCAGCGGTGATATCGCGGAGGTCGTCGGACCCACCATAATTACCTCGTTCCATAAGCGCTTGAAGGTCCGCCTGTCAGGATTTCCGAAGACGGGCCAGGCAAAGACAGTATTCCGCAATATAACCCGTGGCTAGGCCAGCCTGTAACAGAAAACCGGCCGCATGCTTTCTCAAGTTTCTCTCTCTTAGGGCTCCAGTGAAGTGCCTGAACGAGCACTCGATGACCTGCCGGATTCGCGAACGGCTCTGCCGATAAAAATCCAGCCGGCATGACTGCCGATCCGACTGCTCGATTCGTCTGGTGGCCACTCCTGCGGCATATCCCCTTGTCCAGAAATGGGAGACCCTCATTTTCTCCTTTGGCACGTGATGGAAAACCTTGCATTCGAGAGAGTAGTAGACTTTCTGCTCATCAACCGGCGTCACGCGGCGGTATATGTCCAGGGGTTTTCTGTCCGCGCCCAAGCGGATGGTTTTGCCCTCCATTCCCAGGTTCACGTCGAACATTCCCAGGCGTTCAAGCACGTTCTTTCGTATGACGAGATTGCTGCCCGGCGCCCCGCAAGTCGTCGAGAATCCCGATTTCTGCTCAAACTTGCGGGTTTCCAGTTCGTCGTCGAACCAAGACGGCTTGGGGTCGGTGTAGTACGGATAAATGGGACCGCACACGAAGTCCGGATCAAATTGGGTGATCACACGAAGCACACAGGCCACGTAATCAGGCTCGGCAATTGCGTCGTCATCCAGGAACGCAACATAGGTCCCGCGCGCATTCCGGCATCCAATGTTGCGAGCGTGCGAAACGCCTTGTCGCTCCTCTTTGAGATATCGAAAATGCCCGTATCGACAGCAGTGTGCGGCGACAAGGTCACGCGTCCGATCCGTTGAGTTGTTGTCTACAACGATTACCTCGAAAGCCTTGCCGGCACAAGACTGCTCCGCAAGGCTCTTGAGGCAATAGTCCAGGAACCTTTCCCGGTTGAACGTAGCGACGATTATCGAGAGGAAGGGCTCATGCGACTGCCAGCTTGCAGCCTTAGCCTCGATCAGGTCAAGCGCCCCCAAAGAGAACCCTCTTCCATTCAGCCACGTTTGCTCGAACAAGTTCTTCGTCAAATACATCCTTTTCGTGGGTGGCCTCGTTGAAGTATTTCTTCTTCAGCGGAACATGCTTTGCCTTGCGGGACATCTTATCGCGGAGCCTGTCAAAAACAGTTCTGATGCGCGGCCCCCCACCGTTTTGCCGAAGCCCTGCCACATACCGTGCAAGGCCTTCTATTGGATCTCCGTTTGCAAGCATCAGAGTAGCGGCCCAGTCCCTCAACGGCCTCCAATCGCCTGCTGATTCGGGGTTGCGGCAGATTCCCATGAACTCATCTTCGGTCCGCGCCCGTGGCACGAACTGGAGAAAATCGCAATAGAGCGAGTCCGGAATCGGAATGGGTTCCGCTGAGCATATTGGCTTGCCTGCAATCGCCGCTTCTATGAGCGTCGTGCTGTACGACGAAACCACAAGGTCGCTTGCAAGAATCCATTCCCTGACCGTTTCATCTTTGGTTAAGCGCAGGCGAGGCGGAATCCCGCCAACATGTTCGCTGAACAATTCGTGGATCATCTTTGCCGGAGTTGCAGGCCTTGGCCGGAAGATCACCTCCGCGTCAAGTTCAAGGGCAGCGCGGTTACACCATTTGAGAAGGGTCTTGATGGAATCGGAGCAGAATGTTCGCAGATCCGCCAGCACGTCATGTTCGCAACCCATGTTACAGAAATGCCTGATGTTGCTGTCCGTGACGAATGCCCACCTGTAGTTTTCCGGCACAAAGATCCACGGTCTGGCTTCATCCAGGCCGTACTCTTCCGCAAGCCGGCTTCGCGATTTGTAGTAGGCCGAATAGGGAGCCCTGTACAACTGGTACGCGGGCTGACCATTGACGAATATGTGTTCTTTGGGAACGCCGCTTTCAAGGAGAAAGTCTTTGTAGAAGCCGCCCCACGCGTGATGAAACACCCTGTTCCGAGTGAATTCGTCACCCGGTCTCTTGGCCGCCTCGTGCGCGGAGTAGTGGATTTCCTCCCAGGCGAGATTGAAATGCGTCGCCCCAGGCCATGCAAGGACATAATCGTGGGTTGCCAGGCCGGTCATCACGTAGAAGAACGGATAAACCACCACACGCGGTTGCGGGCCTTTGAGAAGTTCTTTGGTGTGAAGATATATGTGACGGATTGAAACGTCCACTCCGTACTTCTCTTCCGCAATGCATTTCGCGGCACATGCCACGTCCATCTCACGGGCCACATGTTCAATGAGCCACAGAATTTCCATAAGTATGACCTACCGGATTACATGTTTGAAAAGGCACAACTCAGGAGCCGCTACAATATTGCGCCAGGATTCTCGCGCAAGGCCGGGCCTCTCTTGACAATCACAATCACCCTCCCGACCACTTTGCCCTGAACCGGGCGATCTCTTGCTCAGTGTAGAAGTGCCTGGCCCATTTCAGACCGTACATCGCATCCATGAACTCGGGCCCTATGACCACGCCCTCCCTGAATTTCCTGGTAATCTGCCCAAAGTCTTGGTCAGTGCTCACATTGTGCGTCACCAGCTCCATGTTGTCGATTTCCAAGAACTCCCTGAACGCATCTTTGTAAACTCGATTGAGATCCTCAAGCCTGATGATGAGCAGTTCGACTCGCCTGTCAGGATATATGGTGATGGTATACCCTCTCTGATGAATGAATTCGATATCGAAAACATCAATATTGAACAACGCCTTCATTTCTTCGTCGAACCAATTGGAAAGTACCCTTTCCATGCGTTCGGCTGTTCTGTCAAAGGTACCCTGAAAAAAGTCCGCGTGCTGGTCGAAATGGTCACGGGCATCGGATAGAACGTCCTTGGGCACATAATGATCCAGTCTGTGGGCAAAAGACGAGAGGCTCCACGCTATAGGCTCGCGTACCAAAGTTATTACCTTCCAGTGCGCGTTCTCGTTATCGAGTATCTCGGAGCGTAGTTTCAGCGCCTTCTCGTACTTGTGTCTACGTTGCGGATCCGAGCCGTAGAGGTCCTTCATATCTGCTATGGATTCTTCCGACATGTGTTGAACGTGCCACACCGGCTCCGGGAGTTTAAGAGCCCTTAGTGACTTGTAAACGCTCATTGAGCCCACCTTCCCTACCACGTAAACCAGGATGTTCCAGCGAGGGGGCCCGGGGACAAGGGCTGCCGAGGGGGAGGCCTGTCGGTGCTTGAACCTTTCGATTATTCTCTTGAACATCCGGTCCTCCTGCAAGGCCGCATAGTGCATTAAGGGGGTCTCATCGGTGAACTCTCACCCTGTCTTTTGCAGAAAGCAAGCGCCGAAGGTGTATTCGTTTTCGCTCTTTCTACTAAACAGATCCCACCACGAGAATTGTCCTCTTCTGATTCGTTGAATTCTCTGGGCCCAGGACGCGTCTTTGTGGTGAAAAGGGTGTACCAGATAGCTCTTGCCATTGTCATGGAAGACTTGGTTTCCCCTCATCGCAAGGCGTGACGGCTCAACGAACTGTTCGTACACGTCCTGAGGTGAATTGATGCTCACTGTTTTTGAGGGGTTGCGGTAATCAAAGGTTATGCTGAAATTTCCGCCCTCAACGAGGAGAGACCTTATTGTCTCGTTGATCCTGATCCTGTCGTGGAGAGGTATATGTTCGAAAACACAGATGGAGGTGATGTGATTGAACTGGGTGTCAAATGACATCTCGCGCATGTCCATCGCGTAGTTCTTGAGATGCCATCCAGTCTCCGCTGCCACGTGATCAGCGTTCTTCACCAGTTCCTTCTTCTTATCCACGCAACACACTCTAAGACCTTTTGATGCCAAGTAGTACCCGAAAAGCGACGAACACCCGCCGAGATCCAGCACCGAGTCCCCCGGGCGAAACGGAGTGTTCATGACGACCCAGGCGATTTCCCAGTAGAGAAACCAGGGGAAATTAATATCATCCACTGCATCGTCCAGCGGCTGATATCCGTATCCGCGATTGATCCGCTCTGAACTGAGCGGGTCACCGCTGAGGTCAAACTGCCCGAACCACGAACTTATCCTGAGGCTCCTGCTCCTGAGTTCCTTTATGAGCGCGTTCAATTCCGCCACGATAGCGGAAGCGTCCGGCGACGCCAGATCATCCCGATCCATGGTCTTGTTGATTATTTCGGATGATTTCACGCTCAAGCCTCCTCAACGTTGCCGGGCCTGAGCCGGCAGTGAATGTCAGCGGTGAGATGACCCACAATATACGAGGCGCCCCTGCAAGAAGCAATAAACCGGAAACGCGCTGTTCATCGGCGCGTTGGAATGCTCTGTTTGATGGCGACCGCGCAAGGATTTTTCAGGCCAACCTGGCGCCACTTGCTGAATCTTGCGAGGCTTCGCCCCCGCAAGACGTTCGCATCTACCCAAGATCACAGCGCTTTTAAAAATAATCCCCCCAGGGAACTTCGCGGCGACGCCCATCCTGTCACAGGCAAGGGCAACCAACTTCCCCTGCGCTAAGGCCATTGACGGATTCAAAGGGAAACGCCTTCATCAAACCCTTGCAATCGCATCCAGCCTTCAATTGGTCGACTCAATAGCAATAAATCCTGTTGCTCTGACCGTGTCGTTCCATCGAATCGACACAAAAGCAAGTAACCCGACTGCGCACAGGAATCAAGCAAAGAATATCCCCGCCGGCGGCCGTTGTGCCGCGCGAGGCCTTGATTCGAGCCAAATCCTCCTGCCTCGGACAATCTTCCGGCACCGCGCAGCCGGCACTTGACTGACCGGTCTTTGCCGAAATACCATGTAATCCCCCGACTTGTCAATCCTTTGGCGGAGCATCAATCCGGAGAGGAGATCGGAAGAAATGAAGGACCAGTATTCGGACGGCGAGTCCGGTCCACCCCGTTCCAATGAGTCTAAGGAGTCCGACGCCTCGGGTCCTACAAGCGCTTTCGGCAGGGGCATTGCGCTTGTGGACCGGGCTCGGGATCACGCCGGCAGAGTTGCCGTCATTTCCGGCCAGGACGCTTTCACCTATGAGCAACTTCTGGAGGCTTCCGCATGCGTCGCGTCTTGCATACTCGACGGGAGGGACGATCTCCGTGAGACTCGGGTGGCTTTCCAGGAGCCCCCCGGCTTTGAGTACGCGGCTGTCCAGTGGGGGATCTGGCGAGCCGGGGGCATAGCGGTTCCCCTGTCGATGGATCACCCCGCTCCCGAGCTTGAATACGTTATCGACGATGCCGGCGCCGGAATAGTGATAGCCCATGCCGATTACGAGGAAAGAGTCCGTTGCCTGGCCCAACGTCGCGGCATACCGTTTCTTTTGGGCAATGAGGCGCTTCGGGTCAATCCCGCGCGCTTGCCCGAGGTCAATCCCGCCAGACGGGCAATGATCCTGTATACGAGCGGAACTACGGGAAGACCCAAAGGGGTCGTTACCACCCACAACAACATAAGAGCCCAAATCGAGTGCTTGATAGAGGCATGGGAATGGAATGCCCGAGACCGCATACTCAGTGTCCTGCCATTGAATCATGTGCACGGAATTATCAATGTGCTCTTATGCGCTTTTTGGGCTGGAGCTGCCTGTGACATTCTACCGCGATTCGATGCGGATCGGGTTTGGGCTCGTATCGCCGAAGGTGATCTGACGCTCTTCATGGCAGTGCCAACCATATACGTCAAGTTGATCCGTGCATGGGAGAAGGCTTCTTCGGCGGCTTGCATGGCCATGGGAGAAGGCTGCTCCCGAATGCGGCTCATGGTATCCGGTTCGGCTGCGCTGCCGGTACCCGTTCTTGAGCGATGGCGGGAAATCACCGGTCACACTCTGCTGGAGCGCTATGGGATGACCGAGATAGGCATGGCGCTCTCAAATCCCCTCCACGGTCCGCGCAAACCGGGGCACGTGGGACAGCCGCTTCCGGGAGTGCAGGTAAGACTCCTTGATGAGTCGGGCAAACCGGTGTCTCCAGGTGAACCGGGCGAAATCCAGGTGAAGGGCCCCGGGGTTTTTCGCGAATACTGGCAACGGCCTGAAGCCACAAGAGAATCCTTCCGCGAAGGCTGGTTCGTAACCGGCGACATCGCAGTCGTCGAGGACGGTTCTTACCGCATGCTGGGACGCAGCAACACGGACATTATCAAGACCGGTGGATACAAGGTCTCTGCTCCGGAAATCGAGAATGTCCTGCTCGAACACCCGGAGATCGAAGAATGCGCGGTGGTGGGAATCGATGATCCCGAATGGGGACAGCGGGTTGGTGCAGCTCTGGTGTTGGCGAAAGGGGCCTCCCTTGATCCGGATTCCTTGCGGGCATGGACCAAGGAACGACTGGCTCAGTACAAGACTCCCACGAGGATACTCTTCGTGGACGACCTGCCCAGAAACGCTATGGGCAAGGTTCAGAAAACGGTTGTCGTCGCGCTTTTTCCAAAAGGGGAGATGACAAACGCGTGACACGAAGGATCCGACGTCCTTTCGATTTTCCATTGCTCCATTTGCGCTAACCCTGCATGATGGAATATGGAAGTTGCTGGAACGCTGAAGCTACCGGAGAACGGAAATGGCCGAAACAAGGGTCCTATTGATCGATACCGACCAGGCCTTTGCCTCCTGGCTCAAAGATCTGCTCTCAACGAGGCAAATCATCGTGTCCATGGTCTCAGGAAGCGCACAGGGCATCAAGCGGCTGGAAGTGAACCCCGACGTGGATGCAGTACTCCTTGAAGTCAAGCCCCCGCCGCTGGAGGACTTCACCGCGTTGAAGCGCATTCAGGAGCTGATTCCGACCGTCAAGGTGATCCTCATGGTCTCGAAAGCAGCCATGCACTCTGCGGTCGAAGGCTTGCGGCGGGCGCCCTCCCCTTTGTGGAAAAGCCATGCGAGGTGGAGGAACTTATTGCCCGGATTGAGGAAGCAAAAAGCGAGAAGTCTGAGCACGTCGACAAGATCCTGGTGACGGGTGCGAGCGTCCTGAGGCGACAACAGGCCGCCGAGGAGACTTAGACTCCGCGGCGTATACGGTCCTGTATTCCGATCGGTCAAGGGACCCGGCCAATGGCCTCTGACAGTAGGACCGGCATCTTGCCGGTCATTCGGCCGGGGACGGGGAGAGACGCCGATCCTGCGGCAATACGTCATTGTATTCATACCATGAAACGTTAAGGAGAACGAAAACATGGAGTTACCGCTGACTCTTGCTCTTGCGGCAGCCTTCGGGCTTGCAGGTTCAATGGCTCTTGCTTGTTCTTCGGTTTCAAAGCAGGTCGTAAAGACGGACCAGGCGCCACTGCCTGTTGGTCCGTATTCTCAAGCCGTCAGGCACGGGGATTTGGTGTTCGTGTCAGGACAACTCGGTATGAACAAAGAGACCAAGAAGCTTGAGGCAACCGTGCGCGAACAGACCGCTGCGGCACTCACCCACATAAAAACGATTCTCGAGGCAGCGGGGAGCGGGATGGATTGCGTCCTCAAGACAACCATATTCCTGCTTGATATTAATGACTTCCCGGCGGTAAACGAGGTGTACGCGACCTTCTTTGTTAACGAGCCACCGGCACGATCTACGGTACAGGTAGCCGGGCTGCCGCTGGGCGGATTGGTTGAGGTCGAAGCGGTGGCGTACCTGAAGTGATACACGGGTGTGGTCGGCCAGCACAACCGGGCACACCCATCGTGAACCTGCATCGTGTCCGGATGATTCCGGTTGACCGCGGAGTGCAGGCGAGGCAGCCTTGTCAGAGTCTGCCTCTACCGGTCCGCGACCATTAATCCGGCTCGCCTGAGATACAGGCTTAGCACTCAATGGCGGGAGGCGGAGCGTTTAGCGTGGCAAATCTTATCAAGCGAATTGTCCCTGGTATTATCCAACGACGACTAAAGACGTTACTCTCCTACTTCCGGCGATTTCCACGTCCAGGTCGGCTCAAGGTCATTAAACAAAAAGCAAGAGCGTTGCTGCCCTACTACCGGCGATTCCATTGCCCGATCTGCGGCGCCTGGGATCGCCGTTTCGAATCCTTCAGGGGCAGGCCTGATGCGCGCTGCCCCATGTGTGGGTCCCTTGAGCGCCATCGTTTCGTGTGGCTGTTCTGGCTGCGTCAGACCGATCTGTTCTCCGGCGCCCGAGCGAAAATGTTACACTTTGCTCCCGAACCGTGTTTGGCATCTCGCCTCTCACAGATGTCAGGCCTGGATTACACCACCGCTGATCTGCGCCGTCGACACGCAATGGTAAAGGCTGATATAACCGACCTGCAGTTCCCGGATGAAACCTTCGACGTGCTCTATTGCAGCCACGTGCTTGAACACGTGCCGGACGATCGGCAAGGGATACGTGAGTGCTGTCGAGTCCTGAAGCGAACCGGATGGGCGCTCATCTTGGTGCCGATCACGGCGAGGTCGACGTTCGAGGATCCATCCATTACCGACCCGAAGGAGCGAGAAAGGGTATTCGGTCTAGCAGGACACTTACGGCGATACGGCCCGGACTTCGCCGACAGATTAAGGGAGGCCGGGTTTGTTGTGTCCGTGTACACGCCGGACGATGTTGCAAGAGAGGATGCCGCCCGCTTTTCCATCGGACCGAAGGTGGGGCCTCTGTACCTGTGCCGTCGGCATTGAGCTGTGATCGTCGGCGCATCTTCGCAGAACGTAGCAGTTCAGCATCAACATGCCTTCGAAGCGCAAATCAAACCACAAAGGCGCCAAGACACAAAGAAGGCTTGGTCGAGACAGGATAGGGGCGGTTCGCGAACCACCCCTATCCGGCCCCCGTCCCGCGGGACGCGGGATTCGTCGGGATGAAAGGCCTTGGTGTCTTCGTGTCTTGGTGGTTCATTCTTTCTTCTTCCCGGCGAACTCTTGCCGCAGAGTTTCTACCGCTTCACGCCTTTGCCAAGCGAAGCCGCCGACCTTATGTCCTTCATGAGAATTCCCGCCGCAACTCTGACGCTTTTGTTATGTATTATCATGCCGATCAGCTCTACGATTCGTCTGGGATCGAGGCCCCACCGTCCCCAGACCGTATCACTGAAAACTTTCCGAAACTGGGCAATCCTTTTCTCTGTTAACCCCTTGTCCACTCCGTCCGAGAATCGCCAAACCGTCTTGTTGCTTGAACTGTCCAAAGTTATGGGAGGTTCCCTATTGAAGTCTTCCCAAAGACGACTCCCAGGATGAACCATCAGAGGATTGATGTCGCAAAAATGAGGTCTTACATTGCGTACAAAGTCCAACGTTGCTTGAAAATCACTCTCGGTCTCATTGGGGGCCCCGGCGATGAAGCTCGCGACAACGACTATGTGCGCCTTCTTGGCACGCTGGATTCCTGCGGCCAAGGCATCCGGACGAGCAGGCTTGTTAAGACTGGTGAGCACCCGAGCGCTTCCGCTCTCGACTCCTACAAAGACGAAGTCGAAACCCGCGCGATGCATCAGATCCAGAGTGGATTGGGACAACAGATGCAAGGTTGCGGCAAAACCGAAATGCAGGCCGAGCGGGCGGCGGATTAGCATCTCGCATAATTCACGTACTCGGACCTGATTGGCCGTGAAATTGTCGTCAAAAAAATCACGAATTCGTGGCCCTGTTCGGCTATTATGACAAGTTCCTCGAAAACCTTGCCGGCGCTCCGATGTCGGAAGCGCCCGCCGCAGAGTTTGACCATAGAACAAAATGTGCAGTGGAACGGACAACCGCGCGATGTGGATGCAGTAGTGACGCGGCCTCCTGCTTCCGGCAACTTCCACCCATACCATTGAGTGCCGTACAAGGATTTTTTCAAAAGGTTTCTGTCAATGGCACGGATCGAATCAAGATCGTCAATGATTTGTGGCTCCCCTCTTACTATTTGGCCGTTGGAACGATAGGACATTCCGGGCAGCCTTGAGACGTCCTTGCCATCCAGGAGCCGCTCACACAGAGCAGGGAAACTGAAATCAGCTTCCCCTCTGAGAACGTAGTCGAGTTGAGGGACTTCCCTCAGCATCAAGTCATCGAACAAGGTAGCATGAATGCCGCCGGCAACGGTCACGATGCCGGGGTTTGCAGTCTTGACTCCTGTCAATAGCTCACGCGCTTCCGATACGTTTCCGCTGGTAACCGTGAGGCCCAGGATATCGGGCGAGCACGAGAGAACCCTTGAAACCGCTTGGTCCACTGAGAGCCCCTCGGCATAAGTGTCGGCAATCTCAACGCGAAATTCCGGTGCATCTGCAAGTCCTGCACACGCGTATAGCAGCCCCAACGGCGGAAAAGAATTTTGATTCCAAGGACTGTCGTTGTCAGGAGCAGTCGCTAGGACGACTTTCATATCTACCTCTCTGAAATACAACCGAAATTACGCGGCGGTCTTGCCATTCGGAAGTCTTATAAGTCAGTGAGCGGGCGCGCTCTAATTCCTCCGACTTGAAAAAGCCCAGTGTGGTTCCCCCCAAAACTTCAAAAGACATAAGCCTTGTCGTGTTGATGATAATACTTCTCCTTTTTTATCCTATTCCTGGGTATACCGTTCCATACTCCCACCGGTCAAGCGAAATCTTCGGGGCCTTGTGAGCATTCGCTTTTGTGGGGCACGCGTGCCGCACCGGTTGTCGCCGGGTCGCAACTTCGTCGTATGAGAAAACCATGGCGACTCGTCAAAATCAGGAATCAACCATGGCACCCCGGGAATTGCTCACAGGGTGCAGTCCGGAGAAACCCGGATGCTGCGGAGGTTCAGGTTTCAACAAATCGCATGATGCCTTGGATACGATACTTTGAAAAGATTGAACTAAGTGTGCTTAAAGTACTTTATAGATTGACAAAACCGCACCCTGCGGTGTATTCTCCAACCGTTCTATCCATAACATTCTGTGCGCCGGGGCATTATCCCCCGGATGTTGGTGAGTCCGACGGAGGTATGGGGTTAGGGTCGGACTCTATTTTTTTGCAGGACCGCAACGCTTCATCCAAGTCCCTTCCTGAACGCGCTATCGTCCAGCTCACGGATCGTCGTCATGCCGTGCCGCCGGCCATTACCGCGGCATTCAATTCTACATGACCTGTCCGCCGCGGCCGAGACGCTTGCGCCTCCGATTTCGGTTTGCACCTTCGAAGGATTTTTTTGTCCGTCCGCGGGATTTCCCTAGGCAAAGTGTATATTGTCTTAACAAGATGTCCGGCAGGGGAGTTTCCTGCCCAGGAGGTCGAACGCTCCAAATGGGAGACCGACACGGAACGTGAGGCTCTCTTAACCAACCGGCACGAGGCGCGCTTATGGCCAAGAAGAGAGGACGTACGGGTCTTTACATCATAATACTGCTGGTCACCGGTTCGGTGGCCTCAGCCGGTTACCTCTTGAACGGAAGGCTTTCCGCCAAGCCACAGGAGCGCTATCGGACCGCGAAGGTGCTCAAACGGGATCTCGGTGCAACCGTTCAGGCTACAGGCATCGTCAAGCCCATGGTAGGGTCTGAGGTGAAGGTCGGTGCGCGCACGCCCGGCAAAGTCGTGGCATTGCCGATCAACGTGGGGGACAAGGTGGTCCAGGGGCAAGTCATAGCCCAAATTGAGCAGGACGATCTTCGCGCCCGAGTGAAGCTTCAGGAGGCAATCCTTGCAGAAGCCCAGGCAGAGGAAGCGCGAATAGCCAAGGACCGTGAACGGGACAGGCAGTTGCATTCTTCCCGGTCGATCTCCGCGCAAAAAATGGACCTGACCGAAGCTCTCCATGAGATAGCCAAAGCGCGGGTTCTCAAAGCCCGGGCCGAACTGGAAATCGCCAGAGCGCAGCTCTCGTATGCAACTATCGTTGCGCCCATCAAAGGGACGGTGGCATCGGTCAACACAATGCAAGGAGAAACCGTGACGACCGGATTGAACGCTCCCACCTTTATCAGGATCATCGACCTGGGTCGCCTGGAGGTGCTGGCATACGTCGATGAAAACGACATCGGCAAAGTCAGGGTGGGCCAGGAATCCATTTTCACGGTTGCGGCGCATCCGGCGCAGGAGTTCAAGGGCAAGGTGACGTCAATTTATCCGTCGGCAACGATCCAGGACAATGTGGTTTATTACCTGACGTCCGTGAGCGTGGATAATCGGGAAGGCAAACTCATGCCGGACATGACTGCCAACGTGCTGATCTTTCTTGACCAGCGCAAGGGGGTATTGACTGTGCCCAACAATGCCGTGCAGCGCGATAGCCACAGAAAATTCGTGCTCGTGCCGGCAAACGGCTTGCCTGAAAGGCGATACGTGGAAGTGGGGTGGAAAGACCAGTCCAATACTGAAATAATCGAGGGCCTGCGGGAGGGAGAACTCGTTGTTCTGGGCGACCGACCGCACAAGTAATCCGAACGGAGGAATCCTGCAATGATCAATTTGCAGAAGGTCTCGAAGACCTTCCAAAAGGAGAATATGGAGGTCAAGGTGCTCCAGGACGTGTCCCTGGACGTGGGTGATGGTGAGTTCGTTTCCATCATGGCGCCGTCGGGAATGGGCAAGAGCACTTTGTTGAATATTCTGGGATGCTTGGACAAGCCCACGTCCGGAGAATACCTTTTTGACGGCGTGCCGGTTCACGCGATGGACGACGATGATCTATCGAGGATCAGGAACGAGAAGATCGGATTCGTGTTCCAGTCCTTTCATCTCTTGCCGAGGATGACGGCCTGGGAGAATGTGATCCTGCCGCTCATCTACAGTGACGTGGACGTGGATATGAAGGAACGGGCCTTCAGCGTATTGACCTCGGTGGGGCTGGCGGACAGGGTGGATCACTTGCCCCGTGAGTTGTCCGGAGGCCAGCAGCAAAGAGTGGCCATTGCCAGGGCCCTGGTCAATTCCCCCCGTATAATTCTCGCCGACGAGCCCACAGGAAACCTCGATTCGGCTTCGGGACGCGAAGTTATGAGGGTATTCCGTGAACTTCACGCTGCCGGCACGACTCTTATCGTCGTCACCCACGATCGCGACGTGGCAGAGCAAGCGGATCGCATCATCGAGATGAAAGACGGGAGGATTTCAAGCGACGGGCCCACCAAGGTCAGAGCTGTGGAGGTATCGAAATGAGAGTTCTGCGCGCGAGCAAACAGGCCCTGAGTGCAATGGTGGAAAATAAGGCCCGAACCTTCCTGATGATGTTAGGAGTGATCATCGGTGTAGCGACGCTGACTGTGATCGCTTCTTCCGTAATAGGCGCTCGATCCGATGTCATGAGCAAGGTTCAGAAGTTCGGCCTGGATCAGATCATGATCATGGCCGGATCAGGCAGGAAACCGGGAGTCCCTCAGCCTGTGCCGACCACGCTGAGAATCGAAGACGCGCAGGCCATGGTTTCCGAGATCTCGAACGTCAAAGATGCGGTTCCGCAAATCAATCGACGGGATTTCCCGGTGAAATTCGGTAACAAGAGCACGTACGGCGTGCTTGTGGCTGCCGATGCCAATTGGTCCGACGTCTGGAATACCCCCCCGGAGAGGGGCAGATTCTTCTCCCGGGAGGACAACGCTCGTCTGGCCAGAGTGGCGGTTATTGGCAGGACCATCGTGAAGGATCTCTTTGAGAGCGATGATCCCGTGGGAAAACAGATCCTCTTGGGAAACAATCCGTTTGAAGTCATGGGCGTCCTGGAGCCCAGAGGAACCGCAGCTTCGGGCGTGGACATGGACAGCCGCATCCTGATCCCCTTGCTCACGGGCCAGAAGAGGGTCTTCAATCAGGATTATCTGTTCATGATCAAGATAGTTCTACACGATGCATCGAAGATGTCGCAAACCGTCGAGGACGTGAGAGCGCTTCTCCGCGAGCGCCACAACCTGCAGCCGGCTGTGGAGGACGACTTCACGATTGTGACCCCCACCCAGGTAATGAATCTTGCGTCCAAAGTGTCTTCGACATTCAGTCTGTTTCTGATTCTTGTGTCGGCCATATCCCTGGTAGTCGGCGCGGTTGTCATCGCGAACATCATGTTCATAGCAGTCAATGAGCGGAGATCGGAAGTAGGCATTCGCCGGGCCGTGGGCGCTCGCAAACGCGATATTCTCATCCAGTTCCTGTTTGAGGCTGTCAGCGTCGCGGTTATCGGCGGCATAGCAGGAGTACTTCTCGGACTGGTGGGGCTCAAGGCCGTCGCAGGCTTCATGAAAGTCCCGGCGGTCATCATGTGGCAACCGTTAGTCCTGGCCCTGACATGTGCGGTCATGGTCGGGCTCCTGGCCGGTATTCAGCCCGCCAGGAGGGCTGCGAACCTTAATCCCATCGACGCGCTCAAGTGACGCGGATGAGAACGCAACACTTCCGAGGCCTCAGCATTGCCATAAAGTCGCTTACAGGGCATCCGTTGCAGGTTGCACTTGCGGTGTTGGCGATCATGATCGGCGTGGCCTCCGTAATCGTAATGGTTGGCGTCGGGCGAGGGGCTGAAGAAGAAGTCACTCAGAAAATCGCTCACATGGGCACTAACATGGTGGTAGTGACCGCCGGGCTGTCCCGAACGGTAAAGGGCCGGACAGGTAGTCTCGGAATTATGACCACCCTCACCGTGAAGGATGCTGCGGCCATCGCCGAGGAATGTCCGTCCGTCCGGAACGTTGCTCCGTCGCATATCAAGAAACTGCCGGTGAAATTCGAAGCCGCGGTTTACAGCACGAGGATCGTGGGAACGGCTTCCGAGATCCAACGCATTCGGAACGTATCTGTGGTCTCAGGAAGGTTTTTCGATGAGGACGAGAACCGGATCATGGCTCCTGTCGCCGTCTTGGGGCCCACTGTCGTGCAGATGCTTTTCGGCGGCCGAGATCCTGTGGGCGAGTCCGTCAGGATCGGAAAGGTGCTCTTCAAGGTGATAGGAGTCACCGCCCCCAAAGGGAGCGTTTCCGGCGAAGATGAAGACGATCAGATCTTCGTTCCGTTACGGACCGCCATGGTCAAACTGATGAATGTTACCTATTTGAGCCACATTTACATTGAAGCTGCCGATTTCAACCGTATCCATCCTGCCGCGGCCGAAATCAGATCTTTGCTGAGGGAGCGTCACCGCTTGCGAGAGAGCAGGGATGATGATTTCGTCATTCAGAATCAAGCCGACGTGATCGAAGCCCAGAGTTCCACTGCCCGCACATTCAGTCTCCTCATCGCAAGTATTGCGTTGATTTCGTTGATAATAGGCGGTGTCGGCATCCTGGGAGTGATGCTTCTGAGCATCAGAGAACGGGTCAGCGAAATCGGAATCCGTCGTGCGGTCGGCGCCACGCGTAGAGACATTCTGGTGCAGTTCCTGGTTGAGTCGGCCTTTCTTGGGGTGGTCGGAGGAGTGGCCGGATTGGTTCTCGGGGTGAGCGGCTCCTTTGGGGTCAAGTATCTATCCGGAATGCCTGTCAGTCTCGTTCCGGCATCCATCGCGCTGTCGTTGATCTTTTCCGTGGGAACCGGTCTGATCTTCGGAGTGTATCCCTCATGTAAGGCCGCCCGTCTGGACCCGATCGAGGCTCTGCACATGAAGAATTGACCATATATGGCCTTTGCCGAAGGTTCCGTCATATATGCGGCCCAGTGTCCCTTCCGCTCCGAACGGCACGGCCTGACTTCGCTTCAGGGACACATGGGCCGCCTCGCGCTGTGCCGTATCGGACATTTTTTTTGGCAATCCCTATAGTATGAAGGAGTGTCCGGTCTGTTGGCAGCGGCGGGTTTGAAGCCCAGCCCTACCGGGAAATGGCACATTTTCCCCGGCATCGATCAAGGACAATCTCGAATCGCTCTACCGGGGTCTCGCGGTGAGGAATCCGTCAAACTTCAACCTCTGGTGGGGGCATGCATCAATGCATCGAGCACAGTTCGTGCACAATAGATTGCCGCCTTCCCGATAGGGCTGCAATCCCATGGGGCACGCGGACAGGCAGGGGCTTTCCTTGCAGCATGGAACGGCAGGATTCTTCGTTTCCGAGACTATTCTTAAGGTGAACGAAGACCGGAAAAGAGACAGGAATGCTCCGGTTGGGCAGAAGAACCTGCACCAGAAACGCGGAATCAGGGTGAACTCGAGGCAAAGCAGCACCGCGATGAATCCGATTTCCAGCGAAAAGGTTCGCTCCTTGACGAAAATCATTGCCTCCGTGCTTGTGATTCCCGGAGCACTCAGATAGTTGAGCACCGGTATTCCAATGGCGCCAGCAGCGGCCGTGCCCACCAGCAGGAAACCGAAACGCCACATATTCGCGGAAAAGGATCTCTTCACGGCGGGCGATGCGGGTTCGGCTTTCTTGAGTATGCGGGTTGCCGCTGCTAACCGAGCCGCACAGGCAACATCGGACAGGAGATGATACGGGCACATCCAACCGCACCATACCCGCCCCAGGAGCAAGGCCAGAAGCACCGGAAATATTGCGGCGCTCAGGAGTGGAACCGTCAGCTCTCCCGCGGCAAACATGGCCTGGAGAATCACCACCGGGTCTGCGATTCCGAGTCCTCCTATGTTAATTGCATAGAATGTTCCCGTGATCGCATAGATCTCATAGAGGTTCAGTACCGGCACGGCGAACATGAGCGCAAACACTGCAATTTGTGAAGCGCGTCTGTAACGTCTGTACATCAGTCCCAGCCCTCAATTTGGTCGGATGTTTCGTAAGGGAATTGGAAATCGGATGCGTCTCTCGATCCATCTATCTTGTATTTGCGGTCGAGAAGCTCTTCGCCCTTCAAGGCTCCTGACGAAGGCTTTTCAGCCCGGGAAACCGCGGAATCGTGGTGGCGCCGGGCCTTGCCGAAATAGAACCCTGCCTCATCCACACGCCCCATGCCCGAGGGAATCACGTTGATCGCTCGCCTCGGCCTTGTGGGACAGCGTTCCGTGCATATTCCGCATCCGACGCATCCGTCCAGGACAACCGGAAAAAGGTTGCCCTTGAGCGTGATCGCTTTGTCCTGCAAAGGGCAGACGTTGTAACAAGTGTTGCACAGCGCTCCGATCTTTTGCTTAGCCCCTTGAGGCACTTTGTCCCGGTCTAGGAAAAGATGGCTGTAGCAAATGGATGGGTCGATCTTTGCTTTGCCCATTACCGCTTTTTCGGGGTTGCGCAGATGAGCGTCGAGCGCTCCGGTGGGGCACAGGCGACAACAGGCCATGCAAAGGTAGCAGGCTTTTTGCTCGGGGAATACATAAGGGGTGCCCATGGGCGGACCAACACCGGCCCTCTTGATGGACCCGTACGGGCAGACTTCCAGGCAGCGATTGCACCGGATGCAAAGCCCCATGAACCGGCGCTCATCCACCGCGCCCGGAGGCCTTAGCCGGTTGATAGCGTAGTTGTTCACAAACGGATTCTGGCCGCGAACAAAAACCCTTTCCAGAAATTCTCTCAAGCCGTCAGCCAAAACTTCTTATCACCTCGCCGGCCCTGCTTGCATCCTTTCGATTTCGTCCTCGAAATTCACATAGATGTGGGTTATGTCCACTATCTGATGAATCTCTTCCTTCAGGCGGCTGCAAAGGCTTTCCAGATCGGTAGTATCGTCGGCTTCCAGGTTGACCACGAGTTCGGTTCCCGATTCCGAGTGCACGTGAAACGTCACTTCATGGAACCGGCGGAGCTTTTCCAGCACGGCATCCATCGTTCCAGGCTCTATGAAAAGTGCACTGCCCGTTATGACCATTGGCTGCCTCTCGGACCTTTCGCCGGATCTCAGACTTTCACGGGAAAGGGCTCATCTACGCTGGAAATTATCTTCATGTCCGCGACGTCCTTCGGATCGCCGAATCGTGAGATCTTTACCGCGCAAATCTTGAACTCAGGCTGTTTGGAACCCGCGTCAAACGCGTCGATGGTCACGCGGTTGATCATCCTATCCCAGTCCTGGTCAAACCATGGCACGAAAAGTATTCCCGGCAAGGACACCTTGACGACGCGCGCGGGAAGAATGCAGAATCCCCGACGACTTGTGATCTTGACAAGGTCGCCGTTGCGGATTCTGTGTTTTTCCGCGTCGGTGGGATTGATCTCTACGTACGCGTTGGGTTGGGAGCGGGCTATCTCAGGCACGCGCATGGTCATGGTACCGGAATGCCACTGCTCGATGACACGCCCGGTAGTGAGAAAGAAGTTGTACTCGTCGTCAGGCGGCTCTTCCGCTCCTTTGTACGGCCTGAGAAACACGTTGGCTTTGCCCTCGTGGTTTTTGTCTCCGTAGAAGTAGATCCTCGCTGAACTGGGGACCTTCACTATTTGAGGCATGTCCATGATGGGATCGCGGCCTCTGACGTACCGCCGCTCGGTGCCGGGGCTCTTTTCGTCCGGGCAGGGCCACTGCAAGCCGGCCTCGCTCTTTTCAAGTCGCTCGTACGTCATGCCGAAAATGGTGTGTTCGGTCAACTTCACGCAATTGCGGTAATCGTCCCACGCCATTTTGTATGCGGTCCGCGGGTCGTCTCCATTCCACGGAATGAGCTTTTCAAAGCCCATGCGCTTGGCAATCTGCGCTCCTATCCACAGGTCGGGTTTGGCTTCGCCGGGAGGATCAACGCACTTGCTCGTCAACTGGCTTCGACGCTCCGAGCATCCGTACACGCCTCCTTTTTCATAGATGAACGCAGCGGGCAGGATCACGTCGGCGAACTGGGTTGTCCGGGTCGGAAATATGTCCAGCACCACGAGAAAGGCTTCCTTCATTCCTTTCCAATACTTATGGCCGTTCGGGAGAGACTGGGCAGGGTTGGTCGTGGTGATCAACATTCCCTTTATGGGTTTTTTGGCATCACTTTCTGCGCCCAGACTTGCGAACATCTGCATGGTGTGAGCGCCCGGATTGGGATCTATCTTTCCCGGGGGCAATCCCCATGCTTTCTCCACCTGGTCACGCACCTCAGGAATGGTGACGGGCCTGGTGCCCGGCAGAAGGTGGCTCAGTGCGCCGGTTTCACGCACCCCGCCGCACGCGTTAGGCTGTCCTGTCAGCGAGAATGAATCGGCTCCGTCAACGCAGATATTGCCAGTGATCAGGTGGAGGTTGTGGACAAGGTTGTTTGCCCACACGCCGCGGGTCCGCTGGTTGAGTCCCATGGTCCACAGGCTCATCGTGGGGCCTTGGGAACCGAACAGGCGTGCGGCTTCCTTGATGTTTGCAGCCGGGCATCTTGTCTTCTTCTCGACCGCTTCGGGAGTAAACTGCTCCAGGAACTCGACGTAAGCCTTGAAATCAACGACCTGTTTGCCCGTGTTAAAACGGCACAGGTTTTCAATGAACCACTTGTCCGTCCAGCCGTTCTTGATTAGCTCCCGGGCCATGCAGTGAAACACGGCAAGATCCGTTCCCGGGTCGGCTGGGAGCCATACGTCGGCAATGCGGGCTGTAGAGGTGAGCCTCGGTTCGCAGACGATCACGTTGATCAGGTCGGGATCTTTCAGCTTTCTCCTGGCGATTCGTCGAAAGATTATCGGATGGCACTCGGACATGTTTGAGCCCACGATGAAGAACGTGCGGGCCTTCTCGATGTCCGAGTACGCGCCGGCCGGTTCGTCCGTGCCGAAGGTTGTCACGTATCCGCCGACCGCCGACGCCATACAGAGTCGAGGATTGCCCTCAACCATATTCGAGCCGAACCCGCCCTTCCACAGCTTGTTGAAGGTGTAGCTCTCTTCGGTCATGCACTGGCCGGACCCATAGAATGCAACGGCGTCTTTTCCGAACTTCTGCTGTAATTCCTTGAACTTCTTGCAGACCAGGTCAAGGGCCTCATTCCACGAAACACGTTTGTATTTTCCGTCCGCGCCACGAACGAGTGGGTACTTCAAGCGGTCCGGATGGTACATGCTCATGTATCCCTTGAATCCCTTAACGCAAAGAAAGCCGAAATTAGTCTGGGCCTCGGGATTGCCTCTCACTCCGACGACCTTGCCCTGCCTAACGCCTATGTATACGCCGCAGCCGGTACCGCAAAACCGGCACGAGCCTTTGACCCATTTGTCCACCTCGATCCGATCCCCGGCCGCTCCGGCATCCCGGTCAACCGGTATGTTCAAAGCACCGGCGGCGAATGCGGCAGCCGATAGTTTGATCATCTCTCTGCGAGTCATATTCATGGCTTCCTCCAACGATCGGATTGCGTTTTGCGAGGATTAGAATCCGGGCACATTGAATCGCTTCTCTCTTCCCGGAGCGAATCGTTCATAGTCCTTTATCTTGTGAACCGTGAACCAGTGCGCATGGTGACAAAAGGAGCAATTGGTCACTAACGCATTGGGGGGCATGTTATTTACTTGGAGCGAGTGACAACCGATGCAGACCACCTTGTCCGGTCGGGCCCTGTAATTGTTCACGTCACCGTGGCACACGCCGCACGCGACGTTGTTGATGCCGTGCTTTGATCCCAGCCACTGCTGATACCGGACGGGATCCTCCTTCTTGTGGCAATCTATGCAACTCTGCTTCTGGAACTGGACCCTGTGGCAATCCGGCAGTTCCCCCGGAGCCGGAGGAGGGGCCACGAACTGTTTCCAGCCCGGGTCCAGCGTGGAGGGAGTCGGGTTCTTGGGACAATCGGGGCAATCTTCCTTGGGAGTCGCAGCGGACACGGGCCCTACCATAATGATGCCGAGGATCGCTATGAAGCAGACCACCTTTCTCATATTCCTCTCCTTCCGGTTGCCTCTGTCAGAGGCTCCTTGAAGCATAACCGCATCCGGGCCGATCATTTGCATGCCTTCAGAGCTTCGACAAGACCGGGCACTGCCGGGGCTCCGATCTTCCTCAACGTGTCCTCGGCCGGCCCGGAGATGTTCGGATCGCGTCGCAGAACAAGCCGTATCAGTGGGTCCACCGCCGGGGCTCCGATCTGCGCCAGGGCCTCCGAAGCAGCGTCTGCGGAAGGGCGGTCCCCTTTTTCCATGACCTCGGTGAGCTGAGGAACCGCGCTTGCGCCGATTCGCCCAAGCGCTTCCGCTGCTGCCGACGCCCTGTTCCGGTTGTCGCTTGCCAGCGAGTCGATCAAGGCCCGCACTGAGTCCGGCGCCATCGCGCCAAGGGCCAGTATGGCCGCGTCGCGAACCTTTTTGTTCGCGTCTCCCAGACATTCGATCAGAGCCGGGATTGAGGCTTTCGACTGAGCCCTGATGCTGAAGAGTGCCAGCGCGGCAGCTTCTCTCACCAGAGGCTCCTGATCCTTCAGCGCCTCCACAAGGACATCCACCGCCGGCTTTGCGTTGGGGCCAAGCTCCGACAGAGCCTCCACGACAGTCAATCGAACAACCTCGTTCGGGTGCTTAACGGCGGATGCAAGGGCGCGAACAGTATCGGCTTCCAATCGACGTTGTTTCTTGAGCGCATTGGCTGCACGCATGGCAGTCAGCGGATCGGGACTGCCGAGATCTCTGGTCAGAGATGCCGGCTCCAGGGGACTCGCTGCCTGTTCCGCCGCCGAGGCCGCCATCGAAGACAGGAACGCCAAGATCAATCCGGCGATCATCAAAACGGTTCCCGGAACTGTTGATCCGGAGGATTGCGCAGATCTGGGTTTCATGGCTCTCCCTTCGTCCGAGTCAGGCCGCGGTCCGAGCGTCCTTGGTGAGTTCGCCCGTTTCAATGGGTATGATCAGCTTCAGGATCAAGGTCAATATGAGCAGTCCAAGAGACCATACCCCAAGCGTGACGAGAAGCTCCACCGCCGTAGGAGCATATTCCCAGACTTCTCCCAAAGGCGAGGGAATGAACCCCGGAATAATTAACCCGATTCCTTTCTCGATCCAGATACCCAGTATGATGAGCACGCACCCCACATTGAGCGTGGCAAAGTTCCTGCGGGTGGCAGGGACGAGAAAAATGAGGAATGCCGCCACATTGAATGCGAACGCACACCATATCCACGGAACAAGTCTGCCTTTTCCGTGAAGTCCTGCATACAGATATTGCAGCGGCGAAAGATGATGCGTGTCCGAATAGAGTTCCTTGAAGAATTCTGCTCCCAGCAAGAACAGGTTGATGGCCATCGCGTAAGCGATCATTTCGGCGATCTTGAACAGCGCCTCGTCCTTCACGTGGAATTTCGTGTACTTCCTTACCACCTGATAGAGAAGCATCACCAAGGCCGGTCCGGAGCAGAATGCGGAGGCCAGGAACCTCGGCGCGAGGATAGACGCGTTCCAGAAGGGTCGAGCAGCGAGGCCGTTGTAGATGAACGCCGTGACCGTGTGGATGCTCACCGCCCAGGGGATCGAAAGGATGATGAAGGGCGTTATGAAACGCATGTTCGTGGGTTCGTTGTGATATGCCTTCCAGAGGATGTATCCCGGAATGAACAGGTTGAGAAACAGGTACCCGTTCAGCACCACTATGTCCCAACCCAACAGGGACGTGGGCAGATTGAGAATCCCCCAGCCTGGAATCAGATGCCACAGCCTGTCAGGTCGGCCCAGGTCGGCAGTCACGAACATGAGACACATCAAGAGAGCGCTTACGGCAAGGGCTTCACCCACGATGACTATGTCTCGGATGGGGCCGAATTGGTACACGTAAGCAGGAATGATCAGCAGTACCGCGGCAGCGGCAACCCCGACCAGAAAGGTGAAATTACCGATGTAGAATCCCCACGACACGTAACCGGTCATGCCGGTGACAATCAGGCCCGTCTGAAGCTGCTTGGAATAAGCCGCGATCCCCACACAGGCAAATGTCAACAGGACAAGTACCCACACGTAGTAGACCGGGGGTCCTGTTACCAGCGTCTTGACGGCCCGCACAAAGAATCCGGATCTCTGCATGATTGCCCTCGACTGTCAGATCGCGAAGAAGTAATAGAACTTCGGTTGGGTATTCAGCTCTTCTTTCAGGCGGAACACCCTCTTGGTCTTTATTATCCGGTTGATCTCGCTGTCGGGATCAAGAAGGTTGCCGAATTTCCTGGCCCCGACCGGGCAGACCTCGACGCATGCCGGGTACTTTCCCTTTCTCACTCTCTGGATACAGAAGGTGCATTTTTCCACAACGTTGCGCATACGGGGCCTGTTACCCAGGTAATGGGTTTGGGTGTTGATCCTGTCTTTGGGAATAACCGGCTCGGCGAAGTTGAACCACCGCCCCATGTACGGACAGGCTGCCATGCAGTAACGGCACCCTATGCACCAGTTGTAGTCCACCACGACTATGCCGTCGGGTTCGGTCCAGGTTGCCTGGACAGGGCACACCTTTGTGCATGGAGGATTCGCGCAGTGCTGGCACTGGACCGGCATGTAGTAATAGCCCTGTTCGGGCACTTCCTCGGGATTGTAGTAGATCGTGGATTCCTCCAGATCCATGTTCCCGCGCTTGAATCTGAGCACTCGTATGTATTGAATCTGCGGGTCTCTGGACTGGTTGTTCTCCTCGACGCAGGCATAAACGCAGCGCCTGCAACCGATGCACCGCTGAATGTCCAGCCCGTAGGCATACAGAGTCCCGTCAATGGGGCCCTCAGCGCCCACAACGAACTCTTTTCCATATTTTTCCTTGTATTGGGTCCGGAGTCTCTCTATGGTCCCCTCGATCTCCTCCTTGGTCATCTGCTTGAAATTCTTCTGAAAGAACTCCTGCCAGGTGCATGAACTCACGGCGAACAAGCCGAGCACTCCTGCCGCACTTTTCAGGAAGGTGCGGCGGTCGGGCAGCGGCTCTCGGGTATTGCCGGATTCCCGATCCGGTCCCTTTGGGTCTACGTCGTCATGCCCTTGCTCAGGGACGGATTCTTCGTCGGTGAATTGTCGATCACTCATGGCTTTGCACCTTCAGTGCTTGGCGGACTCGTCCTTGGGAGTCCAGGGTTTGCTGGGCGGCGGCATGGGCTCAAGAGTCTTGAACCTCGGAGAATGGGGAGAATGGCAGTTAACGCACAGGTAGTACTCTTTCTTGCCGTTCCATTCTCCTGTTCGTTTGCCGTGTATTCCTTCCCGCCAGTCCCTGTATTTGGTTCCATGGCACTTGCCGCAGAGAAGATAGGAATGCTCGAAGGTGATCAAGGTGCCGTCGCTCAAGGGAAGAAGGTGGTTACGTTCTTCCGGGTGATGACAGTCCAGGCACCAGACCCTTACTCCGCCATGGTTCAGTTCGATGTTCCTGTGCACCAGCAGCGCCTCTTTTCTCCTGAAGTTGATAGGGAAGTCCTTTTTGGGCCCGTGGCACGCACTGCACGGGGAAATGTCTTTCGGAAGAGGCTTGACCGGTACTGGGAACTCCTCACCGGGTTTGACCTTGGGTTCCAACTGTTTCCGAAGATCGCGGCGCAACTCGGGGAACGTCTCGACATAGGGTTGCGCGGAAGCGATGCTTGCCAAAAGTCCCCAATATGTTGCGAGCGTGCTCGAAATGAGGGCCGCGACAGCGACAACAAGGATTCGGTTTTTCCCTTTCATGGGCTCGCCCTTATCTCCGCTCATGCTGCGGGCTTACTGGGCTTCTCTGCCGCCGTAGCGTTTCTTGTAGAATTCCTCGACCCTCTTGAGTTGCTCTTTGCTCATCCCCTCCTTGTACCAGCGGTGCATGGGGTCCTTGAAAACAAGCTCGTCGAGCAAGGGCGCTGCGGCTGCCTTGCCGCCCATAATGTGTTCCACTTCCGGTAGGAATTCCACGTAGAAATGCTTGGCAACTTCGTACATGCCGTGCCACCACGCATAGTCCGGTCCCATCATCGAAGCGCCGTGGCGGCCTCGACGGCCCTCGTGATGCCACAATTCCCAATAGATCCAATCGAGCTTGTCGTCGAAGTCGGCCTTGCTGATCTTGCCCATGTCAATGAGTTTCTTGCGGATATTCGTGGCAGGAATGCCGAACTTGTTGTTGTAAAGCTCCACAAGATCGTCAAACTGTTTGTAGAAATCCTGTACCATGAAGTCGCTGTGGCACTGGCGGCACACGTCGTGCATGTTTAACCTGCGCTGTGTCCAGTTAGTCAGCTTCTTGGAAACGGCAGGTCTCAGCGTCCAGGAGATACGGGCGCCCACTTCGTGCGTGGCCGGCTGGTTCGGTGTGGCAGAGATATGGCATGTGGCACAGGTGGCTGCATCCTGATAGTCCACACCTACGATCCACTGGTCTCTATCCATGTTCAGCTTGTCCCTGAAAGCCTGGTACAGTATCCCGTGTTTGGACTCGTTGTAAATCTCTATCTGCGGATGATCCGGCCCAAGGTGACACTTACCGCACGCGTCCGGCCGTCTGGCTTGTTCCTTGGAAAACCTGTGCCTCGTGTGGCACGCCGAGCAACTCCCCTTGCTCCCGTCCGGATTGATGCGGCCTATGCCCGTATTGGGCCAGGTTGCCGGGTCCAGCCGGCCGTTCTGGACAACCTTGATGTTGGAGCCATGGCACTGACGGCATCCCGTGGAAACGCAAGGCGCTCCGCCCACCACTTCGCCCAGGTAGTTGTCCGAAGAATTGAGAATGTCCGCTGCCTTGGCGTGGTGCGAGGACTGTTGCTGATCGAACTGTTCCTTGTGGCATCGGGAGCAGTCCTTAGGACTCACCAAGGTTACGATCCAGAATCCCCTGTGGTCGTAGCCGTCCGGATCGCCGGGCTCTTTGTCCGTCTTTTTCTTGGCCTGGTGACAGTCATAGCAGTTGACGCCCGCCTGGCCCATCTTGCCCGTTCGCCACATCTTGTGGAGGGCCGGCGTCTTCAACTCGTGACACTTGATGCAGACCTGCCCCTCCTGGGAACCGTAAAGCTTCGGATCGACCTTCACCGCAGCAACCGCGGCATAGGAACAGACGAAGATCAACAGCGCGACGGGGATGAGAATTCTTCTCATGGCTCCACTCCCTGTATCGTTGATAGTGCTCTTGAAAACTTGGGTTTCGCCTGGACTCGGCCGGCTCCGCCGGAAAGACCTCTCCCGCGTGACGCCCTCCGGGAGCCACTTTTTTGTGTCAGCTTGCATGTTGACACAGTTAATCGTAAAGGTGTGGTAAAAGGATGTAAAGAACCTGTAAAGTTGCAGGAAAACGGGGGACCGCCCGTCAGGTTGCTGTGTTAACCCGAACAAGGCCCCTCTCGGTTTGAATTGGCCCAGGTTCGCGGGATGAGGTATACTAACACAGCTCTGCGAAATAAGTATTGCAGGGTTTTGGTGGACTTGCATGGGGATGCCGGGTCGATTGATGTAGGGGCGACCGGCCGGTCGCCCCCACCGCGGCCGGATGACGAAATGGACGCGGCGGTAATTTTGCGGTGGGGCATGAGTCCTGTCGCAGATTCCCCTCCATGCCGTCGATTTGAGGAGACTTCAGCCACTGCGTCGGGTGTTCGGTGATGCTGTCTCGATTCAGATCTCTGTTTGCCAAAAGGATTTCCTTCAAGTTCCTGGCGAGCACCGCGCTGGCCACTCTGGTGATATTCCTGTTCCTGATCGTGTGGTTCTCGGTCGAGCAGGAGAAGCACATCATGGAGCAGGTGAAGACGCAGGCGATCATCCTTCACAAGCAGATAGTGCTGACACGACAGTGGGTTTCCGACCACCGGGCAGTGCTCGTTCCCAAAACGGCTGAGGAACAGATCTCTCCTTTTTTCGAGGAACCCGAGGTAAGAGGTTCCGACGGCAAGGCTTACATCAAGATATCGCCGTCCTCAATAACCAGGATTCTTTCGCAACGGGCGCGCAAGGACGAACTCTACTGGTTCAAGCTTACCAACACGGATCTTCTCAACCCTGCCAACGCGCCGGATGAATACGAGATTCAAGCCTTGGAGCAGTTCAGGGGAAATGGGGTCCAAGGTGTCTTCCGAACGGAACGCATTGACGGCAAACCCGTGCTCCGTTACGTCGCGCCCGTACGCTCTTCCGAAAGCTGTTTGCAATGCCACATGGTGCAGAAATACAAGCCGGGCGAAGTGGCAGGGTGTTTGAGCATTTATGTGCCCATGGATGCCGCCATGACGGCAATCAACCGCAACAGGGCCATCCTGTTGGGCGGCGGAGTCGGGCTGGCCGCCGCGCTGGTCGTTTTGCTTTTCCTGGCGACGCGTTCCATGGTGTTCAAGCGCATCGGCGAGATCAGGGCAGCAATGAGCCGAATGACCAGCACAACTCCCGGCGAGGGTCCGACAGACCGCGGAGACGAACTCAAGGAAATCGCCGACTCCTGTTATCTCCTGGACGAGAAACTCAAGAACCAACACCTGGAACTGGAACGAAAGATCGCCGAGGCAACCAGGGATCTCTCGGGGGCCAACCGGAACCTGGAAGCGGCAAATGAAGACCTGCGAATGCTGAACCAAGCCAAGTCGGACTTCTTCTCGGACATCTCACACGAACTCAGGACCCCGTTGACCAACATCAAGGGAGCGGCAGACCTCCTCCTGAGGAAACTCTCGTGCGACGACCCGAGCTGCATCGAGATCATAAGGCGAAACGCAGATCATCTGATCAAAATCGTTGTTGATTTCCTCGATTACTCGAAGATCGAGGCAGGACAGTTGGAGCTGCATCCAGCTTACGGCTCGG
>DYLG01000239.1 GCA_020722215.1 Desulfomonile tiedjei
ACTGGCTGGTCACGGTCAGTGACGGCGAGATTCACGCCGGGATTGGCGGCCTGCTGAACCTCGGCTGGGACTGGGAAAAGATCGCAAAGTTTCTCGAGACACAGGTCCATGAAGACATTTCCGCCCGCCAGGTGGCTCAGATCCTGGTCGACCAGGCCAACCAGCTCTACGAAAACAGACCAGGGGACGACACCACTGCCGGGGTCATCAAAGTCCGCCCCAAGCGCCTGGCGGTCTTCATGATAGGACCCCCGGTGAATCGTGAAGACGACGCCATTGTGGTCGACAAGTTCCTGGAATTTCCCGGCCGCAAGATCATCAGTGGCGGCGCCACTGCCGCGATTGTGGCAAGAAGACTCGGAAAGGAAGTGTCCGTGGATCTCTCGACCATGACCGAGAAAATCCCGCCTGCCGGAAGACTTGACGGCGTGGATCTGGTCACTGAGGGAGTCCACACGGTGAACCATACCCTGGGCCTGCTGGAGCAGATCGAGGACATTACCGAGATGGAGCGGCGCCGTGACGGCGCAAGTCAGTTGGCCAGGGAGTTCCTCTACGCTGACAGCATCAACGTTCTTCTGGGACAGGCAATCAACCCGGCCCATCTCAACCCCAACCTGCCCCAGGAAATGGGATTCAAGAGTCGCAGCGTGCAGGCGATCGTCCAACTGCTCAGATCCAGAGGCAAAGAAGTGACCTTGGAGATCCACTGAAACCGGTGGGGTTCAAACAGCCAATGTTGCACGTTGCCCGAATTCATGGCTTGTGGCGAAATAGAGAAGGCAATCGGTTGGAGACCCGATGGGCCTTGTACTAAAAAACAGGCCATCGGAAGGATCCGAGAGCCTGTTGATCTCTCTGGTAGCGGGGGGAGGATTTGAACCTCCGGCCTTTGGGTTATGAGCCCAACGAGCTACCTGACTGCTCCACCCCGCGTCTGCGTTATCATTTTACTTTACCAGTCGGCCCATCGGGTGTCAAGACGTGTACGGCGCCGAGTCCGGCCCGGAATATGCGCACTTCGGCCTACAGTGACCTTAGCGGCGATCTTGAGGTCCCCCTGCACGTCAGGTTGTCGAATGCTATACTCACTCGGGTTCCTTTCTCGGAGGTTATAGAAACTTGGCCTCCGAGTTGATGCGCGAAGATCCGGACCAGATTCAGGCCAAGCGACTTGAGGTTTTCCATATCCACTCCGTCGGGCATACCCACTCCATCGTCGCTGACCTGCATCTCGAACCTCGTCCCGTCCTCCGAGTGCAGCATTATTCTCAATTCGCCTCCTCGGCCATCGGCAAAGGCGTGTTTAAGGCAATTGGCCACCAGTTCGGTCAGGATGAATCCCAGGGGTGTGGCTGTGTCGAGGTCCAGCGAAATGCCGTCGATTTCTTTGACGACTTTGACCCTTGGGTGCAAGCCCGCATTGGAGATCATCAGATGTTCCACCAGATCGGCAAAATACTGGGCAATGTTGATTACCGCCAGATTGTCCGACCTATAGAGTCTCTCATGGGCCATGGCCATCGAATAGACACGGCCTTCCATGTCTTTGAACACGTCGAGATGAGGCCTTTCATGCATGTGTTTTGCCTGCAAGTGGAGGAGACTCTGGATAACCTGGAGGTTGTTCTTCACTCTGTGATGGATCTCGCGCAGAAGCACCTCTTTTTCTTCAAGAGAGGCCCGTAACTGTTCCAAAGCCTGTTTGCGTTCGGTGATGTCTCGGACCACCGCAGTGACGCCGGCGAAGTGGCCGGAATCGTCCCTGAGTTCCGACATTTTCGCCGAGAACCACCGTTCTTCCCCTCGCAAGTTAAGACTGTAGTCCATTTCCTGGACCCGGCCTGTGGTCGCCACAGCCCTCAAGGCATCCTCCAGCATTGAGGCCAGAGAGACCGGTAACACGTCTCGGAACGACTTATCCATGAACTTCTCGGGAGGCAGATACAGGAGATCCGTTTGACCTTGGGGTTGATAATGATCAACAAACCTGCCCTCTCTGTCCAGCACGAAAACGAGGTCATGTATCGAAGACAGAGTGGATCTCAGCCGCTCCTCGATTCTCCTGGATGCATCCTGTGCTCGCTTGCGTTCGGCAATCTCTCTGCGAAGCTCTTCGTTGGCCGCCACAAGTTCCGCGGTCCGTTCCCTTACCTGTGCTTCAAGCTTTTCGTGCGTCTCTTGCAGAACCTCTTCAGCGCGTTTCCTGTCCGTGATGTCTACTGTGTGGACTATTACCAGATCCGGCGGAACATAAGCATATTTCACCGAAAGGTATTTCGTCTCTCCGGTTCCCTTGTACGTGTAGACCATATCCCGGTCGAAGTTGGTCTTTTCGTTGAAGCATCGGTGGAGATCATGCATGATTTCGGGCTCGTGTTTATAGAGATCCCTGGCCGTAACACCCACGAAATCGACAATTCGCCCTTGCGTTATCATTTCCGCCGCGTCGTTGAAGTTCACCAGCAGCAGGTCGTCTCCGGATGCTTGCCATGTATATGTGGGCACGGGGATTCCCTTGTATTGCGCGATCAACTGCTCCCAACTTTTCCACAGTTCAACGGTGCGTTCGCTCACGCGTCGTTCCAGTTCCCCGTGCGCCTTTTTCAAGGCATACTCAGCTCTTATTCTGGCTATGGCAGAGCCGATCTGCGCGGCTAATGCCTCAAAATGATTGCGGAGCGAGCGATCGATCACGGAGGATTTCCGCGAGGCGGCAGTGAAGCAGCCTATCACTCGGCCTTCATGGCAGATGGGAATGATCGCCGCTGAAAGAAGGCCCTCGTCCGTGGCCAGGCAAGAAAACTCCGGCGGCATTTCCCCCACTTCAAGATAGAGAGGAAGCTGTTGTCGAATCGAGTGTTCCTCCAGCCAGTTGTACTGGAGATGAGACATCCTGCCTGCAATCGCATCAGAGATGCCCTTGTAGGCCTCCAGCCTCAGACCTGAATCAACATGGGAAAGATATATGCCTGCCGCGTCCATTCCGGCGCCCTTCAAAGACATATCGATGCACAGTCGCATTGCTTCGTGCAAATCGGACGTGGCACTCAAAGCTATGCTGAGATCCCTCTGGGCCAGCACCATTTCTTCGGTTCGGCTCCGTTCGGTGATATCCTCAAAAGCAAGAATGCGGTCTCCGGATTCCAGCATCACATGCTTGTAGGAAATCGTCTTTACCGATCCGTCCTTGCACCTGATATCGCTCCGGCCGGACCGCGTGTCGCCCGGCCTGGCCCGATTCAGGTATTCTTTCCATTCAAGCGATGCTTGAGGATCCAACCCGGAGGGAAAAGCTGTCTTTCTCAGGAATTCTTCTCGGTTCGGAATATCGGGTGGATCGTATCCCAGCAGTTCTTTGGCCTGCGGATTGAGAAACCGGATTTGGCCCTCCCTGTCGGCAACGAGAATTCCGAAAGGGGAATGGTTCAGCAGAGCTTCAAGCTTGTCCTTTTCCGCCTGCAGTGCCCGCTCTGCCGCTTTTCGATCACTGATATCGTGGGAGATACCCACAATCCCTACAGGCCGACCGTCCTGGTCCCGCAGAAACGTGGTGGCTACACCGAGGTGGCGAATCGAGCCGTCTTTGTGATACTGATCGATCTCCTCGAATCGAGAGGCAAAGGTGGACCGCGGATTCCCGTGTTCTTTCGCCAATTCCTCTTGAAGGGCACGGATCACCAGCGCTCTCGAATCGGGGGTGAGTATCTCCAGTGGGTTGAGCGCCATGATCTCTTCCACCGTGTACCCGAGCAACTCCGTGACCGACGGGCTCACATAGGTGTACTTGAAGTCCAGGCTGATCGTCCACAATACGTCGCGCCCCGTCTCCGCAAGACGGCGGAATCGACTCTCGCTTTCAGGGAGTTCCTCGTTGGTTTTCTCCAGTTCGGCGACCCTCAAACGTAATCGTTCGATCTCATCTTTGAACGGGTCAACCGTCTTGTCTTGCCGCTTCATGAAGATGCCTCGATCCCACGTAACAAATCTCCATCAAAGGGATCCCGTGGGCGCCCGCGAATGCAAACCGGAAATCCGCAAGAACCTTTGCTTGGAAAAACGCTTGGGGTCCATCCGTCAATGCTTGTCGAAATCGTCCGGAGATGACCGGAGTTTTCCCTTGATCATGCTCTTGAGGTTCCGTACCACTTCGTGTTCCTCGCCCAGGACCGGAATCAGCGACCGGACCGCCCGTCCAAGAGTCGAGTCGCACAGATCTTGGATCTCCTCCCGGACTTCGGCCGGCAGGTCGTTGTACTGCCTCAGAAGATTGCCCGACCAGTTGGGCAGGTAATTGGGATCCATCTTTTCCGGATATACGTAACCTTCGAATGCTCCCGCACTGGCCGCGAAATCGTAAAGCTCGCCGTACACTCCCATGAAACCTCCATTTGCAGCGTAGTCATCTTCCCAACTTCGGTCCACCTGATCAGGTGGACCGCCACCTCTGTTACCGGTCCTTTGAAGGTGAACCCCGGCGATCTACACCCACTGTCCGCCGGCGTTCATCCCAGACCGAGCAGCAGGGGCACCCGGGACACATCCTCGACAAGTGCCGTCGGAGAATGCGCGACGAACTGATGTCGGCTGGCCAGACCGGATAGCACTCCGATCGTGAGAGTGCCCGCTTTCTTGCCCGCCCAAATATCCATCAGCGTGTCGCCCACCGTAGCCGCGTCGCCAGGGTCAACGTTCATGCGTCTGAGGCATTCAAGAATGCCCTCCGCTGCTGGTTTGCGCGGCACACCGTGATCGCTGGTGATCATCGCAGTGAAGTGAGCGGCGATCGAATCCGTGCGCAGCGGCTTAAGCGCGTCCATTCCCGCATCGGTGACCACTCCCATCCTCAGCCCGTTTCCAGCCAGGGTGTCCAAAGCCTCCTTCACGCCCGGCAACGGCCGGACCATCTTGAGGATCTCCGGAAAAGCCCGTACCAGCAGGCGCTTGCATGCCAGGATTTTCTCCTCTCTATCGGGGAGATCAGAAGGCACGGCACGACTCCACATGTCCAGGCCTTCTGCAAGAGGCTCGAACACGTCCTGCCTCCTCAGAGGTATTCCCGTTTGTTCCGCTGCTGCCTCCAACGCCCGATAGTACACGTCTATGGAATCGACGAGAGTTCCGTCCAGATCGAATACGATGCCTTTCAGGTTCCTTCCCTGAAAATGGACTGTGAGTCTTTCGTTCATGTCATATACGGGCAAGAACCCGGCGAGCGCCCTTCCCTGAAGTCAGCGCACGCGCCGGCCTGGAACCGCTTCCGTTTGGGACGCTGCCATCGGGCCGGCTCACTTTTTTGAGGCGTGGTTGTTGCCAGGGTTCGGGAGGAGATCGGTCAGCACAACCGTGTCTCCATCTTTGAGGCCGAGTGCGTCCTTGATGTGGCAGCCCGCAATGATCTCTATGACGTTCCTATCGTGGATTCGCACGTCCTCACTGGGAAATACTGCGGCCGCGGGCAGTCCTTGAACGCCGATCCGCTTGAACCCGGCAGTACAGAAATCAGGGTTTTCCGGGACGATCTCGAAATCCATTCGGGAGAACAGAGATTTGAGCTTATCTGCGTCCTCGTCTATCACGCGCACGTTGAGCGTCCCCGGAAAGGGCGCAAATCCCATGTGTCGCCGAAACTGATCCACAACCCAGTCCAGACCGGTGAAGAAAGCGCCGCGGCCCGCGCCCGTCTCGATAGTACCTCTTATTCTCATTCCAAAACCATATCAATAGCTGAGCTAAAGAGCAACATCTCATCAAGAGGGCAATTGGCGGACAAGAAGGGCCGCAATTATCACTGCGGCGGACCGGATGGAGTGAACTGCAATGGTGCGGTACAACGACCCGGTCTTGAGACGGGCGCCACCCAGCACGACACCGCCGAGAAACACGTAGAATATGTCAAGGATGTCATATTGAATATGCAGCGCCGCCCATACAAGTGAACTGATCAGCACCGCTCCCACTGCCCCGACCTTTGAATACTGAAGTCCCCGAAACAGGAAGCCGCGCATGAGAATCTCCTCCGAGATGGGGGCAACCGCCGGAAGCACGAATATGAGGAGCACGAAAACCGGCCACGAGCCGATTGAGTTCCATACGCTCGTTATCCATTCATCCGGAAGGGGTCTTCCCAGGCCCAAGTGATCCACAGCGGTCAAGGCCGCGAGAAGGGCGATGGTGAGCGACTGTCCCAAAATAACTGTATCATATTATGGGCTGCGTGGCCTGACTGTAT
>DYLG01000240.1 GCA_020722215.1 Desulfomonile tiedjei
TCACTGTTACGGGCAGGTTTGAAACCTGCCCCGACAGACAAATTGGTTTCTTTTCAGCAAGGGTTGTGAACTTGATGCTTCGATCAGGATTGCGGGAACAGGTGCGCGGAGTCGGGGTTCGCTCAACGCACCGGCCTATCTTGGGATTCGGGACAGCATTCGATGACTGATCCGTGGACCGCGGTCATACTCGGAGTGGTGGAGGGCGTCACCGAGTTTCTGCCGGTTTCGTCAACCGGTCACCTCATCGTGGCCGGAACCCTTCTGGATTACACGGGTTCCAAGGCTGCGTGCTTTAAGGTGTTTATTCAGCTTGGGGCTATCCTTGCCGTGGTGGCTCTCTATTGGCAGCGCTTCGTTGGTCTGATCCCCGGTCCGGACTCCTCGTCGCGAGTCGTTCCCGGGTTCTATGGTTGGAGGGGCGTAGCACTGCTGGTGCTCACCACGATTCCGGCCTTGGTATGCGGCTTTTTGCTGCACAGGGCGATCAAGGAATACCTGTTCGGTCCGATGACAGTGGCCTGGGCTTTGGCAATCGGCGGCCTGGGTATAATTCTGGTTGAGAGATTCAAGCCGGCGTCGGCAGTGGAAACTCTTGACGGCCTGGGATTCGGTCAGGCATTCAAGATAGGGCTTTTTCAGTGTCTTGCCATGTGGCCTGGAATATCCAGGTCCGCGGCCACGATTGTCGGCGGTCTTCTCTGCGGCTTGGACCGGAAGGTTGCCGCGGAATATTCGTTTCTGGCTGCGGTTCCGGTGATGATTGCAGCTACGGCCTATGATCTCTTCAAGTCGCGGGATTTTCTTTCCGGAACGGATGCTGTCTTTTTTGCGACGGGATTCGTGGTATCTTTCTTGGCAGCAGCCTTGGCGGTGAAAACATTCGTTGCCCTGGTTCAGCGCTGGTCTCTCAGACCGTTCGCTTACTACCGAATAGCGATCGCGCCTCTGATCTATCTGTTCGTCGCGTGACCGGCGCTGGATAGGGGACCGGTCAAGGAATTCTGAAACCAAGGCCTCTTCCGGCAACAGGCGTGATTGGCCGGAACATCGGCGGGGATTTCCTTCGGAAATTGAATGCCAAGACAGTTGCTCCGTTACGCTCACCGAAGAGCGCCCACACCAAGGCCTATCAATCACGACTTCCTTTTGCCGTGATGGTACTCACTGAACTGGTGCGCGTATCTGGTGATCCAATCAATGACTGCATCCAACCCGAGATCTCTGCCTGCCTTCTCGGACTCGATCCATTTGTGCCGTTCGATCTCTCTGTTTTGAGCTTCAAGATACTCTCTGAGGTCCATTTCGGCGCTCTCAAAACTGGATTGTGGACGTCACCCGAATGGTGTAGTATCCTGAACGCAAACCTAACGCAATCCACACCAGATGTCAAGCCTAAAAAGCAGGCTTTATCGGCAAGTTGGAGGAAATGATGAGCAACCCGCTGCGTGGAGTTAGCCGGCTCGGGCAATCCGTGTGGTACGACAACATAAGCAGAGACATTTTGAGGTCGGGCGAGCTTAAACGGATGATAGATGAGGACGGAATCTCCGGCCTCACGTCCAATCCGACCATATTCGAGAAGGCCATAGGAGGTTCCAAGATCTATGATCACGACATCCACGTGCTGGTAGATCGGGGCAAGAGCATTCACGAGATATACGAAGGGCTGGCAGTCACCGATATAAGGGAAGCAGCCGATCTGTTAATGCCGGTATATGAGAGAACCTCGGGAGTGGATGGTTACGTGAGCCTGGAAGTGTCGCCACGGTTGGCCTGCAAGGCGGCCGAGACGGTCGAGCAAGCCCGCCGGCTGTTCTCGCTGGTGGACCGCAAGAACCTTATGATCAAGGTCCCGGCCACGCCCCAAGGCTTTATCGCCGTAGCGGACTTGCTGGCGTCGGGCATCAACGTTAACGTGACGCTCATCTTTTCCCTGGATCAATACAGGAAGGCGGCTGAAGCGTATATAGACGGAGTGTCAAGGTGGCTGTCCTCGGGCGGCGATCCCGCGCAGCCGGCCTCGGTTGCTTCCTTTTTTGTCAGCCGAATCGACACGCTCATAGATGAGCGGTTGGACGAGATGGCGGGTCCGTCGGTCCGAACACCCCTAAGCGAACTCAAAGGCAAAGCAGCGACCGCTTGTTCAAAGATAGCTTATTCGATCTATAAGGAGATCTTTCGCGGGGAAACCTTCGCCGGCCTTCGAGCCCGGGGGGTGCGGCCCCAAAGGCTGCTATGGGCCAGCACCAGCACCAAGAACCCTCAATATCCGGACACATATTATGTTGACGCCCTGCTCGGTCCCGAAACGGTCAATACCCTTCCCCAGGTGACCGTCGCCGCGTACAGAGATCACGGTAACCCCGTCGCCCGTCTGGAAGACGGCCTTGAAGAAGCCCAGGCCGTGCTTCGCGCTCTGGAGGAGGCCGGAATCAACATCAGCGCGGTAATGGCTCAGCTTCTGGAAAAGGGAGTCGATGCGTTTGCCTACTCCTTCGATAAGTTGCTTGAAGGTATTGCCACAAAACGCACTCGGCTCCTGCGCGGATGGGGTCATCGGTCCGCATCCCTGGCCGGCTTGCAGAAACCGGTGGACGAAGCCCTTGACAAACTGGACAGGGAAAAGATTTCGGAAAAGATATGGGCTTATGACGCGTCCGTCTGGAAGGATGACCCGGCGCAGATCAAGGAAATCGGGCAAAGGCTCGGATGGCTGCGTGCAGTGGACACGATGCGAGGCGAAGTGGACAAACTCAGGGCGTTTGCAGATGAAATCAGATCCCTGGGTTTCACAACAGCAGTCCTTCTCGGAATGGGCGGCAGCAGCCTAGCCTCGGAGGTATTCGCCACATGTTTCGGCATAGCAGAGGGGTATCTTGATCTCAAGGTCCTCGACACCACAGTGCCTGCCTCCATCCTCGATGTGGAACGCGGCCTTGACCTCACCCGTACCCTGTTCATAGTTTCCAGTAAGTCAGGCGGCACAATTGAGGTTGTTTCCCTTTACAAGCATTTTCGGGACCGGGTGGAAAAAGCTGTGGGGGAAAAGGCCGGAGAACATTTCATAGCGATTACCGATCCCGGGACAAGCCTCGGAAGGCTTGCCGCGAACGAGCGATTCAGGAAGGTGTTTCTGAATCCGCCTGATATCGGAGGAAGATTCAGCGCGCTCTCCTACTTTGGACTGGTCCCCGCGTCTCTTATCGGCGCAGACGTGGGCAGAATTCTCCTGCGAGCGTCTCAGGCAGTGGAAAGCGCCGGACCGGATGTGCCCGCCCTTGAGAACGCCGGTTTGTGGCTTGGAGTCATCATGGCCCAGGCGTCCCTTCTGGGGATGGACAAGCTGTGCCTGATCATGTCCCCTCCGCTGAGCAGCTTCGGGTGCTGGGTGGAACAGCTCATTGCGGAGAGCACGGGCAAAGAAGGCAAGGGAATCATCCCGGTGCACGGAGAATCGGTCGGCGACCCGGACAAGTACGGAAAGGACCGTGTTTTCGTTTATCTGAGAGTTGATGGGGACCAGACTTACGATGAGTTCGTGTCCTCCCTGGAGCAGGCCGGCCATCCGGTGGTTACGCTCCGCCTTCATGGGCCGTACGATATCGGTCGGGAGATCTTCAGATGGGAATTTGCCACAGCGGTCGCAGGAGCGATCCTCGGAATAAACCCGTTTGATCAACCGAATGTCCAGGAGGCCAAGGATCTGACGAAACACGTTATAGACCTGTTCCGAGCGGAGGGGAATATACTCGAGGGCGAGCGAGCCGAGATCGATGATCCGGCCCTGCCGTCTCGGCTCGCCGATTTCCTCAGCCAAACGTCCGCGGGGGATTATATCGCGGTCAACGCGTTTCTCCGGCCGTCTCCTGAAAGCGTCGGGACGTTAACTGCCATGCGTACCGCGCTCAGGGACAGATTTAAGGTTGCCACCGCGCTTGGCTGGGGACCACGTTTCCTGCACTCTACCGGACAAATCCACAAAGGGGGCCCGGACAAAGGCTTGTTTATCCAGATCACGGCGGAGGATATCGAGGACACGGATATTCCCGGAGAATTCTATTCTTTCGGGGTTCTCAAATCCGCCCAGGCCCTGGGAGACTACGAAGCCCTGAAGAGGAGGGGCAGGCGCATCATAAGAATACACCTGGCTTCCGAGTCCGATCTGGAAAAGCTTCTGCGCATGGTCAGCGCATTGTGACGCCAAACAATGGCCGGCCTGTGTGTGTTGGCTGATGTTCACTTTGTGGGCTGTCCTGTGGGGCAGGCTTTCCAGCCTGCCTCATCGGAGGCTAAACGGATTCGCAGGTTTGAAAGCCGGCGCCAAGTTGGCTTAATCGGCCGCTAACGACTGAACATGTTGTAACAGGCACAGACTCGCGTGTCCGTCCTCTTCGTCGAAAGAGGAGAAGACTTGACCACCAGGGTACAAAGAAATCCCGGGACAATTTCTTCCTGGTGGCTTGGCAGTGAAGGACAAGGAGAGGGCGATCTTCCCATTCCCCTACATCGCTCTTGACGAAGGGCACGGTATTCTGGTACGAGATTAGGTTCAGATTGGATGGTCCTCCCGGTAATTGGCCCATATCGGCACGGTCCGCGGGCATCGCCGGTGATCGGGTGAGGGCGACTTGGAGTTACAAACCCCGTCAGGTCCGGAAGGAAGCAGCGGTAGTAATCTCGGGAGTCGGCCCTCAAGTCCCGGTCACCGGCCGTGTCCGCAGATCCGTGACCGGAGATTCCACAAGGCATGTCTTCCTACCTGGTTCTCGCACGCAAGTATCGGCCGGCCACATTCAATGACGTGGTAGGCCAGAGCCATGTGGTTCAAACCCTTAGCAATTCCATCCTTTCCGGACGGGTCGCCCACGCGTTTTTGTTCTGTGGAGTGAGAGGCGTAGGCAAAACGACCGTCGCCCGTATTCTCGCCAAAGCTCTCAATTGCTTACAAAGGCCGAAGGACCAGGCCAACCCGTGTGGCGAGTGCACTTCCTGCAGAGAGATCACTCAGGGCATAAGCGTGGATGTTCAGGAGATCGACGGAGCGTCCCACACATCGGTGGAGAACATCCGCGAAATCAATGAAAACATTAAGTATCCGCCCGTAGCTTCTCCGTACAAGATTATTATAATCGACGAAGTTCACATGATTTCCATCAACGCGTTCAACGCGTTGCTCAAAACGTTGGAGGAACCGCCGCCCCACGCGAAGTTCATATTCGCTACCACGGAATCCCACAAGGTGCCCGCGACTATCAACTCACGGTGCCAGAAGTTTAATTTTCGGACGATCTCCATACAAGAGATGACGCAGGCCATGGAGCGGATCCTTGACCGTGAAGGGCTGCAAGCCGCTCCGGAAGCTTTGGCGATTGTTGCCGCCGAGGCACAGGGGTCTTTCAGAGATGCGCTCAGTCTGCTTGACCAGGTGATTGCCTTCAGTTCGGATCGCATAAGCCCCGACGACGTGGTCGCTATACTTGGTATTGCCGGCCGTGAGGCTTTTGCACGGCTCGCCCGCTCCATCATCGAAAAGGATGCGGCTGCCGCGCTGGGCTTGATTCAGGAACTCTTCGGACAGGGCTATGATCCGGAGCAGCTTGTAATGGACTTGATCCAGTACCTTCGCCACCTGGTGATCGCCGCCGCCGTACCCGCTGCCAAGCGCCGCGAGGGAATGCTGGACGTAAGCCCGGCAGAATTACAGGAACTGGAGAATATCTCCGGCGCCACATCTCCCCAGGCGCTCCACTACTTGTTCCAGATGCTTATGCGGGGCGAAGCCGAAATAAAGCGATCCACCAATCCGTGGGTCGCGCTTGAAATGACCGTATTCAAGATGGCTCACGCCCCGGATATCGTGGACCTTTCCCAAATAGTCCGCCGGATGTTGATCGAGCCGCCGCGCGGCGATGACAAAAGGGCCGGAGCACGTTCAGTTTCTCGGGTCGAACCGCCGCCCGAACAAGGAATCGGAACGGTTGAGAAGCCTCCGATTCCCGGACTTGACAGAGATGAGCACGCCATGGCTGCCGCGCCGTCGACCTCGGGCAAGAGGCGGGCTCAGCCAATGGAGCAACCCGAGGAGCGGGTTGCGTCGGGACCATTCGTCATTACCGGGGGCGCCGCCGTGCCGCATGGTTCAACCGATGAGATCTGGGCCGAGCTGAAGAGCGAGGTAACCCGATCTCAGCTCGACGCAGCCCTGCCCTCGATCA
>DYLG01000011.1 GCA_020722215.1 Desulfomonile tiedjei
GGTTCGGGAAGCTCCAATGTCGGACCGGGAGGCAGAGGATGTGTCGGCGCAGCCTCCTGCTGCTTCCCCCCTGATCGAGGGGCCCTCTCCGCCGGTTGCCCGCGCTCCGCAGCCCCAACCCGCAGGAACTGCACCGGAACCAAAGTCAGAGGAACCCAGCCCAAAGCCGTTGATCAGCTTTAACGCCGTGGACGTGGTTGCTGTTGCGGATAGTCCTAATCAGGGAACTCTGAAGTTCAGACTGGTGAAGGACCGGCCCGGGGTAGGATTTGCGGGCTACCTGTTCGTTTTTGTGGAGATGGCGGATCAGGAGGGGAAAAGCAGGCTGTATGCTTATCCTAAGGCCGCCCGTCTCGATGACGGGAATCTGCCTGTAGATTATCGCGTCGGCACATCCCTTTCCATGAAATCCAAGTCCAGTCAGGGAATCGAACTTAAGTTCGGAGACATGCGCAGAGGCGCTTTTCTTTCGCGCGTCTCGATAGTTCTTTACGGTGAACATGGGGACATCGTCTTCCAGCGCGGTTTTGATCGTAATGAATTGAAAATGGTCCGAGAGAAACCGACAAGAGTCAACGGGGTACCGCCAAGGAGCACCAGGCAAGCGCTCTGAAACCGACCACGGAGCTGACTCGATTGCGAGCCGAGTGTTCATGTTGTTCTGTCTTTGGTCCTTTTCCGGAATCTTTCGCCAGGCTCGGTTTGGGACAATGTCGCTACCAGGGAGGTGGAAGCGCGCCCTGACGGAGGCCACGCCTCGTTTGGTTGCTGCTTTGGCTTCAGTGGTTGTCTTGTTTTCAGGAGCGGTTGTCCATTGTCATGCCGAAACGACCCACCGCGTTTTTCTCAAGGGAACCGATTCCGAGCTGGACGTGTATTTCATCAAGGGGCGAGAGCCCGGCCCAACCTTGCTGCTGGTGGGAGGAATCCAGGGCAACGAGCCGGGCGGCTACTTGGCTGCAGATCTTTACGCGGACATTTCTCTGAAGAAGGGGAATCTGATCGTGGTTCCCCGGGCGAATTTCCTTTCCATTGTTCAAGATGACAGGGGTGTCAGGGGGGACATGAACCGGAAATTTGCCTCGGTGGGCAGAAGAGTGGACCAGGATGTGCGCGTTGTCGAGATCATCAAGGACCTGATGTCTCAGAGTGATGCTTTCCTCAATCTTCATGACGGGTCCGGATTTTATTCCCCCACTTGGGAGTCGCGTCTGTGCAATCCGATGCGGTATGGCCAATCCATCATTGCCGACGCAGACGATTACGCCCGGAGCGACGGCAAGATTCTCAAGCTTGGCGAGATCGCTCGGCGGATTGCTGACAAGGTGAATCCTCAAATAGCGGATGCGAGGCATTTGTTCAGGTTCAATAATCACCGCACCGCCGAGGCGGATACAAGACACAAAGAGCAACGGTTATCCGCTACGTATTACGCCTTGACTTCCTTGGGCATTCCAGCCTTTGGCATAGAGACCTCCAAGAGCATTCCCGATTATCGCCTAAGGGTCAGGTATCAGACCATGGTGATCAACGCTTTTCTCGAGGAGTTCGGGATCGTCCTGGAAAACCCCAAGGTTGCACTTGATTCCCCTTTTCTTAAGTACCTGATTGTGACCGTCAACGAGAGGACTCCCACAGTGGTTACGGGCAATGACGTGCTGAAAGTCCACAAGGGAGACCGAGTGCGCATAGTGCACATCGAGTCGAACTATTCGAGAGGACTGACCGCTCAGGTGAAGGGATCGGGCAGGGTGCTCAACTATGTGGACCGGGAGATCGCCATATCGGAAAACACAGTGATCCATGTGCGAAAGGATCGTTTCCTCATTGCCACCATTCCTGTGGAAATCATGGACTCCAGGGAAGGAAGGATGTCCGCGGGCATCCATTTTGAGCCCAGGGTCACTCACTTCTGCGTGCGGGTAAACGACCGGACCTATGTAGTGGAACCGGGCGAGGAATTGACGGTGCTTCGAGGCGACAAGCTTGTGATCCTCGATCCGAAGACCAATCTTTCGGAAGAAGACGAAAAGGGCATGCGCATTGATCTGAGGGGCTTCCAGGCCAAGTCGTCTCCTTATCCTGTGGAAGATCGGGGACACCTCATACACACCGACAGGGATTTGCAGGACACTTACGGACAAGTGAGGGGACCGGTGACCTTCTTCATGCTGCAGGCCAAACTGAACCGGAAAGTTTTCGGCCAATGCTACATCGCGGTAGCTGAACCCAGGCTTGAGTATCTCGTCCTGAAAGGCTCGCGGGGCGCCGGCTTCATCGTGAACTCCGGTGATAAGCTGGAGGTGCCTCGGGACGAGGTGCTTCGCATAGTGGACGTGCGAACCAATTTCCGAGAAGACTCACCTCTGTTCATAACCATGTCCGGTCGCACCATACGATGGGAACGAGAAGGCCAAGCAGGCATTGACGCTGCAAAGCTCTCCGGAGAGGAAGTCCCTCTCGACATCACCCGCAACGGACGGAGCCTCGGCAGAATTTGGGTGAAGCAGGGGACCGAATACCGGATTTCGTCCGGTGGAAAGCAGCCTCGTTCGCCACTCATCCCGGTCAATTATCCGGGAGGGGCTAACTGAAGCTTCAGGAAGCTTTGCGCCCTCCCTCGCGTCTCAGCGCCGAACTATCCGGCACGAATCCGTACACTATGCAGGCAGCGACCAAAGCCACTGCGCCGGCCCACCATAAGGAACTGAAACTCTCCGGAGTTGTGAGCTTGGACGGGTCGGGTCCCACCAGAGATCCGAGCAGGTGGATCGCAGCTCCAACTCCAAGAATGGTGAACAGGTTCACCGACGTCATCGCGCGCGCAGCCATGCCGTGCGGCACGAGTTCCTTTATGTGCGCATACATTATCTGACCGGGAGCGGCGGTAAAACCCAGGCCGAAACAGGCGAGAAAAACCTTCCAAAGATCCGGCGATCGTTCCCACCGGACAAAGGAGAGCATAATCAGACAGAACGCCGCCATGGTGGGCAGAACCGCTCTCTTTCGGGATAGCAGTATCCGGTCGCTGATGGAACCCCAAAAGGGCAGTCCCACCATGTACCCGATCCCCATACAGAACAGGGCATTGGCTGAGTTGATCTCGCTGAGTCCCAGGCCGAACGTCATGAATGGAGCCAGCCACAGGCTCTGAAGCGCGGCAAAAAACCCGTACCGGACGAAGTTGCTCAGACTGATTGCCCAATAGCCATACATGCGGGCCAGATGGCGAAGACCCGCAAGAATCGACTCTCTGGGCCGAGCTTGCCCTTTTCGAGCTTCAGGCCCATCCCGGGCCACAAAAATGAATGCTGCGACAACCACCGCATTGACAAGGCCAAAGACAACAAAACTCGCTCTCCATCCGATCTTGAGATTCAACATTGCCAGGGGAGTCGCTGCAAGAAGGTTCCCCAAGGCGCCCAGGGCAACCGCGGTTCCGGTGAGAAAGGCAAAGCGATTCACCGGGAACCATTGGGAAAGGAGAGCCATGAGAATCATCATGTTGCCGCTCATGCCTATGCCCAGCAAAGCTCTGGCGGCGGTAAGCTGGCCGGGAGTAGTCCCCATGGCAAACCAGACGGCTCCACCGACTGCGGCCACGGACAGAAGACTCATGGCAATCCGGGCGCCCACCCTGTCTATGGCAATCCCCAGCGGTAACTGACACAGTGCAAACGCGTAATAGAACGCAGCGGACAGGTTGCTCAGTTGCGCGCTCGTGATGTCCATTTCGCGGACGAGTGCGGGACTGATCACCGCAGTGGAAACCCGGTAGAACATTGACAGAAGAAAATTGAGACTGCCTATTGCGAATATGGCCCAGCGCCGGTAACTTCCGGGCGCGGGGTCTTTGATGCTCGTCATCTCCGTTCTTTCCGAAGCCGCTTGTCATCGAGCTTGCGGGAGCACAGTCACTGGTCTGAACCACGGTGAATCGCGGATGCCCTCTTATGCCGACAAGTGGCGGCAGTCTAACTCCGCATGCTGATTGTCACGACGCGAGATGATATACGGGCAGGACTGCTGCGGTCAACGCCAAACGCCTGTTGGCGCCAAAGCTCCGCTCACAGAGATACTTACCTCGAACGGATCGGCCGGCCTGATTCAATAGCCTCAAGTGTGCTTGTCCCGCCCGGCCTCCATTTTGTATACTTGGTCCGGATTTCCGACCGGGACTGCGAATCGGTAAAGCCGTGCAGGCGCCAATTAGCTTACCATTCGAGTCCCCGGGAGTCGCTCGACCCTTTGGGCTTGAGCGCCGGCCTACTACGGTCGCCCCGGAGGAATAAGGACCTCAAGAATGCTCTGGAATGCGAGTAATCACAGGAGATCGAGATGTTTTCGGAAGAAAAGATCATAGCCTCTCTGGCGTCACTGAAGGCCAAACGAAAATACCCCGCGTACCCGGGTGAGATTCTCACGGCTCTCAGACGTCCAAAGAACGTGTTGGAAAAACTGAAACGAGTTCTCAGGTCAATGGGACAGAACGGGACGCTGATCCCGTCCCGACGAGGGAAGTTTCGTGCGTATATGCTGGCGGGGGAAGACGTGAGGTACTCGCGAAATCCTGATGAAAAGCTCAAGTTTGAACTCCTGGCGGAAATCGAGATCCTCAAAGCTCAGCTCTTGCAGGTGGCCGCTGAAGCCAAGGAAAGTTCCGAGGTGGTGCGGGCGGTCGCCGCAGAGGCCGCAGGTGCATCAGGGGAAGACCTTGAGAGTCTCGACAGGCGGGTTTTCGAGACTATCCGGAGAATTGCACGGCATAGGACTAGCCGGTGCGTGCATATCCGGGAGATCAGGGAGGTCTTGTCCGACATACCGGGAAGCGAACTCGACCAATCGCTGGAGCGGCTGGGCACGTCTTGGAAGCTCGAACTGCAACCTGTTCAAGATGCTACCAAGCTCACGGAAAAGCAACGGAAAACTGCTCTGAGAGTATCCGACGGCACAATGGTCTGCACTGTGGCCGCACCTGCCGATTGAGGGGTAAACAATGTCCGCCGAACGGGTCCGGGCCGATTTCGCTGAACTGGCCAACATCATCAGGAACGCTGACAATCCTTTCGATGTGGACAAGGTGGAGAAAGCTCGCGATAACGTTGTGGATGTCCCCACCATTCACGAAAAGGCCTTCCGCAGCATAGTCGCTGAACTCGAGAGAGTCCGGTCTAGCCGGAAAAGCAGAGGGGTGCTGCTGACCGGAGTCGCGGGCAGCGGCAAATCGCACCTTATCTCGAGGCTGTTTTGTCACCGGCCCGAGAACGTCCTTTTTTTCCAAGTCCAGGCTCTGCCGGGAGGAACCGCTTGGTTCAGACATATCCTCCAGTGCATTGTAAGCGACCTTGAGCAGCCTATGAGCCATGAGGATGACACTCCCCAACTAATATGGTTGATCAGGCATTTCATTGACGGCGTTCGAGAGAAGATCGGCGCCGAAAGCCGAGGCGACTACGGTATCCGGATTCCGGACAGGGCTCTCAGGGCAAGGCTGGAAGAGATCCACACTTCAATCCCCCACCCCGCGGCTGTCGATGTGGTCAAGGTGCTGGTTAATCTGTGGAAATGGGAAGCTCCGTTCAGGAAGAGAAAGGACAGAGGTGAAGGCATCAAGAAAAAGGGACTTGCAATTCAATGGCTCAAAGGGACCATGATCGAAGACGAAGAACTTGCGGTCATCGGAGCTAAATCAAACTTGGAAGAGACTGATCAAGACGGCCTCGTGTGCTATCTGGCCGCGCTGCGCGTATTCGGGCTGCTCACGGTGGGGCAGGCGCCGATTGTCCTGGTCTTTGACCAACTCGATACAATGGAGCCTCACACCGTCAACAGTCTTGGCAACCAACTGCTTCAGCTCATCGGAAGCGAATCCGCAGCTCCCAACTATCTCCTTGTGACCGCAGGGGTGGGCGAACAGGTGGACGGTTTCATCGAGAACCGCATCATCCCGAAAGCCGTCGCGGATGTGGTTTTCAAGACCCGCCTGCAATTGCCTGCCCTTGACATGGATCAATCCCTCGACATGGTGGCCGCTCGACTGGCCCGATTGTTTGGGAACGAGCCGGTGCCGCCATTGCCTCATGGGGCTGACAGGTTGTTTCCCTTCACAGGGAGTTTTCTCCAAGAGCGGCTGAAAGGCCCCATAAAACCCGTGCCGCGAGATGTCCTGCAGAAATGCAGGACGCTGTACGACGAGATTGCCGAAGAGGTTGACACAGGATGGCTCGAGCGGTGGCCGGACAGCCTTGGGAAAATTATGCCGCCCACTACTCTGCCGACATGGGAGCACATCAGCTCGTTTCTCCAAAAAGAACTCGAGGCGTTCAGCGCAACCGTGGCTCTGCGGGTTTCTGTCGGTCCTGTTGACGGAGACTTGCTGGCCGATACGCTGCACAGGTTGCTGGAATGCGCGGTGGAAAACCGCCCTCTAGTGGCTGTCCCACCGCCTCCGGGGAAGTATCCGGCGCCTGCGGATTCTTTCTTCTGCGTCAAGACTAATTCGGACAAGTCCCCCTCCGTGGGGATCGTGTTCAATAACAAGGGCCATCATACGAGTGTTGGTGCTGTCTTGAAGAAGTGCCGGCAGTTCCTGGCCGCGTTCGGTTCTGATCAGCGAATGCTGTTTGGTCGCGATAACCAGGCCAAATCCATGGAAAAATGGAAAAGCTGCCAAGATCTGATAAGGGAATTGGAAGCGACCGGCAGATTCGAGCTTGTCCGGATGCATCAATCCGAGATTCGCCGGATTCAGGCCCTGGACAAACTCAGACGAGCCGTGCCCGATCTGGTTATGCCGGCTTCGAGACACCACGGGAGCCATAAGGTCACTGACGCCGATTTCACGAAGTTCCTTTGTGAACCCGGTGTCCTTGACGGTCTTCAGATCATGAAGGCAATTGAGAACCTTGTCGAAAAACAAATCGGCAGACCGGTCGTTGCGGAGCAGACGCCGGCCGGACCGGCCCTGTCGTTCGTACTGTCACGCATCACCGCCAGGAAGATGTACGGCTTCGAGACTCTTGTATCAGAGTGGGCACGACTGCACAACCGGGCCAGACCGAATTCCGACGATCGGGCTGCCATCGAGATGGCAGTGGAAACCCACGTCAAAGCGAGCAGGATGATGGTGATCGGCTCAGGCGAACACAAGATCGTCAAGAAGGCATGACTCCCATGGATGAGCCGCATGACAACAAGTTGACCATTTCGGTTACGAAGATCACCGGGTACATACCGCCGGTCGAGGAGGGGCCTTTCAAGGCGTTCCCAGTGGCGCCCATCGGAAGCCTGTTTCACGACCTGTGCAGCGTCTTCCTGGCCGACTTGAACTCCAAGAGCGATTTTCAGGACACGGTAAAAAGGGCCGTTGCTGATGTCAAAGGGCCGAAGGATGCAGAGGGCCTGGAGGCCGCCGTGCAAGCCATGAAAGATTACGTCTTTGATGAACTCCTCAGAAAGGCGGCTTTTAGCAACTTCCATGACTTGGAAGCTCACGCCCAAATGGAACTCTGGAGGGTGTTGGAATCGTTCTTGGAAGAATTAGGCTTGATACTCTTCGCCGCGAAAGAAAAGGGCGAAGGTCTTAGTTCGGTTCTTCTTGGAAGCGAGCAACCTCTTTACTGGCTCACAGAGATCAAAGGAAGACCGATTGTGGTATCGGGAAGATATGACCTCTTGCTCTACGATCACAGGTATGACACTCCGCATTTGATTGATTTCAAACTCTGCGGAGTTAAGCGAGACCTGGCGAGTCTCATCCAAGTGATGCTCTATGCCCTGATGTTAAACAAGAACCACGGCATCCGACCTGCCGCGACGGTACTCAACCTGTACCCCCAGCGCTCTCCAATTACCGTTGCATGGCCTCATATTATGGCTTTCGAGAAACCGCTGCTCACGTTCATAGAGTACGTGGCTGGCAAGGAATACCCGGGGAGTTTCAGTCCTGTTGAGATTCCGAATCCTACAGCGGAGCTTATCCCAGGTAATACGCCGTTCGAAACGCCTGAGTTACTGGTGGAGGCTCAAGATCTCCTAGCGAGGATCAAGGACAAACTATCGGAATTCAACTTGCCCGTTGAGCCGTACGAGGAACAAGGAGGCGCGGTCTTGATCGGTCCTACGTTCATAACGCTTAGAGTGACGCCGGGAAAAGGAGTGAAAGTCGCGTCGTTGACGAACCGGATCGCAGATCTTCAAATAGCCTTGGCTACATCCAAGGCGCCTCGGGTGAAACACGGAGCGGGCTACGTGTGCATCGAGGTGCCCAGGCAAGAACGTTCCGTTATCAGCCTTTCGGAGATCCTTGAGCGCAACGTGAAACCGGGACCGCATGCCTTTGTCCTTGGGGTTGATGTTACCGGTACGGTACATTGGGGGGATTTCTCCAAACCGCCGACCTGCCACCTCCTTGTGGCAGGACAAACCGGCTCCGGCAAGAGCGAATTCGTTCGGCAATTGCTTTGCTCCTTGGCGTTCGGCAGCAGTCCGCATGGGCTGCAAATGGTTGTGGTTGATCCAAAAATCACCGGCTATCAAGATCTTAACGACAGTCCGTTTCTAAGATGTCACGTGATCGATCGAATGGACGAAGCTGTCGAGGTCTTAAAAAGTCTGGTTGAGGAGATGGAAAACCGCTACCTGAAATTTAGGGTACTCACGGCGAAGGATCTCGAATCGTACAATGCGCGATCCGGACTGGGAAAGATCCCTCGAATAGTCGTGGCGTTCGACGAGTTCGCAGACGCGATGGCCGACAAGGAATTGAAAAAGCAGTTGGAAAGCTCGGTGAAGCGCTTGGGGGCCAAGGCGAGGGCCGCCGGCATTCACCTCATCATTGCAACTCAGAGTCCGAGGAAAGAAGTCGTGACCGGCCTCATCAAGGCGAACCTGCCTTGCGTGACGGCGCTTGCCGTGGCAGGTACTACCGAAAGCCTTGTGGTTCTTGATCGAAAAGGAGCGGAGACTCTCTTGGGAAATGGTGATCTCCTGACGAAGGTGGGGGGCGAGGTCGAGCGCTTGCAGAGTCCTCTTGCCGATGCCCAAACTGTTCGAAGAATCATGTTCCCTGGAGTGTGACGGTTCGCCGTCGGCTTGCCTCTCATTAGATCAGATTTTCCCGATCAACACCGGCACCCTGTGAAGGGACCTATGTCCGAGCGAGTTCCGAGGATGGAGTTTCTGAAGCCAATGCCATTCCAAGAAGTTCCTCATTTGTTAGCGCGGCGACTACACAAATCGTGCACATGGGCAAGAGGCCTGCGCTCTTGACTCGTACTTCAGGGGCATAGTACCATCCGCACTTCGGAAAATCGGGTCCTTGAGCCCCATGGCCGGGGGCCTTGCAGAAGCCATTCGCAATAAAGGAACAACATATTCGCAGATGAACGGAGAAATCCGTCGGCGTTGCCCTGGTCTCCCGGGAGTGCTCACACAAAGACTATGGAACGATCCCAAAACACAATTGCCGTCGTAGTCCCGTGCTACAAGGTCGCCGCACACCTGGATAAGGTGCTGCTGACGATTCCTCCTTGTGTCGGTAGGATACTTGTGGTGGACGACGGATGTCCCGAGGCTTCCGGCAGGATCGCAGAGGAACTTGCCGCACAAGACCCGAGGATCTCGGTAATATGGCACAAGGCGAACAAAGGGGTGGGGGGGGCGGTTGTAAGCGGCTATGTTCAAGCCCTAGCGGAAGGCTGTGATATAGTTGTCAAGATGGACGGCGACGGTCAAATGGACCCCGCTGAGATGGGAAGGCTCTTGCAGCCCATTCTTGACGACGAGGCTGATTACGCCAAGGGAAACCGCTTCCGGGATTTCGAGGCCATTAAGCAAATGCCAAGAGTGAGGCTGTTCGGCAACAGTATGCTGTCATTCCTGGTAAAGGCTGCGTCCGGATACTGGCACATCATGGATCCCACAAACGGCTATACTGCCATTCACAAAGATGCGCTGCATAAGCTCCAACTGGAACGGATCGCGGAAGACTACTTCTTTGAATGCGATATGCTCATCAGATTGAACCTGATAGACGCCCCGGTCGCGGACGTGCCCATGCAGGCCGTGTACGGCGAGGAGCAGAGTTCCATGAGAATCGGGTCCATTCTTGCCAGGTTTCCCTTCCGTATTCTCCGTGGAATGGTAAAGCGGATTTTCTTCAAGTATTTCGTGTACGATTTCAATATGGCCTCAGTATATATTCTCCTGGGATTGCCCATGTTTATCTTTGGGGCACTGTTCGGCCTGACCGAATGGCTCGACTCGGTGCTCAGAGGAACTCCCAAGACGGCCGGCACCATCATGTTGGCCGCCCTGCCGGTAATCCTGGCCTTTCAGATGCTCCTGCAAGCAATACAGATCGATATTGCCCGCACACCTCAAAGGAGTCGGCATGATCGACGCCGACTATAGAAACACCTACAATCGCATGTTTCGTGAATTGCTCGATCAGGCCCCAAGAGGCGGACTGGACGAGTGCGGGTTGCCGTCGTACACGCACAGGAATCTCCTGATGAAATGGCTGTTCTGGAGGAGAATACATGCCGCGTTCGGCTTGTGTGAGGACATTGCCGGAAAACGTGTCCTGGACTTTGGATGCGGTGCCGGCGTAGCTTTCAAGTATCTTTGTGAAAAAGGCTGCGTCGTGACCGGATGCGATAACGAGTTTGCCGCGCTTGCTCAAAACGTTGCCCGAAGACTCGGCATGGACGTGACGCTGGTCACGGACCTCAACGAGATTGAAGGAAGCGTTTTCGACTACATTTTCGCTCTGGACGTCCTCGAACACGTGGAGGATCTGAGGCCCATCCTCAACAGGTTTGTGCATCTTTCCCATGAAAGAACAAGGATCATAGTATCCGGTCCTACGGAGAATTGGGCTTACCGATTCGGGCGCTTTCTTGCGGGCTTTTCAGGGACGTACCACGTGAGCAACGTGTACGAGGCTGAGCGTGGTCTTAGGCGAGCGGGGTTCCGGCGGTTGGCGCTCCGGAGGCTCTACTTTCCTATTCCGCTTTTTCGTGTAAGTTCCTGGGCACGCGGCGGCTCGGCATAGTCTTGTAACCTGAGAGATCCGCGAAGGAAAGCAGGAAGCCAACCACCAAGACACCAAGTCACGAAAAGAAAGGACCTTTGAATTCTTTGTGTCTTGGCGCCCTGGTGGTCAATTCTTCTTTTCGGTCACCGCCGGAGGCCCTGGCGTGCAACAAGGCGCCTCTCCGGTCAACTCTCGTGACGGAAGGTTGTCATACATGGAAAATGGGATTTGGCGAGGCCCGCTGTCGCCGGTAAGAGCGGCATTCTGGATCATCGGACTTACCTGCGGGGGGATCCTCGCTTACACGACCCGGCACTACCTGAACTCAGACGGAATGACATACATCGAAATGGCCGATGGGTTCAGGAACGGCAACTGGTCTGCTCTGGTCAATTTGGCCTGCAGTCCGGCCTATCCGGTGGTTCTAGCCGGATTCCAGGCATTGCTAAATACGGACGTTCTCAATGAGCTTCCATTGCTCAAGACCGCGAATCTATTGTGCTTTGTGGCGGCGATGGCAGCCGCGGACCTGTTTGTCAGACTGGTAGTGCAGGAGATGCGCTCCGCTCGCACGCCTGCCGAAGAGCCCATTGACCAACCTCTACTCACGGCCCTGATGTGTTTTTGCTTTCTCATCGTTTCGCTGACATGGGTAAGAATGCGCCTGGTCAATCCCGACATGATGGTGTTCTTCTTATTCCTGTTGTGCATGAGCATCATCTTCTGGATCAGAAAAGCCCCGGAGCCGGTCTTCAAGTATGTGCTGCTCGGCCTGACCGCCGGGTTGGGTTACCTGACCAAGACTTATTTCCTGCCTTATTCCTTGGTCCTGTTCGCTGTGGCCGCCGGGTCGTCACTGCCCCTCAAGAGAAGCCTCCCCCGAGTCTTGTGGGGAGTTATTGTCATGGCCGTCGTGTCTGCTCCGCTCATAGCAGCGATCTCTTATCGACTGGAGCGCTTTTCTTTTGGCGAGGTCGGGCGCCACGCTTATACGTCCGTGATAACGGCCGAAGGGAGTCCCAAGTTTAGCCCCCGAGTCTTGCTCCAGCAGCCTCTGGTCCTTTATTACGAGCTGAACGCCGAGTGTACGGACCATCGCGGGTTCGAGGTCGCCCACTGGTCGGAAGGGATCAGGCCGTCGCCGGCCATTGGTCCGCTCTTGCGAGCTGTTTTAGCGCATGTCCTCGAATTCCTGACACATAATCTCTGGTTCACCCTTGCGGTGGGCTTCTGGATTGTAACACAGCTTGCGGTCGGCGGCTTGAAAGCGGGCAAGCTGTGGCCGTTGCCCCTGCCCGTAGCTCTGGCAATCCCCGCGGTGGCGGGGATTGGGATGTTCTCCTTGGTTCATCTGGAACCCAGGTATGTGGCGCCTTTTGCGTTCGTGGGTTTTGCTGCGCTTCTTACGTGGCCCACGTATCCCATTGGCTCCGTAAGGAAACGATCCGTCGGGAGTCTGGCCGGAATCCTGCTCGCACTCTGTTTTCTGGCCGTCCTGATAGGCTCCACGGTTGACCAGAGCATGGATGGCCTTCGGTCCACGGACCGGAGACTCTCGTATCGTGATGGCTTCCTCGAGGAACGAGCCGTTGCGGATTACCTCCATCAAATAGGGGCGGCAGCCGGAGATGTTGTGGCTGTTGTCGATTCACCCCCTTTATATTGGGGGCGCATGGGGCGTTTCAAGATCAAGGGCGAAGTTCCTGGCCCAGAGGAGTTCTTTTCAGCCGAACCCTCCGGCAGAACACGCGTCCGCCGTGCCCTTGCACAAGCCGGCGTTAAGGCCCTGGTCGGTCAGGGATCCGCGTTCAACGATCTCATCCGGGAGGGATGGGAAAAGGTCCCCGGCACTCGGGCGTTCTTCGTTTTACCCATTCACACCGGTCCGCGCTGATTCGGCAGAGGCGGGAGGTAGTCTCTGAAGCGAAGTCCGTCTTGCCGGGCAAACGTCTCTTCCGGGAATGTCATTGCCGGCGTGGCAAAGCCGTCTCAGGTTAATAGAGGCCGGCGTTTCTGACGGCCCTAAGATTACCTCGCCTCTCCGCTCTTCGCAATAAGACTTCGTCGCTCGTAAGTGAAGGCATGTGACCCGCAGCTAGGACGATCGAAAGTGATTGCGGAACGTTCCGGAATCCTCACTTGTGCCACAGGCTCATAATGAGATATAGTGATTGTGCTCAAGCGAGACAAGGTGTGAGCGTAAACGGGGCGGCCATCTATCCCCAATCCTTAAGTCCAGGTGATTTCTTCTTTGCGTGGTGACAGGTTGTTTTGAAGATATTTCTCGTCTATCCCACCATAACCAAGACGGAACGCTACTCTTCCAAATTGGGAAGTTCCGGCGGCAGCCAGATTCCACTGGGAATCCTCTATCTGGCCTCGTTCATAAGAGAACATGGCCACGAGGTCCGAGTGGTAGATGGCGAAATCGCCAATCTCAAGGCGTCTGAGGTAATCCGGGAGTTGGAGGCTTTTCAGGGGGAACTGGTCGGTATCAGCAGCACGACGGTAGTGTTTTGCCGCGCACTGGAATTGGCAAAGGAAATCAAGAGATTCCACCCAGACATGCCCATAGTGCTCGGGGGGTCTCACGTCTCTTCCAATGCGGCCTCGGCCCTGTCCCACCCTGAGTTTGATTTCGGCGTAATCGGCGAAGGTGAAGAGACGTTGCTGGAACTGGTGTCGGCAATGGGAGGACAAACGGATCCGGGAAATGTGGCTGGCCTGGCTTACAGGAATGGAAATGAGATCCGGATGACCCGACCCCGACCCTTTATCAGTCAGCTCGACTCAATTCCGTTCCCCGCGTACGATCTTGTTCCGGACTTGAAGGCGTACAACCCGCCCCCCTGCAATTACAAGATGCTTCCGGTGGTGAACATCATCACCACCAGGGGTTGCCCCAATCAATGCACATTCTGCGACAAGTCGGTGTTCGGCTCGAGCTTCAGGGCTCGTTCCGCCGCAAACATCGCCGAAGAGATAGCCATGTTGCATCAGCAGTATGGGGTCAAGGAAATCGCCTTTGTAGATGATACGTTCACCGTGGGCAAGAACCGGGTCTACGAACTCTTCGACTTGCTCAAGAAGATGCGGATTTCCTTGCCTTGGACTTGCATGACCCACGTAAACAGCTTGGATTACGATCTGATCAATTACATGAAAGACAACGGATGCTGGCACGTATCGCTGGGAATCGAATCGGGAAACGAGCAAATCTTGAGCACCATCCGGAAACGGATTTCCCTGGAACGAGTGCGCAAAGTAGTTGGCTGGTGCAGTGAGGCCGGCATTAAGACCAAGGGCTTCTTCATGGTGGGCCACCCGGGAGAAACGGTTGAGACCATTGACCAAACCATCAATTTCGCACTGGAATTGCCTCTGGATGACGTGGTGGCCACTATAAACACTCCCATCCCCGGTTCACCACAGTACCGAGAAGCGCACCTGTACGGTTCTTTGGACCAGGACGACTGGTCGCAATTCAATTGCTGGAGGCCGGTATTTGTGCCCCACGGCCTTTCCAAAGAAATACTGCTGGAAAAACATCGCGAATTTTACCGACGTTTTTACATGAGGCCTCGAATTGTGGCGAGATATCTGGCTAGTTTCTTTTCCCCCGGCGGACTCCGAAGGGCGTGGTCGCTAGTGCGCTCAGCACCGTTCCTTTTCCGGAAGCAGCAGCCGACGAGTCCATGCACCCCCAACCAGGCCTGATGCCGTGATGTCTGCCGTCATACGAAGACCGATGGCTTCTGAGCCACAACGAACGATGAAAAGGATGGGAAAAAGTCCCGGGCACTCGGGATTTTTTCGTTCTGCCGACTGTACAATAGAAAGGTTCCCGCCCGGCCATGGATTGCCGCCTGTCCGGGAGCCGGCCGGAGAAAGCCCCCGCAGCGTTTCATGTTTACGGATTGATTTTTTTTGAGGGAATTTGGACGGGTCGGTGGTATTATGGGGCCCGTAATCAGAGCCGGTCACCATGTCATGGAAGATGTTGAGGGCCCAAGACAGGCCGGTGGCGCCGTTTTCACCGCAACCATGGGCGGCGCTTCGAGCGCCCCGTTTTCAACAACTAACCAGGCCTGTGCGCGGTCCGGGGATCGCAGGTATGATTTCCGGTCAACGCACAACACGAGGTCTCGTCCGTCGGGTCACAAGCGACTTGGATCGCGTCAGTGAGCTTTTCCGGGCGCGTCCGGTCTTGGAAAGGTTGAACGTTGTCGTTATTTGAGGTTGGAGACCGTGTGCCTTTCCAATCCGAGCCACTCCGGAGCGTTTTGCGCCTTGGCTTTGGCTGTTCGGTCCTCGGTCCAAAGAGTCGCTACCCGGACAGAACACTAGGTTTTAACGGGCTGTGAGAAGGTCTTGCCTTCTCAATTGGGCAAACGCTTTAGCCATAGCGGAGGAGGAATGCCATGAGCTCCGTATTAGTGTTCGTTTTTTGGGCGGTAATCATACTTATTGGTTACTTCGTGTACTCAAAATGGGTTGACAAGAACGTTTTCGAGTCCGACCCAAACAGGGCCACCCCGGCCAAGATGTACATGGACGGAGTGGATTTCATGCCGGCCAACAAGAGTATTCTTTACGGCTTCCAGCTCAACTCGATCGCCGGAGCGGCGCCCATCATCGGGCCCATTATTGCGATTCAGTGGGGATGGCTCCCGGCGTTGTTGTGGCTGGGATTGGGAGTGCTCTTCATAGGCTGGGTACAGGACTATTCGAGCTGCATGATGTCGGTGAGAAGCGACGGGGATACCTTTGGCGCCCTGAGCTACAGGCTGATCTCGTCTCGTGCAAGGGTTATTCTCCTCACCTTCGTGTATTTCTATCTGTTGCTGATTGCGGCAGCTTTCGGCGCCATCATCGCCAAGCTGCTTAGTACCAAGGCTGTCTTGCCGTTCCCGATGCTGGTCACGGTGGCGGTGAGTCTGCTCGTGGGGCAAATGATCTACAGATGGAAAGTCAACATCCTTGTAACGACTCTGGTGGCCATTGTGGCGATCTTTGTCAGTATCGGACTGGGCCAGTATGTTCAGATTCAGGGCTCTTTCTTCTGGATGCTCATTGCTCTGCTCGTTTTCGGGTACTTCAGCTCGATTCTTCCTGTATGGCGTTTCATCCAGCCATTCAACTACGCTTCGGTTTATGTGGTTTACGGCGGTATTATCGCCGGCGTGATCGGCCTTCTCATAGCCCATAAACCCATAACCCTCCCTGCCTACACCAGCTTTACCACCGGGATGGGGCCGCTTTGGCCTATTCTTTTTGTGACTATCGCTTGTGGCGCCATTTCCGGCTGGCATAGCCTGGTTTCCAGCACCGGGACCTCGCGGCAGATCGAGAACGAAATGGACGTTCGCCCCGTGGCGGGAGGAGCGATGTTTGCCGAGTTCACCATCTCGATCATCGCTGTGGTGATTTGTGCCACGGCTTTTGCAAACTCAACCGAGTACGCAGCGGTGGCCCTGAAGAACCCGGCAGCGGTCTTCACCACGGGGCTTTCGAATGCTATGTCCACCCTCGGGATTCCAGCCTCGTACGGAGCCGCGTACGGCGGCTGCATGATCCTGATTTTGGCACTTACCGTTGTCAACCTCGTTTTCAGGTTTATGAAGGTGGCCACCGCCGAACTGCTGGGGGACAAGATTCCAGTGGCCAAAAACCCGCACGTGGCAACCATCGTCGCTGCGATTCTCGCCTTTGTTCTGGTCATGACCGGGACTTTCAGTTACGTGTGGGTACTCTTCGGCGGCGCGAATCAGCTCATGGCCGGTTTGGCCTTAATGCTTGTCACCTTGTTCCTTGCATCCAAGGCAAAAAGCTATGCCTTTTCGGCAATCCCCATGCTGTTCATGTACATAACCACCGTTGCAGCGTTGTGCTACCAGTCGTATATCTGCCTCAGCAAGAGTTTCGCCGGCGGACTTAGCGGCGCAGACCTCGCCGGAAACCTCATCGCCGGCGCCATCGGCGTGGTTCTCGTGATATGCGCGCTGATTCTGGCATGGGACGGGATCAAGGCATTCAAGAAGTACACGTCCGAGAAGGTGCCCGGCGCCGAAAAGGCCCCTGCCTGACGCGGAAACATCGCTGCCTCGCGGAGGCGGGGCAGCAAACCACAAGAAATGATGGTCGAAGCCACCTTCGGGAAGGCGGTCCGTCGCGTGTTCGAGGTGCCGAAGGCCAACAGGTCTTACTCGAGGAGCCCTCCTTTCAAGCCCGTTGCCAAGATCTCCGACTGAAGGGATTGGGTGAGGGCGGGTTTCAGACCCGCCCTTCGTCTTGCGGATCGGACATTTATTGTGGTAGGCTCAAATGAAGGATTGTGTCCTCAAGAGTCATTCTCGCGGAAACGAGAGCTACCGCTCGCATCTGGCGAGAAGCCAGAAACAAGGGGAAGGTATCCGGACTTGGAGCGCACTCCCGACGACAAAGGTTTGAACGCCTATTTCCGAAAAGGCGTGACTGCTGTGAGGGACTTCCTCTACGGGTTCTTCCTTCACGGAATGGTTCGGGAGGTAGCGGGCAGGAAGCGAAGAAAGGAAAGCGTCTTTTTCGTGTATGTTATGGGAGATTTCGTGGGCTTGCCGATTTTCCCCAATTACTACAGGCTTCGCCTTCTCCCCTACTGCTTTGCCAAACTAGGGCCGTGGAAACGCACCATACTGAGGCCGAAGGACGTGCTTTCCGCGGTTGAGGACTAATAGGAACAGAGGGTCACAATGACTAAAGAAAAAGAAAAAAAGGGGACAAAGAAGAAGAGAGGCGGCGTCATCGGCTTCTTTAGGGACTTCACGTATGGGATGGCCACCCACGGGATGGCCCGCCACGCATTGAAGACGCGGTCCAGCATGGAGCATCTCTTCATCCTCATAACTATGGGTGATATGCTCGGCGTGCCGATTCTGCCGCCGTACTACTCATTGAGGCTGCTTCCGCACGTAGTTCCTCAGATAACCACGTGGAAACGAAGAATGCTGAGGGAGAAGGACTTCGTCGATTCATTGTACTAATCGGGATCTTGAGATCCCAAGCCGGCTCGACCGGGACGGCCCCGGTCATCATCAGGAGGATACCCTGCCATGGGACTAGCAGATCGTTTGCTGGGGTCACCGGAGAAAAAGTTCATCATGTACGGAGGCAAAGGAGGCCTGGGAAAAACCACATTCTCTGCTGCCACCGCCTATTACCTGGCCAAGAAAGGGAAGCGAGTTCTGGTGTTCTCCGTCGATCCCCAGGCATCTCTGAGTGACATATTCGAGAAGGACATCTTCGGAAAAGGTAACGTGGAGATACTTCCCAATCTGTACGCATGCGAGGTGGACGCTGATCGCAGGATTGTCGCGTATCAGGATGAAATTCGCCAAAAAATTATAGACATGTACGGGATGACCAAGATCCCGGACGAGATAGAAAGCTACATCGCGGCGTCTTCCGCGGAACCTGCAATGGAGGAGAGCGCCATATTCGACGCAGTGGTTGACATCGTCGTAGAAGGTGGCTTCGACTACTACATTTACGATCTTGTGCCTTTGGGACACGCTCTCTACTACCTGAGCATGGGCTCCATCTACGACGCATGGTTGAGCAAGATAACCGGACTCCGAGAGCAAATGAAAGAGTACGACAAAGTCATTGCGACCATGCAGAGCGAGGACGAGGTCGCTCAGGACGAGATCTATGACGAACTAATGTACATCAAGAACCGAATCGGAACCGCCTCGAAGATCATGACAGATCCTCGACAGACCTCATTCTACTTCGTGCTCACGCCCGAGGAAATGATCATCGACGACACCAGGAAAGCCGCCACTCTTTTTGCCAAGTTCGGCGTCCCCCTGTCGGGATATATTGTAAATAGGGTGATCCCGGTGGAAGAACTCAACGGCGAGCTACCGGCTTATCTCCGAAACCGCGTGGAGATGCAGGTCGGTTGCTTGGAGAATATAAGGAAGATCTTCGCAGACGACGTTCTGGGCTATGTCCCTGAATTCGACAACGAAGTCAAGGGAACGGACATGATCAAGCGAATGGCGGAGACCATGTTCGGGGAGAAGTTGGCATGAAAAATAGCATGAAGGGCTTTCTGGAAGGCCATCCTGGTCTGCGCTATACCTACTTCGGAGGAAAGGGCGGAGTGGGCAAGACGGTCATGGCGGGCGCTATGGCTCTGTGGTTCGCTCAACAGGGCAGGAAGACTCTCCTGGCGTCCACCAATCCGGTTCACAGCCTTTCCAATCTGCTCAACCAGAACGTATTCGGAAAGGCTACTGAAGTCGATGAAGGCTACGGCCTCCATGCGCTGGAGATTGACACCCGAGAGACAATCGAACGTTCCAAGACCGAGATTCGTGAGAAAGTCAACTGGTTCCTGAAGTTTGCCGACATCCCCACAAAAGCGGAGGATTTCGTAGAATCCGCCACCATGAACCCGGCTTTCGAAGAATCGGCCATGTTCGAGAACATGATCGACCTCATCGTAGCCGACCAGTACGAGGTCTATGTTTTCGACACCGCTCCCACGGCTAACGCCCGAAGGCTTCTGGGCATGTCAAAGGTCTACGGTCTGTGGGTGGACAAAATGCTCCAAAGCCGTAAGGAGGCCCGTGAGACACGAATCAAGCTCTCCTTCCGCAAGAAGAAGGAAGAAGAGCAAGAGGACCCGCTTCTCACATACCTCGCTTCGTTCAGGGACCGAATCGACCAAATGCGGGAACTCCTTACCGACGATTCGAAAACGGCCTTCTTCTTTGTGACTCTGCTCGAGTCTTTGCCTATTGCAGTCATAAAGCGGTTCATAGGCTGGTTCCACGATTTCGGCATCCCCATTGGCGGCGTCATCGTCAACGAGGTCATTGACGACTCCCAACTTGACGAAAACACTACCCAATTCGTCTTGAACAGAGTTGAAATGCAGAAGCGGTACCTCGAAGAGGCTCAGCAGAGTTTTGAGAGAATTCTCGGGATGGTGTCCCTCCTGGATAACGAGGTCAAAGGCGTTCCCATGATTAAGAAGGTCATGTCAGCCCTCTTTCCCGGCTCGTGAGTCCAACGCTCCCTGCCCCTCTCCCCCGCGTGGGAGAGGGGACTCATTTACGGCCCCCCATCCTCTTGGCAAGTTCGACAATTCCGGGATTCAGCTCTGTAGGTAGGCTTGGCTTTCGGCCAAGGGGAAAGGACGTTGTCCTCAGACTGGGAAGATCCGTCCCTCCCACCACAATCTCACCACGCTCGCCTGCGGGAAATTTCTCGCGACCGTTCGTCTATCAATGACTCGAGTTGCTCGAAGTCCCACCCTGCGCATTTTCCCTTCCCGTCCACAATGAAGGCGGGGAGCTGAAAAACCCAGTGGCGGAGCTGCTTCCATAGACCCAGCGGGGATTGCGCGTCAATAAGCTTTATGCGAATCCGGTGCTTGTAAAGACGGTCGATCTCGTCTATCCAGTCTGCTACGCGGGAACTAGCTTCCTTCCAATGATCCGGATACTCGTCGCAGGACGACCCGTGGAGTTTTTCCTGCAGGCCCAACTGGCTTGTCACCATTCCGCACCCTCGTCAGCCGAATCCAAGACTCGACAACATCGGAGCCACTATTTCCAGCACAATAGGCCGCATGGCAATTCTATCCTTTCAAACGGAATTCGAATCGGTTTCCTGTCGCGAGTTCATCCGACGGAACTCGGGAGCCCCGACAATTGACACCTTCACCGTGTGAGATCAGTATAGCCATAGGCATCGGATTTGCAAGGGGCGCCAAGCAAGTGGGTCAACCCCGCCCCGCCGGCTTCAGATCCATCCTCTTTGTCTTAACGCTACCAGCATGCCGACGGCAGCCGACACGGCAACGAGGATGACCGCGGGATAGCCCCAACGCCATTCCAGTTCAGGCATTGTCTTGAAATTCATCTCGTACCAGCCCGTCAAGAACGTCAACGGAATAAATATGGTTGCGAGTAACTCCTCAGTAACGAACGGCGCGGAGGTTCCTGCTCCGCTGCGAACGCAGATGGCATCGCAAGAAATCTCTCGATAATCCGGAGTACGTGCAGAAACGGCACGGTTCTCAACGCAGATGGAGAGAAGCACAGCGGGAGTACTGGCAGAGTTTCGGCAAGACTCCTCCCGCTTCCATGGAAAAGACCAGTGAACGTCAGAGGGAACGTAATCGCAGGCGCACAGGTCGGGCGCGTCGGATTGGAGGGACGGGCGCGGTGTGGTTAGAAAGCCGTATCATTGCAGGCAGATATCAGCCCATGCCTGTTGCCCTCGGTGCCTTCGGGACCCGGACGCAGTGGCATCCGGGGTGCCCGCGAGCCCCCATCTTGAACAAAGAGGAGGCTATCCAACACGCCCCAAGCCCCGCCCTGACAGCAGCGACACTGCTGTTCCGGCACACAGCCTTGTTCCGAGTGAAGGCTTGCGGAGAGTTCATTTTCCAGTTGCATCGGATAGAACTTCTGTGCATAATCCAATTTTCTGAGCGTTCAGTCAGATGAACGAAACGTTGACACGGGAGGTGTATCATGCGTCGTAACAGGTTCCTGGCATTGGTCTGCTTGTGCTTCTTCTGCGCCCTAGTGGCGACAGCAGTGCCGAAGCCCGGCCATTGCCAGACAGTGACACTTACGTACTCGACCTTCTTCCCGGCCACCCACATGCATGCCAAGCTCTCCGATGCGTGGGGGAAAGAAGTCGAGAAGCGGACCAACGGCAAAGTGAAGGTCACCTTGTTCCCGGGGGGAACTCTCACGCCCCCGGCTCAGTGCTACGACGGCGTGGTCAAGGGGATCTCCGATATCGGCATGGGCGTAATGGCCTATACAACCGGCCGATTCCCCCTCATCGAAGCGATCGAGCTTCCTCTTGGGTACACGAGCGGACGTCAGGCGACCAGGCTCATCAACGCGGTCTATGAGAAATTCAAACCCAAGGAGTTCGACGACGTCAAAGTGATGTACCTGCACGCGCACGGGCCTGCTATCATCCACACCAAGACGCCTGTGGAAAAAATGGAGGATTTGAAGGGCTTGAAGCTCCGGTGCCCCGGCACCCTGGCCAGGTACATTACGTTGTTGGGCGGAACGCCCGTGGCCAGGCCCCAGACGGAGACCTACGACCTTCTGCAGAAGGGAGCGGCCGACGGCTTGAGCGGCCCCATAGAGGTGCTCAAGGGCTGGAAGTTCGCCGAGTTGATCAAGTTCACAACCGAGAACTATGCCTCATCTTACTCGCTTGGCTTTTTCGTGGTCATGAACAAGAAGAAGTGGGATGCGCTGCCAAAGGAAGCCCAGCAGGCAATCGAGGCCATTAACAAGGAATGGATCGAAAAGACTGCCCTGGCTTGGGACGAGATCGACAAGGAAGGACGAGAGTACACCCTTTCCAGAGGCAATAAGATCATCAAGCTATCCCCGGAAGAAGACGCCCGCTGGGCCAAGACAGTCCTCCCCGTTCTTGATGACTACGTGACAAGGACTAAGGCGAAGGGACTTCCCGCGGAGGAAGCGTTGAAGTTCTGCCAGGAATGGCTTAGCAAGAACAAGTGATTCGCTTCATTTCGCTTCACTGCACTTCAGCTCGGCCGCCCCCGTCTGAGGGGTGGCCGCCCAACGGGATGAAACGTGAGAGCAATTTCCGCATTGGCAACGGTTCTGGCTCGCTTCATGGGCGTGATCGCGGGCATCGCGCTGTCCATCAGCCTTACTCTTACAGTTGCAGACGTCATTCTCAGGATCTTCAAACGACCCATTCCCGGCACCTACGAACTGGTGAGCCTTCTGGGGGCTGTGGTGATCGGATTTGCCATCCCCTGGACTTCGAGGGTCCAGGGACATGTCCTTATGGATTTCATCACGGCCAAGCTGCCCGGAGGGTGGCAGAGATTGCTGCACGCAATCACTCGTGTTCTTGCGGTGGCCCTGTTTGCCATCATCGCCTGGAACCTGTGGATTGTGGGCAACGACCTGCGAAGGTCCGGCGAGGTTACCGACACGCTGCATTTCCCATTCTATCCGGTAGCGTACGGCATAGCCGTGTGCTGCGTGGTGGAGTGCCTTGTTCTTTTCGTGGAACTCATTCAAGGGAGGGAAGGGACATCGTGAGCGTCGGAATGATCGGTTTTCTGGTGATCTGTCTGCTCTTCGTGTTCTTCTTCATGGGCATGGAAATCGGCTTTGCCATGGCCTTGGCCGGATTCATCGGATTCGCGGCCATCGTAAACGTGGACGCCGCGCTCAATCTGGCGGCGAAGGACATTTTCAGCGTTTTGTCGTCGTATGGCTTCACGGTCATACCGATGTTTGTTCTCATGGGGCAGATCGGTGCAAGCGGCGGCGTCGCGCGCAATCTGTATGATAGCGGGTACAAGTTCATCGGCCACTTGCCGGGTGGATTGGCCATGGGCACAGTCGTTGCCGCGACTGTGTTCAAGGCGATTTGCGGTTCTTCTCCCGCGACTGCGGCCACGTTCGCGACCATCGCCGTCCCGGAGATGGACCGGTACGGGTACGACAGGCGCCTGTCCTGCGGCACCGTGGCCACGGTGGGGACATTGGGGATTCTGATTCCTCCGAGCGTAGTGCTCATCGTGTACGGAATTCTCACTGAAACGTCCATCGGCAAGCTGTTCCTTGCCGGCATCATACCGGGCTTGATTGTGGCCTTCTCCTTCATCGTGACCCTGGTCGGGTGGAGCATCATCAATCCGAATCTCGGCCCCAAAGGGGAGAAATCCACCTGGGCGGAACGCTTCGCGTCGCTTCCGCCGGTTATCCTGGTGCTGGCAATATTCCTGCTCGTGGTGGGCGGGCTCATGTGGGGCTATTTCACACCCACCGAGGCGGGAAGCGTCGGAACCTTTGCAGTCCTCGTGCTGACCCTAGCCAAGCGCGACATGGACCTCAAGCGGTTCATCCGGGCGATCATGGATACACTCCGGATCGGCTGCATGGTGATCATGTTGATTGCCGGGGCAACGATCCTTGGGCATTTCTTTGCCGTTACGAGAACGCCGTACCTTGTGGCCGAGTGGCTGGAAGCGCTTAACCTCCATCGCGACGTGATTATTCTCATCATCATGGTCGTGTACCTCATAGGCGGGTCGTTTATCGAGGATCTTGCGTTCCTTATTCTGGCGACGCCCATTTTTCTGCCTCTGGTGGTGAAACTGGGCTATGATCCCATCTGGTTCGGGGTGATGGTATGCGTGATCACCATGATCGGCGTGATTCTTCCGCCCATGGCCATCAACGCCTTCGTGGTATCCGGAGTCACCAAGGAACCGATTCAGACAATCTATCGCGGAATCTATCCGTACATCATCGGGATGACAGTCTGTTTGCTGATACTCCTGTTCTTCCCGCAGATCTCGCTGTGGCTCCCCAACGTGTTCATCGGGTGAGTTCCGGGCCATTGAAGGGGGGCGGCAGTCAGCTCCCCCAGACCGAAGTCAGATTTTGCCCCCCGTAACGGAGCGGCCAGGCTCTCTGCCCCTGATCTCACTTGTCGTCCGGGAGACTGAAGGGTCAGTCTCCCCTGTCCTCCACCATTCCCTCAAGACAGCGCGGCCCGACAAACCCTGCCTATTCAATCGACACCACGAGCAGGCTCACGTCATCGTCGAATGCTTCTCGTGCCTGGAAGCTCCGAATGCCCGATACGATCGCGTCAAGGATCACTTGGGGATCAGCGGATATGTTCTCCACAAAGAGGCGTTTGAGGCGGTCCGTTCCGTACAGGTCGGCGTATTCGGAGCGGTGTGCTTCCGTTGCCCCGTCCGTGTACAGGAGGATCTTGTCTCCGGGCTTGAGTTGTTCAGCACCTTCCTCGAATTTCATTCCTGCGAACGCCCCTAAGAGAGTTCCGCCAAGGGAGAGTTCCGCTACCTGGCCCGTATCCCGTCGGTAGAGAAAAGGTCTTGGATGCCCTGCGTTGCAGTAAACCAGCTCCAGTGATTGCATGTCGATGAAGCCGCAGAATACGGTAAGGAAGTCCGTATCGGGTATGAGTTGAAACATCTCTTCGCTTATTTGGGAAAGCAGAACCGAGGGAGAAGCCCCGGACGCGGCTCTTGTCCGAAACGCCATTTTGAACATGGCCCCGATGATGGCCGAGCGAACACCGTGGCCCGAGACATCTACTTGCACGAATCCGACCCTGTTTCCCGGAATCTCCACGAGGTCATAGAAGTCACCGCTCGCGGTTGAGGATGGGATGTACATCACCGAAAAGTTTACCCTCTCGTCCCGCGGAAACTCCTGAGGCAGAAGAGACCGCTGAAGCTGGGATGCCATCTCCATTTCCTGGGCCATGACACGGTGGGCCCCTTCCAACTCCTTTCGAGCGGTGAACAAGGCTAGATGGTTCTTCACCTTGATCGACAACTCGGTTCGATCGTACGGCTTGATCAAGTAGTCCACAGCCCCTGCCTCAAGTCCTTTATCGCGGCTTTCGGTATCCGCCCTGGCCGTAAGAAAAATCACCGGAACCGCGTGGTCTATAATACCGGCTCTGAGCTGTTCCAGCGTCTGAAAACCATCCATTCCCGGCATCTCTATGTCCAGCAGCACCATATCGGGGTTCTGTGCTGCGGCGATGGAGAGAGCCTCGTCACCCGACGCTGCGGTCATGACGCGGTATTGCCGTCTCAGCATGATCTCCAGCAGCCTTCGGCTTGCCGGATCGTCTTCGACTACGAGGATCTTAGATTGGCTCATTCGTCATACCAACTCTTGTTCACAAATATGCAGCACAGACATTTGACCACAAGACCATCGAAGATTTCCACTCTTTTCCTGGGCCGCTCACGGTCTGATTGCTTCGTTTGCCGGAGAGGATTTGTCAGCCATTTCCGAAGACCCGTCAGACTCTTTGAGCAGGTCGGACACAAACCCGACCACATCCTCAACGACGCAAACGTCGGCCATGTTGAAGATGGCGGCATTCGGGTCCGTGTTCACTGCAACGATGAACTTGGACCCGCGCATCCCGGCAAGATGCTGAGGAGCGCCGGAGATGCCGCATGCAAAATACAGGTCAGGAGTTACTGTAGCGCCCGTCTGACCAACTTGTTGGCTGTAATCCAGCCACCCAATATCACACAGAGGCCGCGACGCACCCACCGCAACCCTGGGGAACATACGTGCCAGCCGCCGCACGATTTCCAGGTTCTCCTTCTTGCCGATGCCCCTGCCGACAGAGACTATGACCCGTGCTTCGGCAAGGGCGGAACCCCCGGATTGCATTCTCTTCAGGCCTATGGATCTGGTGAGCGACGACCCTCGGTCCATGATCTTGAGACTTATTGATCCCGGTTTGACGCTACCCGCGGACATCGGTCTGAACGCGCCAGGCTGTACGATCAGCACGGTGGTTCGGGCCGCAGAAGCAAGGTTCGCATGGATCTTCCCGCCATGGATGGCTCTGGAGAAAACCACTTGTCCGCTCTTATCCTCGATGCGTTCAACTCCGCTTATGCAGCATGCCCGAAGCCGAACAGCCAGGCTCGGGCCGAAGTCAAGACCCTGGCTAGTGCCGGCAATACAAACGTATCCCGGATCGAGTGGTGGCAACTCCTCACTCACGACGTCCCTGAAGATCTCTCCGCTGTAATTTTCCAGGCCGGGGATCTGCAATCCCAGCACGTCGATCCCGGTCGCTGCGGCGATCTCGCCGGCCGCCTGCTGGACATGCTCACCCAGGACCACTGCAATGAGGGAACCGTTGCTCAGTCTCTGAAGCTCGTGGGCGAACGCGGCAATCTCGTACGTGACCGGGCTGACTTTCCCGTTTGCATGCTCACATATCAGTACTATGGACTTCTCCATGAGTTTCTCACGCGCCACGAGTCCTCAGACCAACAGGGACTTTTCTCTGAGGATTTGCAGAAGCTTCACGGCCTTCTCCTGTCGAGAGCCTTCCAGCACGATACCTGACCCAATCTTGCCGGGGTATCCCAGCCCAACGAGAACCTCTGTGTGCTCAGGTCCGGGAATCGATGCGGAGTCTATGGTTTCAAGCGTCTGGCGGCTTGCTCTCATCATGTTTGAAAGCGTCGGATAGCGAGGCTTGTTGATACCGCTCTGAACCGTGAGGAGCGCGGGCAGTCTCAATTCCAGGCAGTCCCTGAGTCCTCCTTCGATCTCTCTTTCAACGTACACAACCTGACGGGAAACGTCGAGCCTAACAAGCACGCACGAAGTGGCATACGGTAAGGCCAGCAACTCCGCAACCGTAGGCCCTGTAAGGCAATTCATCATGTCTTCGGACATGACTCCCGTCAAGATAAGATCGTATCCTCGATCCATAGCGAAGGAAGCAATGCGGGAAGCCGTCGCCCAAGGGCTCACGTATTCATCGTCATCGGCGATGATGTGGATGCCGTTGTCAGCGCCCATGCCAAGGGCTCTCTTGATCAGAGGCGCCCATTCGCTAGGTCCGACGCAGACCACGTCCACGACGGTTTCAGGAAGGCTGTCCTTAACTGAGAGGGCCGCTTCCAAAGCATGTTCGTCGTACTTATTCATTCGGGAAGGCGCGGAGGGGTCCACAATCACCCGCTCTCCGGATTGGTCAATGCTTACGTGAGCTTGCGTGTCCCGCACCTGCTTTGCGCAGACCAGTATTCTCATTGGGTTGCGTGCTTCTCCTTGACACAGTTGCCGCAGGATTGTACTTCATGAGGCGATATTTGCAATATCCGGCGAGGATTCCTCAACCGGTTTGGAACTTGGCAAGACAGGCGCCCTATGACGCTTCTATACTTCATAAGACATGGCCAGGCCTCGCTGGCAAGCGATAACTACGACGAACTCTCCGAAATCGGGATCCGGCAGGCGGAGATTATGGGGGATTTCCTTGCACAACTGGGAATGCGATTCGACGCATTGTATTGCGGATACATGAGCCGGCAGACAGACACCGCGCGTGTGGTTCTTTCCAGAATGTTCGACGACGCAGCCGCACCCGGTATGCAGTCCGCTCCCGAATTCGACGAATACGATGCCCACGGGATCCTCAGGTCGCAATTGGCAGACGTCGTGAAAGAGGATCCGACTCTTGGCCCGGACGTGCCAAAGGTTTTCACTGACGGAAAATCGCTGGAGCGGGTGTTTCTTGCAGCCATGCTGCGATGGACGTCGGGCCGTTTCAAGGCACCGGGCATGGAAACGTGGGAGGAGTTCAATGATCGAGTGAGAAGAGGCATCTTCAGGATAGCGGCAGAAAACCCGCGCGGGAGAACCGTCGCGGTGTTCACCTCCGGCGGCGCGATCTCGTCCGCGATGCAGATTGCCCTCGGGTTATCCGACGAGACTGTCATGAGATTAGTTCTCCGGATTCGCAATGCCTCCATATCCGTGTTCCAGTACGACGGCCGGCGCCTGAGTCTGCTGTCGTTCAATTCGGTTGCGCACTTGGAACTCCGGAACAATCCGGAACTGATAACGTTCCGGTGAATCGCGCAACCGGAGAAGGAGCTGCAATGGACTTCACCGTATCGGAAAAGATGCAGACCATCATCGAGATGATTGACGAGTTTGTGGACAAGGAACTAATCCCCATGGAGCCTGCGTTTCTGCGCAAACCTTTCCGAAAGATGGTCGCGGAACTCGAAGAGAAGCGAAGAATCGTCCGTCAGATGGAGCTTTGGGCTCCACCTCATCCCACGGAATATGGCGGCATGGGGCTGGACCTTGTTGAGTTTGCCCTTGTTTCCGAGGCGCTCGGAAGATCGCCACTTGGCCATTACGTCTTCGGATGTCAGGCTCCGGACGCTGGGAATATCGAAATACTCAATCTGTACGGAACGCCCGAACAGAAACACAAATACCTGGGACCGCTTGTCTCGGGGCGTATCAGGAGCTGCTTCTCCATGACCGAAGTGGAAATGCCCGGTTCAAACCCGGTGATGCTTGAAACCACGGCAGTGAAGGACGGGGACCATTATGTGATCAACGGGCAGAAATGGTACACCACGGGTGCTGATGGGGCTGAGTTCGCCATTGTCATGGCTGTAACCAATCCGGACGCTCCTCCGTACCTCAGGGCGAGCATGCTCATTGTGCCGGCGGACACTCGCGGGTTCAACCTGGTGCGTAATATTCCCGTGATGGGCCACGAAGGAGACGACTGGGCAAGCCACGCCGAGATTCTCTATCAATCGTGCAAGGTCCCCAAAGAGAATCTCCTCGGACCCGAAGGCCACGGGTTTGTCATCGCTCAGGAACGCCTCGGACCAGGCCGAATCCACCACTGCATGAGATGGATCGGAATATGCAATCGCGCGTTTGCCCTGATGTGCTCGCGATCTCGCAATCGGGTCATCGCTCCGGACAGAACACTGTCCGGCAAACAGATCGTCCAGCAGTGGATCGCGGAATGTGCGGCCGACATTCAGGCCGCTCGACTCATGGTTCTCCATGCGGCATGGAAAATGCAAACCCTTGGTGTGAAGGAGGCGAGGGAAGAGATCTCTCTCATCAAGTTCTTTGTGGCCAACGTCCTGCAGAAGGTGGTCGATCGCGCGTTGCAGGTGCACGGCGGCCTAGGCATGACCGACGATACGATTCTGGCGTTCTTTTACCGTTTCGAGCGAGCCGCCAGGATCTACGACGGAGTCGACGAAGTGCACAAGGTGACAGTGGCAAAGAAAATCTTGCAGGACTACGCGGGCAAAAGGGTCAGGTGACAAAGGTTCGATGATGCCAACGAATGCGCCTTCAAGATCGTCGAGGGAAGTCAAATGGATCTGACAGACCGGCCAACCGCGATAAGATCCGGGGAAACCTTGGACAAGACGCTAATCGAGGCGTTTCTCAAGGACTCCATTCCCGGCCTGTCTGGCGATGTGGAAATCCTCCAGTTTCCAAGCGGTTACTCAAATCTCACTTACCTCATCACAGTGGGCGAGACTGAGTTGGTGCTCAGACGACCGCCCTTCGGAACGAAAGCCAAGACAGCCCATGACATGCAACGTGAGTACAAGATGCTCAAGGCTTTGCGTCCCGCGTTTCCGTACTGCCCCGAACCTCTTGCGTACACCGAGGACGGATCCGTCATCGGCGCTCCCTTCTACGTCATGGAACGGCTCAAAGGCATCATTCTCAGAAAAGAGCTTCCGAAAACTCTCTCATTCCCGCCGGACGAGGCGAGGCGACTTTGCGAGAAGTTCCTCGACGTGCTTCTGGAACTTCACTCACTGGATTACGAGGCTTTGGGCCTTGGCGACTTCGCCAAGCCGGAAGGGTACGTGGAACGCCAAGTGGTCGGATGGACCAAGAGATATCGGGCGGCACGCACCGAGGATGCGCCGGATTGCGAGGAAGTAATGGCGTGGCTGGCCGAGAAGATGCCTGCGGACTCGCCGAGGCCGGCGATCATTCACAATGATTACCGTCTGGACAACGTGGTGCTGGACCCGAACAACCCGCTGAACGTAATCGGCGTGCTTGATTGGGAGATGGCGACGATTGGCGACCCGCTCATGGACCTGGGCAACTCCATGAGCTACTGGGTGCAGGCCGACGACCCGCCGGAGATGGAGATGGTGAGACTCATGCCCACGAACATGAAAGGAGCGCTCACCAGGACGGAAATGGTGAAGCGCTATGAGGAGAAGTCGGGACTACCTGTAGCCGACTTCGACTTCTATTATTGTTTCGGGCTTTTTCGGCTGGCCGTGATCGCTCAGCAGATCTACTACAGGTACTTTCACGGCCAAACCAAGGATGAGCGCTTCAAGCCGCTTGTCCTGGCAGTTCGAGTCCTGGATAAGGCAGCAAGAGGCGTGATAGCCGCGTCTGACCTGTAGGAGGATTCTGAAAAGCTATCTTGATCGAAACAACACCCTGCGAAAGAGACCGCTACAAAACAGGAGACATGTGCTACAGTGCCGGCAGTGCCGCTCCGGACAACTTCCCGGCGGCTGCGTCAAGCCATGATAGTTCCAGGCTCCACGACGAAAACATGGATTGAGGTTCATTCCGCAAACGGTCCGCCGCCATAGCCCAATACTTCTCATCTATTTCCAGCCCGATGCTGTTCCTCTCGCACCTAATGGCTGCCAGGGACGTGGTACCTGTCCCGCAAAAGGGGTCCAATACAGTGTCATGCCAGAAGCAAAACATCCTCACGAGGCGGTAAGCCAGTTCCAAACGACGGACCAACTTGGGATTTCGCTTCTAATGCCGCGATAAGTAGTCCGTCTTTGACAACCAGCAAGTCCCATTCCTTTGTAGGCCGAAAAAAGCCTGGTAATTGGAGCGTAGCCTTCTGAAAAAAATGTCCGAATCGGGTATACCCTGCTCTGCTATGAGGTCCGCGAAGAGCTTTATGAAACCGTCCATCTGTTTTCCGCCCGTAACCTTTCCCCGGCTGCCCTGGTCGCGTGCCCCTCTCTTATCTTGCTGAGCCGCTTGAGCGGCGCGAGTAGTCCAGAAGTGAGATACGGCCTCTCCAACACGCGCATCAAGGTTGCGAAGAACCCGGTTTCTTGATCTACCGGCCACGATTTGCCTTATCCGGTTGAATCCGACGACTCAGTCCTGCCCGAACACGGGTTTCCATGTCTCGGAACCGGGCGGTTTATGGACCAATGGTATCTGCACAGACCCCGGCGGTCAAGGAATTCTTGGCTCCAGCCAAGAACGCCGGCGCTTCAGCGCAGCATTGTGCCGCTACTTTTCCGAAGCGGAGCCACGGAGAGGTTTGACTCGAATTTTCGTTGCTCTTTGCGGCCTCTTGCGAATGGACGTTTTCGATGGGATCTGCTATACTCGTATAAATTTCAATCTTTGCCCGAACCGAGCAAAAACGCCGGATTCCCGAAGACGATCCTTTCAAAGACGGCTGCCGGCTCGTGCCGAACCTCCGGTTCTTGGCTAAGGCTTGCTTCCATGGCGGCCTGGAGGTCCAGGTGGACGACAACTTATTTCGTGTTGCCGTCGGAACCGCTCTGATCTTCGCGTTTGTCAACGGGGTTCACGACGGCGGCAACGTGGTAGCCACCATCATAAGCTCCAGGTCCATGCGGCGTATTAGAGCGCTCTTGTTGGCTACCCTGGCCGAATTCCTGGGACCGATCATTGTCGGAACAGCCGTGGCTCATACGATTTTTGCCATGCTTAACCCGGAAGCTCTGAGCAGACTTCCCGAAGCCCCCGGAGGCTTGATCGTTATCAGCGCATCGTTGGGGGCTATTTTCTGGAAGCTGCCCACCTGGTTCTTGGGCCTGCCTTCGAGCAGTTCTCATGCCATCATAAGCGGGTTGGCCGGGGCGGCGCTCGTTGCAGCGGGCCGGGAAGGAGTGGATTTCTCCCAGGTATTGAGTCATGTGGTGATACCTCTCGTGGCCTCTCCGTTTATAGGGCTGATCCTGGGATATCTGTGCTTCGCTGTTATCCGGGCCTTGTTCGCTCAGTCCCACAGAAGTATCGGCGGGCTTTTCGTCACGATCCGGAAGCCGATAATGTTGGCCTTGGCTGCAAGTCACGGTTCCAACGACGCTCAAAAGACAATGGGAATGATTGCGCTGGTTCTCATGGCACACGGTGCGCAAGAAACCGCCATTGACCGGCTCCCGCAATGGGTTGTGGTCGCCGCGGCCGCAGATCTGGCGGCCGGCGTGACGGTAGGCGGTTTGCGCATAGTCAAGAGCGTGGGCTACGACATATATCGAATGGAACCAGTTTATTCTTTGGCCTCCCTTCTCACTTCCGCTTCGGTTGTCCTGGGCGCCTCCATTTTGGGAGGTCCTGTCAGCACAACCCAGGTTGTGGGATCTTCGGTCATGGGTGTAGGGGCTTCACGGCGTTTGGCAGGAGTCCGGTGGAACTCGGCTCGGAACATGGGGTATGCATGGTTCATGACTGTTCCCGTATGCGCAGTCCTCTCCGGAGCGATTTTCTGGGTCCTCAACAGGATGTTGTTCGATTGATTGATAGGAATCGCCTATGTCTTTCTGGAAAGTTTTCGGTTCGGACAGAAAGGTAGACTTCTAGGGGCTTCTTCTTGCTCAGGCGGAAAAAACCCTTGAGGGCTGCATTACCCTCGAGAAGTTCATGGAAGGACTCTGCAATCCTTCCGATCTCCACCGGATCGAACAGAAGGCGGACGACATAGGTCGAGTGCTGATTGATGAGCTTAATCAGACCTTCATAACCCCCATCGACCGTGAGGATATTTTCGCCATGTCTCGGGCTGTGGACGACGTTGTGGATTATGCATATAACACGGCAAGGGAGATGGAGGCCTTTGAAGTTGACAGCAACGACTCTTTGCGTCTCATGGCACGACTTATGGTCAAAGGAGCCGAACAACTTACTGCAAGCATGAGACATCTCAAGAAAAATCCCAATGTTGCCGTGGACTATGCGATCCGAGCCAAACGAGTTGAAAATGAGATGAACGATTTGTTCTTGTCCGCGCTCAAGGAACAGTTCTTGGACTCCTATCCGCGCAAGATCATGAAATATCGAGAGATTTACAGACACTCCAATCGAAGCGCCGATCGCGTGGATGATGCAGCCAACTTTATTACCAACATCGTAGTGAAAATGTTTTGAAAAGCCTCGGCCTGAACGGGCCCAACGGAGATGGCGCCATGAATTCAACCGTTTCGTCACGCACAATGTCGGACCTTGGACCCGGAAACCACGTCTGTTGCCTGTTTGACTCGGATAGTGAGCGTCATCGGCTCGCGCCCACGTTCCTGGCGCATGGGATCCAAAGGAACCAAAGAGTCCTGTTCATCATCGACTCTCATTCGGTCGATGCCCTTCTCAAACACTTGCGTGAGGACGGAATCCCGATAGATCGCTTGACTGACAAAGGCCAATTGGTGGTGCTGACTCCGGAAGAAGAAACGGTGGACGGCGTCCTTGACCCGGACTCTTTGGTAGGCCTGTTGCGCCGCGAGACCGACTGGGCTGTTGACGCCGGCTACTCCGCGCTTCGAGTCGCGGCGGACATGACGGCGATAGCGGGTGCTGCGGCGGTTGCCGAGCGGG
>DYLG01000241.1 GCA_020722215.1 Desulfomonile tiedjei
TAATCGGTTTGTGTAGGGGCGACCGGCCGGTCGCCTCTACCATGAATGCCGCCTTTATTTCCTGACAATCTCTTAGGACGTCTTCTCCTCACCCTTCTCGGCCAATTCCTTTTGGTAGGCTTTCCATCCCGGGCACAAGCCCGTGTGCCATCGCCAGATCCGGGCAAGGATGGAGTTCGGCTTTCGCTCTGCGTAGCTCCGCATTCTGCATGTAGCGCATGAGGACTTCATGGTGGTGGTCTCCTCTGTCAGGGTCGGTTCGGACTCCATAAGTACCGGCATTTTGGGGCGGACGGGCGGGCTTGAAACCCGCCCCTATCAGACGAATAGGAACGCCGCCCACGGCTATGTCACCACCACGTTGTGAGCGCCGACGAACTCGCTTTCGAGTTTCGGTTCGCCTTCTCCCGGAAGCATCTCGATGACTTCTTTCAGGTTCGCGGCAAGTTCGTCTATGGTCCGTCCTTGAGAGTGCGCCCCGGGAAGACCCGGCACGTACCAACGTACAAGCCTGTATCAGAGCATTTCTCCACACTTGCGGCGAATGCTCGCATGCGGTGCTCCATCATGAGTTATTGTCTTCTCATTGCTAAAGTCACGCGTGCCCACTTGGCGTGGCGGTACCCGTTGGCGCCCTTTTGCCCGCAGGTCTGGAAGAGGCCCGCTTCGGGGAGACGGAGGCCTTTTTCCGGTCTTTCAATATCTCTTCGGGATCCTTGGTGAGGGCTATCTTCAGCACCTCGTCCATATGTTTGACAAACCTGAAGTCCAGCTTGCGGCGAATATGCTTGGGAATCTCCTCCAGATCCTTGCGATTCTGATCCGGCGCGATAATGGTGAATATGCGAGACCTGAGCGCGGCAAGGGATTTCTCTCGGAGTCCGCCTATGGGGAGTATTCTGCCGCGCAATGTGATCTCTCCGGTCATTGCCACGTCGGATCTCACAGGTATTCCCGTGAAAGCGCTGATAAGGGCCGTAGCCATGGTGACTCCGGCGGAAGGCCCGTCCTTCGGGATGGCCCCGGCGGGAACGTGAACGTGAATATCCTTGGAAAGATAGAATTTTTCGTCCATTCCGAATCTCGCGGCCCTTGAACGAAAATAGGACATGGCCGCCTGACCCGACTCCTTCATGACGTCTCCCAGTTGCCCGGTGAGAAGCAGGTTGCCCTTGCCTTCCATGGGAGTTGCCTCAATATGGAGGACATCGCCCCCGTACGGCGTCCAGGCAAGGCCGGTGACCACGCCGGTCTCGTGCGGTCGTCGTTCGTCGTCGGGGAGATACTTGGGCACTCCCAGGAATCTGTGCAGGTTCTTTGCCGAGATGCGATGCTGTTTGTTGTCTCCTTCGGCGATTTTTCGAGCGATTTTTCTGCACAGAGCGGCGATTTCTCGCTCGAAGTTCCTCAGCCCCGCTTCCCGGGTGTACTGATTAATCATCTGGAGAAGAGCTTCGTCGGTAATATTGAAATCCTTGTCCGTGATGCCGTTCTCCCGAATTTGCCTGGGGATAAGGAACTGGCGGGCTATCTTGAGCTTTTCCTCGTCCACATAGCCTGACAGCTCAATGATTTCCATGCGGTCCTTGAGCGCCGGGATGATCGGGTCTGCCAAGTTGGCGGTTGTGATGAACATGACCTTGGACAGGTCAAATGGAACGTTGAGGTAATGATCGCTGAACCCAAAGTTCTGTTCGGGATCGAGAACCTCAAGCAGAGCGGCGGATGGGTCTCCGCGGAAGTCTGCGCCAACCTTATCGATCTCGTCGAGCATAAAGACGGGATTGTTCGAGCCTGCGTTTTTCAGCCCCTGGATTATTCTCCCGGGAAGCGCTCCTATGTACGTTCTGCGGTGCCCTCGGATTTCCGCTTCGTCTCGAACCCCTCCAAGCGAGATGCGAGTGAACTTCCTGCCCAGCGCGCGGGCTATGGAGCGACCCAGAGACGTCTTACCGACGCCCGGCGGGCCCACGAAACAGAGGATGGGGCCCTTCATCTTCTTGTTGAGCTTGCGGACGCCCAGGTACTCCAGTATTCGGTCCTTGACCTTTGCGAGATTGTAGTGGTCCTCGTCGAGGATTTTCTTGGCATTCTTGATATCGAGCTTGTCTCTGGTGCCTTTGGACCACGGCAGTTCCACCATCCAGTCAAGGTATGTGCGAATGATTGAAGCCTCGGCCGCGTCCGGGTGCATCTGCCCGAGCCGGCTGAGCTGTTTTTGGGCTTCCTTTTCCACTTCCTTGGGCATTGCGGCCTTGGCAATCTTCTCGCGGAACTCGTCGATTTCTTTCGTCTTTTCGTCTATTTCCCCAAGCTCGCTCTGGATGGCCTTGAGTTGTTCGCGGAGGAAGTATTCTCTGTGAGTCTTTCCCATTTCCTCCTTGGCCTGGGTTTGAATCCTGGCCTGCATGGCAGACAGCTCAAGTTCTTTTGACAGCAGCTCGTTTACCTTGAGCAGTCGCTCGATAGGATCGATCACCTCCAATATGGCCTGGGATTCCTCGACCCTGAGCTTAAGGTTCGAAGCCACCAGATCGGCAAGTCTGCCCGGATCTTCTATGGAGTCGAGAATAGCCACGGCGTCCGGAGAGATGATTCCCCGAAGCTGGAGAATTTTCTCGGAGTTCTCCTTGACGGATCTCATCAGGGCCTCAACCTCGATTGAGAGAGGCTTCACCTGCGGCTCGGCTATCTTTTCGATCTTGACGGTAAAGAATTCCTCAGTGGAGACGTATTCCAGAATTCGTCCTTTGGCCAGGCCCTGTACAAGGATCTTGACCCGGCCGTCCGGTAGTTTGAGCATTTTCACTACCATTGCGACCGTACCGGTCTTGTACATGGCGTCAGGATCCGGGTCCTCATCCGTTGAGACCTTCTGGCTTGCCAGGAATATGAGCCTGTCCCGAGACAATGCCGCTTCCACGGCCTTGATGGACCTGCGCCTGCCCACCATCAAGGGAAGTATCATGTACGAATATATGACCACATCCCTGACCGGCAGCATTGGCAAGACGTCCGGAATGTCGGCAAAATCCATCTGCGGAATCCGATTCCCGTCTTGTTCGGAGAAATCGTCTTTGGAATCCATGTGTTCACCCACTGTTTCGGTACCATTTCGATGTATTATCACCAGGGGACACCGACAAATCGGTGAAAATCGCGCGGATGACCCGCCGCGTCACCCACATTCAGCCGGTTTGCCCTGACTACTTACAAATATATGCGGCAATTGCTCATGTCAAGCTCCGCAAGACCTCTCCCGGACCGCCTAAGCCCCGCGCACAAGGCCCGGAGATATCCGTCAAGAAAACTGGGGGCCGGACCGAAGAGATCGGCGATTTTGCTTGAAGCTCTCCACAGCCATGAACAGAGGCGGGGTAAGAATCAAAGAGAAAACCGTCGCAGTAATCATTCCGGTGGCGAGAGTCAACGCGAAGGGCGCCCACATGGATGAGCCGGCCCCCCGGTCCAACATCATCGGCAACGCACCGCACACGGTACTTAGAACCGTCATCAGGATGGGACGGAAGCGGCGTTGTGCACCGCCGCGGACAGCTTGTTCGATGGGGTCTCCACCGCGGATGCGGTCATTGATAGCGTGGGCCATGACGATATTCACGTTGATCACCAGACCGCACAGCACGATCATTCCCAGATAAACCGGCATCGCAACCGGGGTCCCGGTGATTCTCAAGCCTGCCACCACACCGCCGAGTGCGAACGGCACGGCAACCATTATAATAAACGGCTGAATCAAAGATTCCGTTGCGGCAGCGAGAATGAGATAGATCAGCACAAGCCCCAGGCCGCCGGCCACGAGCATTTCCTCACGTGTCCTGAGGATATCCCCGATTTCGTCCCCGAACATGTACCCATATCCCGGCGGCATATCCACGGCTTCAAGAGCCGTACGGACTCGATCCGCCACCGAAAGCGGATCCTCGTTGAGCAGAAGCGTCATGGTTAAGACCGGTCTGCGGTTTTGGCGGTGCAAATCGCTTTGCGCGAGCTTGACCGTACGCTCAACCAAGTCCATGAGAGGAACCAATTGCCCCCGGTCAGTGGGAATAAGAGCGTCTTCCAGAGGCTTAAGGCCTTCCTGAAGATCTCGCTTGGCTCTCACTCGAACCTGTGTGATTTTCCCTTCTGCCGAGATCCTTGCAGCCACGGGCCCGGTCATGTGTCCGCGTAGTTCCTCTGCCAGCCCTTTGGCGTGAACTCCCCGAAATCCGGCGTCGTCATGGTGAACCTTGAATTCAATGACCGGCACGGGATTGCCCTGTCTGACAACGATATCCTTGATCCCCTTGACTCCCGCGAGCGCCCGCCTGACCGGTTCGTCAAGGCCATTGACCTTTTCCGAGTCGGGACCTTTGAGATGCAGTGAGATGACCCTGTCCGCGGCCTCCTGACCAACGGGCAGGATGTGGTACTGGATTTCCTCGCTCTTCGCAAGCAGCTTCCGAAGCCGGTCGAGCAGCCCGCTTGATGCGTCCCCCTTTCCGGCTGACACTAGAAAACGGGCCTGGTTCTGGCTTACCTCCACATGGATTCGCTTGAGGATTCCAAGATCGGCCAACTTCTTTTCCAGGGCCATTGCCTGAACGTCCGTCGTTTCCTTGGAAGTGCCCGGGGGCATAACCATCAGTATTCTGTAATCACTTGCATCCTCGGGTGGCGCCTGTCGAAACTTGAGATCCGAAGCAAGAAGTCCTCCCACGACCAGCACTCCTAAGGCTACTGCGAACGTGGCGAACTTGTGGGCCTGGAGACCCCCGAGAAAACGACCGTAAAGACCTGTGAAATCGTAGAGACTGAAAGCCGAGCGCCGCGTCTTTCTTCCAGGCCTCAGGAAACCCAGCAGGACCGGTACAAGCACTATTGCCGCAACCAGCGATGCGGCCAGTGAAATGCACACCGTCCACGTGAATCCCACAAAAAAGAGCCTGATCTCCTTGGACACGAACAATATGGGAAGAAACACCACAGTCGTGGTCAGCGTAGACAGGAAAAGCGGGAGACCAACCTCTCCGGCGCCTCGGACTACGCCGTCAGGGCCGAGCATACCCTCGCTCCATCGCCGATTTACCGACTCAATGACTACGATGGCATTATCAACCAGCATGCCCATGCTCAGAGTCAATCCACTGAGTGACAAGAGATCCAGTGGAATTCCCATAAGGTGCATCACAAGAACGGAAGTCAGCAAGGAGAAAGGAATGGCAGCCAACACTAACAGCGTCGATGAAAGGGTCCCCAGAAACAGAAAAAGAACCAGTCCGCTGGCTACCACAGTGAGAGGGATAATTCCCAGCAGGCGGTTGATGATCTTCTCAAGCTCCTCCGCCTCGCTGAAGACCACGTCCACTTTGAACTCGCCGTGGTACTCGTTCTGTATCTCATCGATCTTTTTCTTGATCGACTGCCACAGCCGCCTCATATCCGAGCCCGGCGAACGATGAGCCGCGACGGTGACCAGCGGTCTTCCGTTGTATCGGGTGATTTCCTCGGGGGTCAGGGTTTCCCGCTGGACCTGGGCCAAATCGCCCACGGTGATCACGTTGCCGTAATCGGTGACCCTTACCGGTTGGAGGGCTATCTCCTCCGGAGTTTGAAAGCTCCCTGTTGTACGGAGCGCCAGGCGCCTGTCACCCAATATGAGAAATCCCGCGGGCAGAGTGGTGTGTCCTGTTTCGATTGCCCGGCACATTTCCTGCACGGTCATACCCAATGGTCGTATCCTCCCTGCGTCGCACTCGACTATGATTTCGGTGGCAGGAGCACCGGCAACGCGGACTGAGGCCACCCCGGGAATTCTGCTCAACTGGGGCTTCAGGGTATTCTGGACCCAGTCGGCGATTGCCGCCGGCTTGCCCTTTCGCGTTACCGCCAGCACGGCCAGAGGTTCATCAGCGGGATTGAAGCGCTCAATTACGGGAAATCGCGTATCAACGGGAAAAGTAGGCCACAGGCCGCGAATCCGGCTGCGGATTTCCAGCGCGGCTTCGGAGACATCCCGGCCAAGATGAAATTGCAGGGTCACTTCCGCCTCACCAGCGCGTGAGACCGATTCCACTTTCCGCAGGCCTTGAATGTCTGCTACAGCCTCTTCGATTCTCTTGGCGACCGTCCCAAAATAAGTGTTGCATTTTGACTTCGCGTCTTCTATAGACTGGG
>DYLG01000242.1 GCA_020722215.1 Desulfomonile tiedjei
ATTCTCTTTGCCGGCGAAGAAGTGGTTGCATGTGCCGTCTCTCCCGACGGCGGGGATTTGATGGTAGCAGGGGCCAAGGGATCCATCCGACTCTGGACACTGGACACCGGATGGTTTTCCCGCGATTTCCTGGAACCTGCTTTGTGCAGACCGCGCACGTTCAAAGACCTTGCCAAGCTACACGGCACTTTTACCGAGGCTGTGGCGGATTTCGGGAAGGCTTGGCAGGAACAACGGATGGGGAAAGCAGTGCAGAGTTTCGAGCGCATAAGGAAACTTCCGGGCTACTCATGGACGAGGGAAGCCATCCTGATGCGCAACGCGTTGCACGCAATCGCCAAGAGAACCTCGCTGCGGTCCACGGCATTCATACGCTCTTTTCACGGACATGAAGACACTGTGACATCTGTCGCCGCTTCTCCTGACAATCTTATGCTTTTGACGGGAAGCGTTGACGGCAGCGCGGTCGTCTGGGACGTTGTTACGGGCCGCCTAGTCCAGCGATGCAGGCATGGGAGCCCCGTCCGGGAGGTGTTTTTCCTCCCCAACAAGGGGGGGTACCTTACTCGAGGTGATGACGAGGTCCTCAAGAAGTGGGATATTTGCGGCACGGTCCTTGCCGAATGGGAGGACGTCACCGCTCCGCTTTCCCTCAGTCACGATGCATCGGAGATTATGGCACGGGCCTCGGGAAACAAGCTGGTTAGAATTCGCCTGGACAGTGGTGAGAGGAGTGCCCGTCCCTCGCAGATCCAGGCCAAGGATTTCATCTGTTTTTCTGCTGACTGGAAGCATGCGTACACGCTCCGAAACGAAACGCGAATCCAGCGATGGGACACGAAAACCGGAACCGGTATAGGCGCGTTTCGCGACTTGGAGATAAAGGTCACTGCTGCGGAGCTTACCGTCGGAGAAGATACTCTTTTCGTCGGTCTGGAAACGGGCGAAGTCACTGTGTACAAGGTGAGTTCTTCCTTGAATCTGGCGACCTTTAGAGGTCATACCGGTCCGGTTCGTTCTTTCTCGGTGTCGGAAGATGAGGCTTTGTGCGTTTCGGGTTCCGACGACTGCTCACTGCGGGTTTGGGACCTTGCACGTCAAGAAAGCATCGCTCTGTTGGAGGGCCATTCGTCGTCGGTGCGGACCGTGCTCTTATTCCCGAACAGTGCCATGATAGCAAGCGGCTCGGCCGATGGCGCCGTCAGACTCTGGGGCCTTGAGTGGGAGCTGTCGCCGGGAAGACCGGTGCAAATGCTTGCCGATGTGGAATAGGAGTTTATTAGGGTGCGGTAACCATGGGAATCGTATGGGTCGAGGCTGGATGGTAGCGACCGGCATCTTGCCGGTCGTTGACCTAAGTACAGGTTTTCGTAAATACGGTCGCACATTACGAGCCGTCACCCCGGCGAAAGCCGGGGTCCAGGAAATCAAGAAAAGAGCTGGATTCCGGCTTCCGCCGGAATGACGGAGGCAGTCGCCCAGATACGTTACCGAAATTGCTCAACGATGTAATAAGGACCGGCACGGAGGCCGCAGGCCGGAGGGTTTTCAGATGGCCGAACAAAAGCAGAAAGTCAATGCAAAGCAGTTCATCGAGGACTACCGTTCGGGAAAAACCGACATGGAACTCATGCGGCTGCACAGCCTGAGCCCCAAGGCCCTGGAAAAGCTGGTCAAGCTCCTGCAGGAAAAGGGGATGCTACGTCCTTCGGACCGGGGACAGAAGCCGGCCGTCTCCGCTCCCCATCGCCCCGGCGTCGGCGGCCCGGCGCCTCATCCCGGCCCGGCAGGCGGACGGACGGAGTCGGCGCGTGTGCCGCCAGGCCGAGCCCAAGCGCCGAAGGGATCTATAAATAACTGTCCCCAGTGTGGGGCTGAGGTTCATTCCAGGGCCCTCTCCTGTCCGGAATGCGGCCACATCCTGTCCGGAGCGGGAAGATGGGAGCAGGTCAAGGAAAAGCGAGGGATTTTCGATCGGATTCCTCCGATAGGCATAGGTTTTCTCATAGCCGCACCAATTGCAGTTGCCCTGTTCTTTTTCGCAAAGGACTTCATGCTCAGCGCGTCCCAAACCGCAGCGGGTCGCCACATAGAGAATCTGAACAAGTGGAAGGAAAAGGGGCGAACCCCCATGCAAAGCGCCCAGCACATGGTAGGCAGGCTCAACAACCAGGTTGTTCAACTGGAAGTAAACACCATGATCATGTCCGACATATTCTCCGCAGTTGACGAGGAGTATCGGACCTTCACCGCCGGGGGCCGTTGGGAAGGGCTCTCGAAGGCAGAAAAGATTGATCAGCTCTCAAAAGTGCGAGATGCAATGAGACGAGGAAACATGCCGGTAGATTTCGTCGTGGTCAACCAATCCGGGGAGACTCTGGCAACAGTTACGAGGAATTCCATCAATATCGAAGACGAAGAGTTGATCGAAGGCGTCCCGCCCCTGGTGTCGGATCCCACGGAAGTCCTCCCTTCCGGCGGTCAGCCTCGGCCGCCGAGGTTTCAGGATTCGGTGAGGCAGCAGTTGCAGAGACGATAGGAGAGTGTATCACAGCCCTTGACGATGCTCGAATCGCGGCATGACGTCCGGGTAGCCCGGATGTTATACGTCCGGGCCGCGAAGCGACAAGAGGCATATAAGGCGTCCCGGTATTTCCCTCCGAATGAATTTCGCGGACGGGCGGGTTTGATACCCGCGCCGTACCAACGAATCAGAAACTCCCTTTGGTAACGATTGCATTCTCCAGGAACCTCGGTCAAAGCCCGCCTGAGTCGCTGCGCACAGGGCCGCCGCCGAGCAGGTCGCTCCATTCTCGGGACATCCTGTAGACCTGGCCTAGCCCGTACAAAGAGAGGGTCATGTACACGACCTGATCCGGGTCCTTGATTCTGTTGGTGAGCGGGTCCTTTTCCCTGGCCTCGGAGTACTTAAGCTCTATGTTCCAGCACTGGGGATGGTAAACGAGGCCAAAGCCCGTGTAATACGAGAAGTCGTGTCTGTGGGTGTACTGGTTCTCGAAGAACCAGTCCAAGGTGGAGCCGAGCTTCACTTGAAGGCTCACGTTGGTCTGCCGGTTGAGTTCCTGACTCTCGCCCTCGCCCACAAACTGGTGCAGCACCCTTACGAGGTCTCCACGGTGATCCATCAGCCCCAGACTCATGCCGTATTTCCGAGGGGACTTGGCGCTGAGGTCGTATTCCCCCTGAGCCACCAGGTCCACCAGAGTATGAGGGCGGAACGTGAGTTCAGCCAGAGTGTTCGTCCAACCCCCTAATGGGGAATCCTCGCCCCGAACGGGCTCCTGGTCGTTGAACTTCAGGAAGTCGTATCCCTGCGAAATGCTGAGAGTCATGAAGTCCAGGTACTGACGGGGCCCGAGCCGTCCGCTGAGAGACTGGCGAATCTCTGCGGTCAGGAGACTCGCCCGGTCAATGGTGTCCGTTTCGTCAAACCGGGGGAAGGTGATCTGGGCTCCGGGGGGTCTATATGTCCAGGTCACCCTTGGGCGTATACTGTGCTTTGTGCGCTGAAACCCGAGAATCGGGAAATTGTAGACAGACTGAAGGTCGGTGAACAGATCGGTTTTGATTTCATAGAGGTCCGTTCGTAGAGCCCTTACGCTCTTGACGCTCTTGTCCTTCTCATAGTAGTCGGCGATGTAAGCTTTTGCGAAATATCTGAATGAGGGCTCCATCTTCAGATAGCGTCCGAGAGCAATGGGGAGGCTCAGGCCGGCATTCACCCGAAATCTGCTTCCCAGCCATTGCTTATCCATTATCGGAGCATAGTAGTGGTTGTACATCACATTGGAGCTGAAATACAGCGGGGTGTACGGGATCCGTTGATTAAACAACGTGCCTGTGACGATCGGCAAGTTCTGCACGGTAACGGCATTATCCGGCAGGTCGAGATCGTCAAAATGTCTCGCTTCCGCCTGAAACAACACATTGTCCCACTGTTTGTACAGGATCGCGTTGGATTCAAGGTACCTCACTCGCCTGCGTCTGTCGAAGCTGCCACCCCAGACATCGAAATAGTCCCGGTCCGAAACCCACGCGCCGTTGGCCCTGAGCGTGGCAAGCCCGATGAGATCCTGATCATGGTGCCATGTGAAATAGAAGCGGTGACTCCTTGGCGACTCCCCTGAACCGTACTCCCAATCGTACGTGTGTTCCCCATAAAATCGGCCCTTTAAGTCCTCCCATGGGATGTAACGAAATTCCAGAGCAGTTTGGTACGCCCTTTTCGTGCAAATTCGCGGAGTTAAGGTGAGATCCGAGCTGCGCGACAGCGCGACGAACAAAGGGAGACGAAGATCAAAGCCTCTCAGGCTGCTATTGGAGAGATTAGGCATCAAGAACCCGCTCTGCCGCTTACGCTTGGCCGGGTACATGATCCAAGGCACGTAAAGCACAGGTATGTCCTTGACGTAAAAAACTCCGTGCTTCAAAGTGCCGTAACCCTCCAGAGTGACGTCCAGATCGCGGCCGGTTATCCTCCAGTCCGGTCTGAGCCCGTCGCACGTAGTGAAACTCCCCCGGTGAATCCGGTACGATGAATCCCCCGTCTTCTCGAGCTTTTCTCCCTCAAGGTAGATGTTGTGCTTCGTGAGGAACAGTTTGCCGTTGACCAGGACGCCCTTGGTTTGACCCAGGTTGATGGAGATCCTTTCCGCTTCAAGCACGTCGCCGCCCGTTCGCGCAATGACTTTTCCCTCAGCCGTCAGGATTCCCGTGCGCCCATCATAGCGTATCGTGTCGGCCCTGATGCGTGTGTTTCCCTGGCTGAGCGTGACGTTGCCGCTTGCCGTGTACGTTTCCGTCTCATAGTTGAAACGGACTCTCTCTGCCGAAATCTCAATGGGGATCTCAGTCGGCAGGATTGTCGATCTCTTCGCGGCGCTCTTGATTTCGTCCGAAATTAGGGGCAAATCCTGCGCGGCGGCCTGCGGACATATGAAAAAAAGCGCCGCCGGCGCCAGACATAGTGAAACCAGCTTACCCGCCCTGCGAAAAATGAGGCTCGCCAACGGTTCGGTTTCGAGATTTCTCGAATTTTCGCTGAACATGGTCCGTTTCATGCCGGTTTTCCTGCGGTCGGGTCTTACGTTCCTTTTCCGAAGTTCAGCCCGGTATCCGGAGCCGTCCCGGTAGGTGTAGGCCCGGTTCCTCGCGACCGAAATGACGGGCAGGATGCCCGTCCCACCGCCACCCCGGATGCCCCGAAGGGAACCGTCCCGCAGAACGCGGGATCGGAGCTTCTTCCGCGAACGATGCGCTTCGCTCAGCGCATCCTACGCCGCTCTTACTCTGACTGGATCCCTCCTCATGTCTGGACGAATATTCTGGTGACCCTCGGAGAGATCTTGCACACTATTTCGTAATTGATGGTCCGGCCGTTCTCAGCGATTTCATCCGGGAGGATCTCTTCATCACCCTGGCGTCCGAAAAGCACCGCTTCGTCGCCTACTTGGGCCTCGGGCACGTCGCTAACGTCGATCATGGTGTTGTCCATGCAAACCGTCCCCACAACAGGTACTCTGCGGCCCCGGACGAGAACCTGCCCGACGTTGGACTGAAACCTGGGATATCCGTCATTGTACCCGACAGGCAAGGTGGCGATTCTACAGGCACGGCTCGTGGTGAAGCGCCGATTGTACGAAATGCAGCGCCCCGGAGGGTGCTCCTTGATCTGGGCTATCTTGGTGGAAAAAGTCACCGCCTGCTCGAGCTTTATGAGCGGCCGCAGCGCATCGGACGGATAAAGGCCGTAAATCCCCAGGCCAGGTCTGACCATGTTGAACCGGGTTTCGGGGAACCGCGTCAGCGCAGCGGTATTCGCAGCGTGGATGTGCTTGAATGTGTAGCCTCGCCTGCCCAGTTCATCCAAGAGGCCCTTGAACGCTCGGATCTGGGCTCGCGTGTAGTCGTCCGAGGCTGGATCGTCCGCGCTCGAGAAGTGAGTCATTATGCCTTCCACTTCGAGGTGCCTCATGCCGAAGACCTTTTCGACGAAAGGCACGGCCTCATCCACCCATACGCCCGATCTGCCCATCCCGGTGTCGATCTTGATGTGTACCGGGATCTTTCTTGTACTGCTCGCGGCCCGATTCAGTTCCGATGCCAGTTCAATGGATGACGCCACTGCGCCCAGGCCGTACC